>JADCHE010000062.1 GCA_020248665.1 Burkholderiales bacterium | reverse complement strand
GGCTGCACGCCACCGACCGCGCAGTAGACCATGCACGCGCCGTCGAGCACGCGCATCGAGCGCTCGACCTCGATCGTGAAGTCGACGTGCCCGGGGGTGTCGATGATGTTGATGCGGTGCTCCGGGAAGGACATGTCCATGCCCTTCCAGAAGCAGGTCGTCGCGGCCGAGGTGATCGTGATCCCGCGCTCCTGCTCCTGTTCCATCCAGTCCATCGTCGCGGCGCCGTCGTGCACCTCGCCGATCTTGTGGTTGACGCCGGTGTAGAACAGGATGCGCTCGGTCGTGGTCGTCTTCCCGGCGTCGATGTGAGCCGAGATGCCGATGTTCCGGTAGCGCTCGATGGGAGTCTTGCGGGCCATGGTCGATCCTTCGGGGCCTCGTGGGCCCGGCGGTCAGGGTGAAGCGGTGTTCAGAATCGGAAGTGCGCGAAGGCCTTGTTGGCCTCGGCCATCCGGTGGACCTCGTCGCGGCGCTTGACGGCGCCGCCGCGGTTCTCGGAGGCCTCCATCAGCTCGTTGGCCAGGCGCAGGCCCATCGACTTCTCGCCGCGCTTCTTCGCGGCCTCGCGCAGCCAGCGCATCGCGAGCGCCATCCGGCGCACCGGACGCACCTCGACCGGCACCTGGTAGTTCGCGCCGCCGACGCGGCGGCTCTTGACCTCGACCATCGGGCGCGCGTTGTTCAGCGCCTGGCCGAACACCTCGAGCGGGTCCTTGCCGGACTTGGTCTTGATGGTGTCGAACGCGCCGTAGAGCATCCGCTCGGCGACGGCCTTCTTGCCCGACAGCATCAGCACGTTGATGAACTTGGTGACGTCCTCGGAGCCGTACAGCGGATCCGGCAGGACGAGACGCTTGGGAACTTCGCGACGACGGGGCATGGTTCACACCTCAATGGTTCAGCCGGAAGGTCGCCCTTCCATGACCGTCCTGGACCCGCGCCTCGGGACGAGGCCGTCGGGGGAACGGTCGCTTACTCGACGGTATCGGCAGGTGCCGATAGACCGCCACGGGACCGGTCCGTGGACCGGCGATTCGGATGGCCGCCTCCCGGCGGATTCACGTTCTCGATGCAGCCGTGCGCCGCACGCATGCGGCGCCCGCTCCGCCGGCGGCGAGCAGTGCTCGCTCGCAGGGCAGTGCCCGGCGCCCCGGCTATGCCTTCTTGGGCCGCTTGGCGCCGTACTTCGAGCGCGCCTGCTTCCGGTCCTTGACGCCCTGCAGGTCCAGCGAGCCGCGCACGATGTGGTAGCGCACGCCGGGCAGGTCCTTGACGCGGCCGCCGCGGATCAGCACGACCGAGTGCTCCTGCAGGTTGTGGCCCTCGCCGCCGATGTACGAGATGACCTCGAAGCCGTTGGTCAGGCGCACCTTGGCGACCTTCCGCAGGGCGGAGTTCGGCTTCTTCGGGGTCGTGGTGTAGACGCGGGTGCAGACGCCACGCCGCTGCGGGGAATCCTGCAGCGCGGGGCTCTTGCTCTTGGCGTGGGCCAGTTCGCGGGGCTTGCGGACCAGCTGGTTGATGGTGGGCATTCGGATGCTCGGGCTTGGGGTCGAAGGCTGGACGGCTGGAACGCTGCCGGCCCCCATGCGCGGCGTCGCCAAGCGTGAGCGACCCACCACCAAAGAGCGCCGGGACGAGCATCCCGAAGAACCTGCGAGTATAGTGCGAAGCGCGGCACGGGGTCAACCGCGTCGGCCGGAGCGGGTGCCGTCGGCGCCGCGGGCGGGTCGCGTGCCACAATCCCGGCCCGCGCGGACGGCACTCCCGGGGCCGGCCGCGACACCCGAGGAGACCCCAGATGAAGATCCTGACCGCCGTCGCCGGCGCGCTGCTGGCCGTCGTCGCCGGCACCGCCGCCGCCCAGACCTTCCCGAGCAAGCCGATCCGGATGGTCGTCACCTTCCCCACCGGCGGCGCCCCCGACATCCTCGCCCGCACGATCTCCGAGAAGCTCGACCCCGCCTGGGGTCACACCATGATCGTCGACAACAAGCCGGGCGCCGGCGGCAACATCGGCGCGGGCGAGGTGGCGCGCGCGCAGCCCGACGGCCACGTGCTGGTGATGGGCACGGTCGGCACGCACGCGATCAACGGCTCGCTGTACGCGAAGATGCCGTACGACATGGTCAAGGACTTCGCACCGGTGACCCTGATCGCCTCCACGCCGAACCTGCTGGTCGTCAACAACGACGTGCCGGCGAAGAACCTGCAGGAGCTGATCGCGCTGGCCAAGGCCAAGCCCGGACAGCTGACCTTCGGCTCGCCGGGCATCGGCACCTCGGTCCACGTCTCGGGCGAACTCTTCAACAGCCTGGCCGGGGTCAAGACCCAGCACATCCCCTACAAGGGCCGGCAGTTCGCGATCCCCGACCTGCTCGGCGGGCAGATCACGATGATGTTCGACAACATGCCGTCGGCGATCCCGGTGGTGCGCGAGGGCAAGCTGCGCGCGATCGGCGTCACGAGCAGCAAGCGCTCGGCCTCGGCGCCCGAGATCCCGACGATCGCCGAGCAGGGCCTGCCCGGCTTCGAGGCGACCTCGTGGTTCGCGGTGTTCGCGCCGGCCGGCACGCCGCGGCCGGTCGTCGACCGGCTGCACGCCGAGATCGTCCGGATCTTCAACCTGCCCGACGTGCAGGCGAAGATGCGGACCCTCGGCCTCGACCCGATCCTCGGCGGCCCCGAGGACCTGGCGAAGACCCAGCAGGCCGAGATCGTCAAGTGGGCGAAGGTGATCAAGGACTCGGGCGCCAAGGCGGAGTGAGGGCTCTGTCCGGAGCCTGCACTCACTCCCTTCGGAAGCTCCGGCGCACCGCCGGCCCGAGCAGCAGCGGCGCAAAGTACATCGGGATCTGCGCGATCCCGACGTAGAGCGAGAACGCCGGTCCGGCGGTGCCGGCGGTGATCGCGAGCATCAGCCCCATGTTCCGGTTGCCCGACAGCAGCGCCGAGGCCCACGCGACCGACGGGCCGGCGCGCGCGAGCAGCGCCCAGCCGGCCGCGTGCAGCACCACCGCCGCGATGCAGGCGGCGGCGAGCAGCTTCAGGATCCGCGGCGGGTCGGCGAGCAGGGTGGTCGTCACGCCGTCCATCACCGCGACCGCGAACACCACCAGCAGCACCACGTTCACCCCGCCGAGCACGTCGTCGTGCCGGGCGAGCCGCTCGCGGCCGAGCACCGCGCGCAGCGCGACGGCGATCGCGAACGGCGCGGCGACCACCAGTGCGACCCGGGCGGCGAACGCGGCGAGGTCGACCTGCACGCCGGCGGCGGGCAGCAGCAGCGCGACCAGCGGGGTCAGCGTCAGCGGCAGCAGCAGCGTCGCCGTGACCGCGCCGACCATCGCGAGCAGGCCGTCGACGCCGAGGATCAGGGCGAACACCGCCGCCGAGCCGATCGGCGGCGCGGCCGCCTGCAGCAGCAGCACGAGCCGCGTCTCGGCGTCGATGCCGAGCAGCCCGGTCAGCACCCAGACCGCGGCCGGCGAGCCGACCAGCAGCCAGGCGACGACCCACGCGGGCCGCGCCGGACGGCGCATCTGCCGCGCGAGCCCTTCCCAGTCGAGCCGCAGCAGCGCGGCGGTCAGCGTGCCGATCACCGCCGGCGTCAGCAGCCAGCGCGCCGCGGCCGCGAGGTCCGGCACGAGGATGCCCACGAAGACACCGGCAGGCAGCGCCCAGCGCGCCTGCCGGCCGAGCGCGGCCAGGAGGCCGCGCACGGTCAGAGCACCTGCCAGAACGACAGGTGGACCGCGTCGGGCCGGCGCACGCCGCGGCCGACGAACTGGCGCTCGTGCAGCCACGCCCAGCGCGCGTCGCCGGTCTCGAAGCGCGGCTGGCAGCGGAAGTAGACGCGCGATGGGTCGACCGGCTCGCCGCGGCGGATCCGCGCCGAGTCCTCGGCCGACGCGTGCCGCAGCGCGGTGTTGTGCACGAAGAGCGTCGCGCCGTCGTCGAGCTCGATCAGGTAGCGCGCATCGAGCGTCGCGACGGTGCCGCCGGCGACGATCAGCTGGAAGTCGGCGCCGGCGGGCAGCACGCGGCCGCGCATCGCCGCGCCGCGCACCGTGCCGCCGGCGATCGGGATCACGCGGCGCAGGCCGAACGGGCCGTCGCCGGCCTCGATCGGCGCGGTCACCGCGACCGCGAGGTCGCACAGGTGCTCGAGCCGCGGCGGCTCGAGCGTGGCGGGGATCGAAGGGTCGGGCGCGCCGGTCATGGGCGGATGGTACGCACCGGGAAACGCCGATGTCACGCCGGGGACGTCAGCTTGCGGGTCCCTGCGCGACCGACGGGGGCGAGAGGCCGTCTCGGCCCCGAGCGCGACCATGAACGACACCACGCCGCTGTCCGCCCTGCTCGACGCCTACTGGCGCCACGCTTCCGAGCGTGCGCCTTCGGTGGCGGCCGCGCTCGACGGCGAGGCGCGCGCGCTCGCCGCCTCGGGACGGCTCGCGCGGGCGCTCAAGGTCGGCGACGCGCTGCCCGACGTGGCGCTGCCCGATGCGCCCGACGGCCGCGTGCGGCTGCCCGACCTGGTGCGGGACGGCCCGCTGGTGCTGGTGTTCTACCTCGGGCGCTGGTGCCCGTTCTGCACGCTCGAGCTGCGCGCGTGGCAGCGCGCGCTGCCGCGGATCCGGGCGCTCGGCGGCCGGCTGGTCGCGGTCGCGCCGCAGGACGAGCGCGAGATCGCGCTCATGCGCGAGCGCGACCGGCTCGAGTTCCACATGGTCGCCGACCCGGCCAACACGCTCGCGCGCTGCTTCGGCGTTGCCTACGAGGTCGCGCCCGCGCTGCGCGACGCGTACCTCTCCAGCGGCATGGGCGGACCGCACGACGGCGAGGCCAGCGGCTGGACGCTGCCGCTGCCCGCGGCGTACCTCGTCGGCCGCGACGGCCGCGTCGAGTGGACCCACGTCGACGCCAACTGGCGTCGACGCGCCGAGCCGGCCGAGGTCGTCGCGCGGATGGCCGCGCTCACCGGCCGCTGAGCGCTCCCGCGATCGGCGGGGCGCGCCCTGAGGCTCGCTCCCGATACCCCGGTCAGGCCTCGCGCGCCGCGCGGTCGCGCTTCTTCGCCGCGAACGGGTAGGCGCCGCCCGTCGCGGCGCCCTCGCGCGGCGGGATCCGCAGAGACAGCAGCATCGTCGCGGCGAGCACCACCACGGTGAAGCCGAGCGACCACGCGACCGGGATCTTCCAGACGTCGATCAGCAGCATCTTCGTGCCGATGAACGCGAGCACGATCGCCAGGCCGTACGACAGCAGGTGGAAGCGCTCGTGCATGCCGGCGAGCAGGAAGTACATCGCGCGCAGGCCGAGGATCGCGAACACGTTCGAGGTCAGCACGATGAACGGATCGGTGGTGATCGCGAAGATCGCCGGGATCGAGTCGACCGCGAACACCAGGTCGACGATGCCGATCAGCAGGATCACGACGAGGAGCGGCGTGGCCATCCGCACGCCGTCCCTCACCGTGAAGAAGCGCTCGCCGTCGTAGTCGGGCGAGACCTTCACGCGGCGGTTGATCCACTTCAGCGCCGGGTTGTTGCCCAGGTCCGGCTCCTGCCCTGCGGCCCACCACATCTTCACGCCGGTGAACACCAGGAACGCGCCGAACACGTAGAGGATCCAGTGGAACTGGGCGATCAGCCACGCGCCGATCAGGATCATCACCGCGCGCAGCACGAGCGCGCCGAGGATGCCGATCATCAGCACCCGCTTCTGGTACTCGGACGGCACCGCGAAGTAGGTGAAGATCATCAGGAACACGAAGATGTTGTCGACCGCGAGCGCCTTCTCGACCAGGTAGCCGGTGACGAACTCGAGCGCCTTCGCGTTCGCGACCGCCTCGCGGGCCGCGTCGCCCGAGCCGCCGCCGAGCGTCCACCAGAGCCAGCCGACGAAGACGAACGAGACGCCGACCCAGATCAGCGACCAGACGCCAGCCTCCTTCATCGAGACGGCGTGGGCGCCCTGCTTGCGCATGGCGAGGAAGTCGACCGCGAGCGCGACGACGACGAAGGCCGCGAACAGCGACCACATGAGGGGCGTACCGGTGGAGACCATCGGGGCAGGACCTTTCGTGCCGCCGTGGCGGGCGGATGCGGGTTGCGCGAAGGTCCTCGCTGGTCTCGCCGTGCCGGACGCGCCTCGCGCGCGCCGGGTCGCTGCACCGGACGTCCGACCGACCGCCACGTCGACCGGACATCGAACTGTCGATGCCGCGGCAGCGGGACCCGAGGGTCCCCGCCGGCTACTCCCCGAAGGAGGAAGCGCGATTCGACCAGCGGCCGTGCCGCCGGTCAACGACATCCTTCACGCCGTGGGGTCTCCGCCCGACGGGCGGTCCCGACGCGCGGTCGCGACGGACGGCCGCCGGACCCCGCGACCCCCCGTGGGACAATGGGCGCGCCGCCCCCAGCCATCGCCGCCCCGCGCGGCCCGCCTCCGATGACCCTCGCCCACGGCCCGCAGACCCTCGCGATCCCCGGCCCCTCGATCGTCCCCGAGCGCGTGCTGCGCGCGATGCACCGCGCCTCGCCGAACATCTACACCGGCGCGCTCGTCGAGATGACCCGCTCGCTGGTGCCCGACCTGAAGCGCGTCGCGCGCACCGGGCAGCGGCTCGCGATGTACATCGGCAACGGGCACACCGCGTGGGAGGCGTCGCTCGCGAACACGCACTCGCGCGGCGACCTCGTGCTGGTGCCGCTGACCGGCGCGTTCGGCCGCGGCTGGGTCGAGATGGCCGAGGGCCTCGGCCTGCGCGTCGAGACGATCGACTTCGGCACCGCCTCGCCGATCGACGCGGCGCGCATCGGCGAGCGGCTGCGCGCCGATCCGGCGCACGAGATCCGCTCGGTGCTGGTCGTGCACGTCGACACCTCGACCTCGCTGCGCTCCGACCTCGCCGCCATCCGCCGCGAGATCGACGCGGCGAAGCACCCGGCGCTGCTGCAGGTCGACGCGATCGCCTCGCTCGGCTGCGACCGCATCGAGATGGACGAATGGGGCCTCGACGTACTGGTCGCAGGCTCCCAGAAGGGCCTGATGTGCCCACCCGGCATGGCCTTCGTGTTCTTCGGCGAACGCGCCGACCGGGCGCGCGAGACTGCGTCGTGCGTGACCCGCCACTGGGACTGGCGCCAGCGCGCCGACCCGCCCACCCCCTCGCACCGCTTCAACGGCACTGCGCCGACGCACCACCTGCATGGTTTGCGCGAGTCGCTCGACATGATCCTCGAGGAGGGTGTCGAGGCGGTGTGGGCGCGCCACGCGACGCTCGCCCGTGCGGTGTGGGCGGCCTTCGAGGCCTGGGAGCGGCCGGGCGGCGTGCGCCTGAACGTGCGCGAGCGCGCGCACCGCAGCCACGCGGTCACCGCGCTCGCGCTGCCCGGCCACGGCACGCGGCTGCGGGAGTGGACCGAGCGGCACGCGGGCCTCACGCTCGGCATCGGGATCGGCATGGCGCCGCCCGACGACCCGCGCTGGCACGACTTCTTCCGCGTCGGCCACATGGGCCACCTGAGCGCGCACTCGCTGATGGGCACGCTGGGATGCATCGGGGCGGGGCTCAAGGCGATCGGCGTGCCGCACGGCGAAGGCGGGCTCGAGGCCGCGGCGGCGGTCGTCGCCGGAGGCTGACCGCGAGGCGCGGGGGCCGACCGCCGCGCCCCGACGGCGGTCAGGTCCCGACCCGCTGTCCCGTGTCCGGATCGAACCAGTGCAGATGCTGCGGCCGCACGGCCATGCGCACCACCTCGCCGCGCTGCGGCGGCGCCAGCGTGCCCTCGATCCGCAGCGTGAACATCGCGTCGCCCAGCCGGCCGTAGACCAGCCGCTCCGCGCCCAGCATCTCCAGCATCTCGACCTTCAGCGGCCAGGCGCCCGCGGGGTCGAGCACCGCGTGTTCCGGACGCACGCCGAGCATCAGCGGACCGGTGCGGGGCGCGGGAACGGGCAGCGGCAGCAGACCGCCGTCGATCGCGAAGCCCGTCCCCTCGCCGCGACCCTGCATCAGGTTCATCGGCGGCGAGCCGATGAAGCCGGCCACGAAGGTGCTGGCCGGGGTGCCGTAGACCTGCTCGGGCGTGCCGATCTGCTCGATGCGTCCGCCGTTCATCACGATCATGCGCTCGGCCAGCGTCATCGCCTCCACCTGGTCGTGCGTGACGAACAGGCTGGTGACGCCGAGCTCGGCGTGCAGCTTCCGGATCTCGAGCCGCGTCTGGGCCCGCAGCTTGGCGTCGAGGTTGGACAGCGGCTCGTCGAACAGGAACACCTGCGGCTGGCGCACGATGGCGCGGCCCATGGCGACGCGCTGGCGCTGGCCGCCCGAGAGCTGGCGCGGCTTGCGGTCGAGCAGGTGCGACAGCTCGAGCGTCTTGGCCGCCTTCTCGACCCGCGCCCTGACCTCGGCCTCCGGCAGCTTGCGGATGCGCAGCCCGTAGGCCATGTTGTCGAAGACCTTGAAGTGCGGATAGAGCGCGTAGTTCTGGAACACCATCGCGATGTCGCGCTCGCTCGGCTCGATGTCGTTGACCACGCGCCCGCCGATGGCGATCTCGCCGCCGCTGATCGCCTCCAGGCCCGCGACCATGCGCAGCAGCGTGCTCTTGCCGCAGCCGCTGGGGCCGACGATGACGACGAACTCCCCGTCGGGGATCTCGGCATCCACGCCGTGGATCACCTGGTTGGCCGAAGCCCCGCTGCCGTAGCGCTTGACCACCCGGCGCAGGCTGATGGATGCCATCGTCTCGGTTCCTCTTCGTCCTGAACCTATTTCTCGCTGTCGACCAGGCCCTTGACGAACCAGCGCCGCATCAGCACCACCACCAGCGCCGGCGGTAGCACCGCCAGCAGCGTGGTGCCCATCACCTGCGGCCAGTCGGTGGTGGCGTCCCCAGTGCCGATCATTTTCGTGATGCCCACGACGATGGTGTCGAGCCGGTTGTCGGTGGTGATCAGCAGCGGCCACAGGTACTGGTTCCACCCGTAGATGAACAGGATCACCGACAGCGCCGCGATGTTGGTGGCCGACAGCGGCAGGACCACGTCCTTGAAGAAGCGCAACGGGCCGGCGCCGTCGACGCGCGCGGCCTCGACCAGCTCGTCGGGGATGGTGAGGAAGAACTGGCGGAACAGCAGGGTGCCGGTGGCGCTGGCGATCAGCGGCAGCGTCAGCCCGGTCATCGTGTTGATGAGGCCGAGGTCGCTGACGACCGCGTAGGTGGGCAGGATGCGCACCTCCACCGGCAGCATCAGGGTGAGGAAGATGATCCAGAAGGCCACCATCCGGCCGGGGAAGCTGAAGAACACGATCGCGTAGGCCGACAGCAGGCTGAGCGCGATCTTCCCTGCGGTGATGATCATCGCCATCAGCAGGCTGTTCCACATCATCCGCCAGACCGGCGGGCTGAGGTAGGTGCCCTTCATGCCCTCGAGCAGGATGGCGCGGTAGGTGTCCAGGCCGTGCGCGCCGGGCAGCACGGGCATCGGCGCCTGCGCCACGTCGGGTGCGGTCAGGGTGCTGGCCACGAAGGCGATGTACAGCGGGAAGGCCGTGACGGCGAGGCCCGCCCACAGCACGGCGTGCGCCAGCCAGGCCATGCCCGGGCGCAGCGGATCGGCGGTCGCGGCGGCGCCGCTCATCCGTAGTGCACCCGGCGCTCGACGAAGCGGAACTGGAGGATGGTCAGGCCGACCACCAGCACCATCAGCACCACGCTCTGCGCGGCGCTGCCGCCGAGGTCGAGGTTGTGGACGCCGTCCTTGTAGACCTTGTAGACCAGCGTCTCGGTGGCCGCGGCCGGCCCGCCCTGCGTGATCGCGCTGATGATGCCGAAGGTGTCGAAGAACGCGTACACCAGCCCGACGACCAGCAGGAAGAAGGTGGTCGGCGACAGCAGCGGGAAGACGATGGTCCAGAAGCGGCGCAGCGGTCGCGCGCCGTCGATGGCGGCGGCTTCGAGCAGGCTCTTCGGGATGCTCTGCAGCCCGGCCAGGAAGAACAGGAAGTTGTAGGCGATCTGCTTCCAGGCCGAGGCGAAGATCACGAGCCACATCGCGTCGGATCCGTCGAGCGTGGGGTTCCAGGAGATGCCCGCCGCCTTCAACCACCAGGCCAGCACGCCGATCGAGGGGTTGAACATGAACAGCCACAGCACGCCGGCCACCGCGGGTGCGATCGCGTAGGGGATCAGCATCGCGGTCGTGTACGCGGTGGCGCCCCGCACGATGCGATCGGCCATCACCGCGAGCAGAAGCGCGGGCACCATCGCCAGCACCGTGACGGCGGCCGAGAAGTACAGCGTGCGCCAGAACGCCTGCACGTAGCTCTCGTCAGCGAAGACCGCGCGGAAGTTCTCCAGCCCGACGAACTGCACGCTGGCGCCGAAGGCGTCCTGCTGCAGCACGCTCATGTACAGCGCCTGCGCGCCGGGCCAGTAGAAGAAGACGAGCGTCACCGCCAGCTGCGGCCCCAGCAGCAGCCAGGGCAGCAGTCGGTGGGGGAAGACGACCCGGCGCTGCATGGAAGCGATGCTAGCTGGAGTGCGCGCCGGCCGCGCAAGAAGCAAGGCGGCGGCCCGTCCGGGGCCGCCGCGGCGTGGGCGTCGTGGCCCGGATGCTCAGCTCGCGGTGCGCTCGAACGCGCGCAGCAGCGCGTTGCCGCGACGCTCGGTGTTGCGCAGGGCGTCGGCCGCGCTCTGCTTGCCCTGCAGCGCCCGCTCGACCTCCTCGTGGAACACGTCGCGGACCTCGGTCCAGCGGCCGAAGCGGTAGCCGTTGGTGTTCTCGCCCTTGGCGGCGCTGATCAGGCTCAGGATGGGCACGTCGCGGCCCGGGTTCTTCGCGAAGAAGCCTTCGTCCTGCATCGCCTTGAAGGCGCTGTTGGTGGCGGGCAGGAAGCCGGTGCTCTTGGCCCACTCCGTCATCACCTTGTCGCTGCGCAGGTAGTTCAGGAACTGCGCGACGCCGCGGAACTCGGCCTGGCTGCGGTTGGGGGCGTTGAACACCCAGAGCGAGGCGCCGCCGATGGTGGTGGCGTAGGGCGCGCCCTTGACGTCGGGCCAGTGCGGCATCTGCGCCGTGCCGAAGGCGAACTTCGCGTCGCGCGCGATCGCGCCCAGGCCGCCGGAGCTCTGCGTGAGCATCGCGCACTCGCCGCTGATGAACTTCGCGGCGGCGTCGTTGCTGCGGCCGCCGTAGTCGAAGCTCTTGTCCTTCTGCATCTCCACGAGGGTCTGGATCTGGCGCTCGAGCAGCTTGTTGTCGGCCAGCTGCAGCGACGCGTCGAGCCCGCCGCGGCCGTTGCCCCGGGTGCCGAACGCGACGTTGTGGCGCGAGGCGAACTGCTCGAGCATCACCCAGGCCACCCAGGTGGTGGTGAAGCCGCAGGCGGCGGCGTTGGTGCCGCGGATCTTCTTGGCGGCCTCGACGAGCTGCGGCCAGGTCTGGGGCGGCTTCTCCGGGTCGAGGCCGGCCTTGCGGAACGCGTCCTTGTTGTAGAAGAGGACCGTCGTGCTCACGTTGAACGGCATCGACAGCAGCTCGCCGTTGGGCAGGCCGTAGTAGCCGCGCGCGGGCGGGATGAAGTCGGCGGGGTCGAACTGCAGGCCGGCGCGCTTGAACACCTCGCTCACCGGCACCACGGCGCCGCGGGCGTGCATCATGTCGCCGCTGCCGGCATCGAACATCTGCATGATGTGCGGCGGGTTGCCGGCCCGGAAGGCCGCCACCGCGGCGGCGCGCTGCTCGGGATACTGGCCCTTGAACGACACGACCACCCGGTAGTCGTTCTGCGTCTTGTTGAAGTCCTCGCCGAAGCGGGTCAGCAGCTCGCCCCCCTGGCCGGTGAGGCCCATCCACATCTGGATCTCGACGGGGCGCTGCTGCGCCGCGGCCGGCAGGGCGACGGCTGCGCCGAGCAGCGCGGAGACGAGGGCGCGGCGCAGGGGCCGGAACGGGAACGTGAGACGCATTGCGATCACCTCGGTCTGGGTTTTCTTGTCGGGAGCGGCCGCCCCCGTCGGGCAGCCCGTGTGGGCGGCGAGTCTAGGTACGTCATGTGACAGACGCATGTATTCACTCGGAATTCTCACACCGCTCATCCATCCAGGCAATCCGCGGGCGCGGCGCACCAAACGGAAACGCCCGGCCGAGGCCGGGCGTTTCCGTCGGGACGCAGGGCGCCGGAGCGACGCTCAGCTCGCGCCGCCCTCGCCCCCCGCGGCCTGGGCTTCCGCCTCGGCCTGCTGCGCATCGAGCGCGGTCGGCGGCGCGAACAGCGCCTCCGCCGCGGCGAGCGCCTGCTGCTCCTGCGCCTCCGCGTTCTCCTTCTCGCGGCGCGCGCGGTGGTACGCGAGGCCGGTGCCCGCCGGGATCAGGCGGCCGACGATCACGTTCTCCTTCAGGCCGCGCAGGTCGTCCTTCTTGCCCATGATCGCCGCCTCGGTCAGGACACGCGTGGTCTCCTGGAACGAGGCCGCCGAGATGAACGAGTCGGTCGACAGCGACGCCTTCGTGATGCCGAGCAGGATGTTGTCGTAGGTCGCCGGCAGCTTGCCCGCCGCGATCGCCTTGTCGTTCTCGTCGAGGATCTCCGAGCGCTCGACCTGCTCGCCGGTGATGAACGGCGTGTCGCCGGGCACGGTGACCTGAACGCGACGCAGCATCTGGCGGACGATCACCTCGATGTGCTTGTCGTTGATCTTCACGCCCTGCAGGCGGTAGACGTCCTGCACCTCGTCGACGATGTAGCGCGCGAGCGCCTCGATGCCGAGCAGGCGCAGGATGTCGTGCGGATCGGCCGGGCCGTCGACGATCATCTCGCCCTTGTTCACCACCTGGCCGTCGTGCACCAGCACGTTCTTGTCCTTCGGGATCAGGAACTCGTGGGCGTTGCCGTCCAGGTCGGTGATGACCAGGCGCTGCTTGCCCTTGGTGTCCTTGCCGAACGACACCGTGCCGGTGACGTCCGCGAGCATGCCGGCGTCCTTCGGCGCGCGCGCCTCGAACAGCTCGGCCACCCGCGGCAGGCCCCCGGTGATGTCGCGGTTCTTCTGCGACTCCTGCGGGATCCGGGCGAGCACCTCGCCGACCGCAACGGTCTGGCCGTCACGCACGGTGATCAGCGCGCCGACCGGGAACGAGATCGTCACCGAGTGGTCGGTGCCGGCGATCTTCGCCTCCTCGCCGCGCTCGTCGATCAGCTTGACCTGCGGGCGCACGCCCTTGGACGACGCGCTGCGGCGCTTGGCGTCGATGACCACCAGCGTCGACAGGCCGGTGACCTCGTCGATCTGCTTGGCGACCGTCACGCCTTCCTCGACGTTCTCGAACTTCACCGTGCCGGCGTACTCGGTGATGATCGGACGGGTCAGCGCGTCCCAGGTCGCCAGCACCGCGCCGGCCTTCACCTGCTTGCCGTCGCCGGCCTGCAGGATCGCGCCGTACGGCACCTTGTGGCGCTCGCGCTCGCGGCCGTTGTCGTCCTGGATCAGCACCTCGCCGGAGCGGGTGATCACCACCGGCTCGCCCTTGGCGTTCGTCACGTAGCGCATGGTGGCGGTGAAGCGCACCGTGCCGTTGGACTTCGCCTCGATCGAGCTCGCGACCGCCGCGCGCGACGCCGCGCCGCCGATGTGGAAGGTCCGCATCGTCAGCTGGGTGCCGGGCTCGCCGATCGACTGCGCGGCGATCACGCCGACCGCCTCGCCGGAGTTCACCAGCGTGCCGCGGCCGAGGTCGCGGCCGTAGCACTTGGCGCACAGGCCGTAGCGGGTGTCGCAGGTGAGCGGGGTGCGCACGCGCACTTCGTCGATGCCGCGCTTCTCGATGTCGTCGACCATGTCCTCGTCGAGCATCGTGCCCGACTCGTACAGCGTGACCTGCGACTCGGGGTCGACGACGTCGGAGACCACCACGCGGCCGAGCACGCGGTCGCGCAGCGCCTCGATGACCTCGCCGCCCTCGACCAGCGCGCGCATCGCGACGCCGTTGGTCGTGCCGCAGTCGTCCTCGACCACCACCAGGTCCTGCGTCACGTCGACGAGGCGACGCGTCAGGTAGCCCGAGTTCGCGGTCTTCAGCGCGGTGTCGGCGAGACCCTTGCGAGCGCCGTGCGTCGAGATGAAGTACTGCAGGACGTTCAGGCCCTCGCGGAAGTTCGCGGTGATCGGCGTCTCGATGATCGAGCCGTCGGGCTTGGCCATCAGGCCCCGCATCCCCGCCAGCTGGCGGATCTGCGCGGCCGAGCCGCGGGCGCCCGAGTCGGCCATCATGTAGATGGCGTTGAACGACTCCTGCTCGACGGTCTTGCCGTGGCGGTCCTGGACCTTCTCGACCTTGAGCTGGTCCATCATCGCCTTGCCGACCTCGTCGCCGGCCTTCGACCAGATGTCGACGACCTTGTTGTAGCGCTCGCCCTGCGTGACGAGGCCGGACGTGTACTGCTGCTCGATCTCCTTGACCTCGGCCTCGGCCGCGGCCAGCAGCGTGGTCTTCTGCGGCGGGACCAGCATGTCGTTGATCGCGATCGAGATGCCGGCGCGCGTGGCGAGCCGGAAGCCGTTCTGCATCAGCTGGTCGGCGAAGATGACGGTGTCGCGCAGCCCGCAGCGCCGGAACGACGCGTTGATCAGCCGCGAGATCTCCTTCTTCTTCAGCGCCTTGTTGATGAACTCGAACGGCAGGCCCTTCGGCAGGATCTCCGACAGGATCGCGCGGCCGACCGTGGTCTCCGCGCGGATGAGGCGCGGCGTGGTCGCGCCGGTCTCCCGGTCGCGGTCGTACTCGTGCAGGCGCACGGTGATCTTCGTGCCGAGCTCGACCTCGCGGTTGTCGTAGGCGCGCAGCACCTCCGACACGTTCGAGAACATCATCCCCTCGCCACGGGCGTTGGTCTTCTCGCGGGTCGTGTAGTACAGGCCGAGCACGATGTCCTGCGACGGGACGATCGACGGCTCTCCGTTCGACGGGAACAGCACGTTGTTCGAGGCGAGCATCAGCGCGCGCGCCTCGAGCTGCGCCTCGAGCGACAGCGGTACGTGCACGGCCATCTGGTCGCCGTCGAAGTCGGCGTTGAAGGCCGCGCAGACCAGCGGGTGCAGCTGGATCGCCTTGCCCTCGATCAGCACCGGCTCGAACGCCTGGATGCCCAGGCGGTGCAGCGTCGGCGCCCGGTTCAGCATCACCGGGTGCTCGCGGATCACCTCTTCCAGGATGTCCCAGACGATGGGCTCCTGGTTCTCGACGAACTTCTTCGCCTGCTTGATGGTGGTCGCGACCCCCATCGTCTCGAGCTTGTTGAAGATGAAGGGCTTGAACAGCTCGAGCGCCATCAGCTTCGGCAGGCCGCACTGGTGCAGCTTGAGCTGCGGGCCGACCACGATGACCGAGCGGCCCGAGTAGTCGACGCGCTTGCCGAGCAGGTTCTGGCGGAAGCGGCCGCCCTTGCCCTTGATCATGTCGGCCAGCGACTTCAGCGCGCGCTTGTTCGCGCCCGTCATCGCCTTGCCGCGACGGCCGTTGTCGAGCAGCGAGTCGACCGACTCCTGCAGCATCCGCTTCTCGTTGCGGACGATGATCTCCGGCGCCTTCAGCTCCAGCAGGCGCTTGAGGCGGTTGTTCCGGTTGATCACCCGGCGGTACAGGTCGTTCAGGTCGGAGGTCGCGAAGCGGCCGCCGTCCAGCGGCACCAGCGGGCGCAACTCGGGCGGCAGCACCGGCAGCACCTCGAGCACCATCCACTCGGGCTTGATGCCCGACTTCTGGAAGCCCTCGAGGACCTTCAGGCGCTTGGCGATCTTCTTGATCTTGGCTTCGGACGAGGTGGCGGCCAGCTCGTCGCGCAACCGGTTGACCTCGCGGTCGACGTCGATCGAGCGCAGCAGCTCACGCACGCCCTCGGCGCCCATCTCGGCACGGAACTCGTCGCCGAACTCCTCGGTCTTCGCGAGGAAGTCGTCCTCGGTCAGCAGCTGGCAGCGCTTCAACGGCGTCATGCCCGGCTCGATGACGACGTACGCCTCGAAGTACAGCACGCGCTCGATGTCGCGCAGCGTCATGTCGAGCACCATGCCCAGGCGCGACGGCAGCGACTTCAGGAACCAGATGTGCGCGGTCGGGCTGGCCAGCTCGATGTGGCCCATCCGCTCGCGGCGGACCTTGGCGAGCGTCACCTCCACGCCGCACTTCTCGCAGATGACGCCGCGGTGCTTCAGGCGCTTGTACTTGCCGCACAGGCACTCGTAGTCCTTGATCGGCCCGAAGATCTTCGCGCAGAACAGGCCGTCGCGCTCGGGCTTGAAGGTGCGGTAGTTGATGGTCTCCGGCTTCTTGACCTCGCCGTAGGACCAGGACCGGATCTTCTCCGGCGACGCGATGCCGATCTTGATCGCGTCGAAGTGTTCCTCTTCCTGGACCTGCTTGAACAGATCGAGCAGTGCTTTCATCGCTCAGCTCCTCGCTCTCAGTTGCGCTCGAGATCGATGTCGATCCCCAGCGACCGGATTTCCTTCACCAGCACGTTGAACGACTCGGGCATGCCCGCGTCGATCGTATGCTCGCCCTTCACCAGGTTCTCGTAGACCTTCGTGCGCCCGTTCACGTCGTCGGACTTGACCGTCAGCATCTCCTGCAGCGTGTAGGAAGCGCCGTAGGCCTCGAGCGCCCACACCTCCATCTCGCCGAAGCGCTGGCCGCCGAACTGCGCCTTGCCGCCCAGCGGCTGCTGGGTGACGAGCGAGTACGGGCCGGTCGAGCGCGCGTGCATCTTGTCGTCGACCAGGTGGTGCAGCTTCAGCACGTGCATGTAGCCGACGGTCACGTGGCGGTCGAACTGCTCGCCGGTGCGGCCGTCGTACAGGCGCAGCTGGGTCTTGTGGTCGTTGAAGCCGAGCTTGCCGGTATTCGGGTCCTCGTCCGGGAACGCGATGTCGAGCATCGCGCGGATCTCGGTCTCGGAGGCGCCGTCGAACACCGGCGTCGCGAACGGCACGCCGTTGGAGAGGTTCTGCGCGAGCTCGCGGACCTCGTCGTCGGTCAGCGTCGCGATGTCGGCCTTCTGCCCGTGGTGGTTGTAGACCTTGTCGAGCATCTTGCGCAGCTCCGCCCCGGCGGCGTGGCGCTGCAGCATCTCGCCGATCCGCAGGCCGATGCCCTTGGCGGCCCAGCCCAGGTGCGTCTCGAGGATCTGGCCCACGTTCATCCGCGACGGGACGCCCAGCGGGTTCAGCACGATGTCGACGGGGCGGCCGTCGGCCATGTAGGGCATGTCCTCGACCGGCACGATCCGCGAGACCACGCCCTTGTTGCCGTGGCGGCCCGCCATCTTGTCGCCGGGCTGCAGGCGGCGCTTGACGGCCAGGTACACCTTGACCATCTTCAGCACGCCCGGGGGCAGCTCGTCGCCCTGAGTGAGCTTCTTGCGCTTCTCCTCGAACGCGAGATCGAAGCTGTGGCGCTTCTGCTCGATCGACTCCTTGGCGCCTTCGAGCTGGCTCGCGGCCTGCTCGTCGGCCAGCCGGATCTCGAACCACTGCCAGCGGTCGAGGTCCTCGAGGTAGGCGGCATCGATGACCTCGCCCTTGGCGAGCTT
The DNA here is from genome assembly GCA_020248665.1 of Burkholderiales bacterium. GTDB lineage: Bacteria > Pseudomonadota > Gammaproteobacteria > Burkholderiales > Burkholderiaceae_E > UBA4615. The sequence goes on along the minus strand of JADCHE010000062.1, from coordinate 6,896 downwards.
CTTCGGGCCGCCGTTGGCGGTCTTGCCGACCAGCAGGCGCTTCAGGCGCTCGAACGAGTCGTTCTCGACGATCCGCAGCTGGTCGTTCAGGTCGAGGCGGTAGCGCTTCAACTCGTCGTCGATGATCGACTGCGCGCGCTTGTCGCGCACGATGCCCTCGCGAGTGAAGACCTGGACGTCGATCACCGTGCCGCTCATGCCCGAGGGCACGCGCAGCGAGGTGTCCTTCACGTCCGACGCCTTCTCGCCGAAGATCGCGCGCAGCAGCTTCTCCTCGGGGGTCAGTTGCGTCTCGCCCTTCGGCGTGACCTTGCCGACCAGGGTGTCGCCGGCCTGCACTTCCGCGCCGATGTAGACGATGCCCGACTCGTCGAGGCGGCCGAGCTGCGACTCCGACAGGTTCGAGATGTCGCGGGTGATCTCCTCGGGCCCGAGCTTGGTGTCGCGGGCGAGCACCGACAGCTCCTCGATGTGGATCGAGGTGTAGCGGTCGTCCGAGACCACCTTCTCCGAGATCAGGATCGAGTCCTCGAAGTTGTAGCCGTTCCAGGGCATGAACGCGACCAGCATGTTCTGGCCGAGCGCGAGCTCGCCCAGGTCGGTCGACGCGCCGTCGGCGATCACGTCGCCACGCGCGACCTTGTCGCCCTTCTTCACGATCGGGCGCTGGTTGATGTTCGTGTTCTGGTTCGAGCGCGTGTACTTGATCAGGTTGTAGATGTCGACGCCCACCTCGCCCGCCTGGGCCTCGTCGTCGTTGACCCGGATCACGACGCGATTCGCGTCGACGTAGTCGACCTGGCCGCCGCGCAGCGCGGTGACGACCGTGCCCGAGTCGACCGCGCAGGTCCGCTCGATGCCGGTACCGACGACCGGCTTCTCCGGCCGCAGGCAGGGCACCGCCTGGCGCTGCATGTTCGAGCCCATCAGCGCGCGGTTCGCATCGTCATGCTCGAGGAAGGGGATCAGCGAGGCGGCGACCGAGACGATCTGCGAGGGTGCGACGTCGATGTACTCGACCTTGTCGGGCGAGGTCAGCAGCGTCTCGCCGTTGATCCGCACCGAGACCAGCTCGTCGGTGAGCCTGCCGTTCGCGTCGACCGACGCGTTGGCCTGCGCGATCACGTAGCGGCCTTCCTCGATCGCCGACAGGTAGTGGATGTCGTCGGCGAGCTTCTGGTCGACCACCTTGCGGTACGGCGTCTCGAGAAAGCCGTACTCGTTCAGCTGGGCGTACAGCGACAGCGAGTTGATCAGGCCGATGTTCGGGCCCTCGGGCGTCTCGATCGGGCACACCCGGCCGTAGTGGGTCGGGTGCACGTCGCGGACCTCGAAGCCGGCGCGCTCGCGGGTCAGGCCGCCCGGGCCCAGCGCGGAGACGCGGCGCTTGTGCGTGATCTCCGACAGCGGGTTGGTCTGGTCCATGAACTGCGACAGCTGGCTCGACCCGAAGAACTCGCGGATGGCCGCGCTGATCGGCTTGCTGTTGATCAGGTCGTGCGGCATCAGGTTCTCGGTCTCGGCCTGGCCGAGGCGCTCCTTCACCGCGCGCTCGACGCGCACGAGCCCCGCGCGGAACTGGTTCTCGGCCAGCTCGCCGACGCAGCGCACCCGGCGGTTGCCGAGGTGGTCGATGTCGTCGATCTCGCCCTTGCCGTTGCGCAGGTCCACGAGGATCTTGATGACCGCGAGGATGTCCTCGTTGGTCAGCGTCATCGGGCCGGTCAGCTCGTCGCGGCCGACGCGACGGTTGAACTTCATCCGGCCGACCTTGGACAGGTCGTACGCGTCCGCGCTGTAGAACAGCCGGTTGAAGAGCGCCTCGACGGCCTCCTCGGTCGGCGGCTCGCCCGGGCGCATCATGCGGTAGATCGCGATCCGCGCGGCCGTCTGGTCGGCGGTGTCGTCGATGCGCAGCGTCTGCGACATGAACGGCCCCTGGTCGAGGTCGTTCGTGTACAGCGACTTGAACTCCTTGACGGCTGCGGCCCGCATCTTCTTCAGCAGGTCCTCGGTCAGCTCGTCGTTCGCCTTGGCGACGATCTCGCCGGTCTCGGGGTCGACGACGTTGGTGGCCAGCACGCGGCCGAGCACGTAGTCCTCGGGCACCGAGATCCGCTTCAGGCCCGCCGCTTCCATCTCGCGGATGTGCTTGGCGTTGATCCGCTTGTCCTTGGCGACGATGACCCTGCCGTCCTTGTCCGCGATGTCGAAGCGGGCGATCTCCCCGCGCATGCGGTCGGGCACCAGCTCCATCAGCGCGCCTTCCGGCATCAGCTGGAAACTGTCGAAGACGAAGAAGTGGGCGAGGATCTGCTCGGGCGTGAGGCCGATCGACTTCAGCAGGATCGTCACCGGCATCTTGCGGCGGCGGTCGACGCGGAAGTACAGCACGTCCTTCGGATCGAACTCGTAGTCGAGCCACGAGCCGCGGTAGGGGATGATCCGCGCCGAGAACAGCAGCTTGCCCGAGCTGTGCGTCTTGCCGCGGTCGTGCTCGAAGAACACGCCGGGCGAGCGGTGCAGCTGCGAGACGATCACGCGCTCGGTGCCGTTGACGATGAACGAGCCGTTGGTCGTCATGAGCGGGATCTCGCCCATGTAGACCTCCTGCTCCTTCACTTCCTTGACCGTCGGCTTGGCGGCCTCGCGGTCCATGATGACCAGGCGCACGCGCGCGCGCAGCGGGGCGCAGAACGTCAGGCCGCGCTGCTGGCACTCCTTGACGTCGAAGGCGGGGTTGCCGAGCGCGTAGCTGACGAACTCCAGCCGCGCCATCTGGTTGTGCGAGGTGATCGGGAAGATCGAGGTGAACGCCGCCTGCAGGCCCTCGTCCTTGCGGTCGGCGACCGAGCGCTCGAGCTGCAGGAACTGGGCGTACGACTCGAGCTGCGTCTGGAGGAGGTAGGGCACGTCCTGCACGACCTGTCGCTTGGCGAAGGACTTGCGGATGCGCTTCTTCTCGGTGAACGAATAGGGCTGGGCGGCCATGGACTCTCCGGTAAAGCCTTAGGCAGAGATCGGGGGCCGGGTCGTCGGCGACGTCGCCGACGGCACGGGCCACGAGCCCCGCGGGGTGAACAAGGCACGAAAGCCCGGCACCGCCCCCGGGTGGGGGCGGCGACCGGGCGTCCGTGGCGAACGGGGCAAGTGCCTGTTCGTCTTCGTCTCTCGGTGCTGCGGTGCTTTACTTGATCTCGGCCTTCGCGCCGGCATCGGTGAGCTGCTTGAGCAGCGCCTCGGCGTCGGCCTTCGGGATCGCTTCCTTGACGGGCTTCGGCGCGCCGTCCACCAGGTCCTTGGCTTCCTTCAGGCCCAGGCCGGTGGCCGCACGGACCACCTTGATGACCTCGACCTTCTTCTCGCCGGCGGCCTGCAGGACGACGGTGAACTCGGTCTTCTCTTCGGCGGCCGGCGCGGCGGCGCCACCTGCGGCCGGGGCGGCCACGGCGACGGCGGCGGCGGCGGCGGAGACGCCGAACTTCTCTTCCATCGCCTTGATCAGCTCGGACAGCTCGAGCACGGTCATGCCGGCGATCGCGTCCAGGAGTTCGTCTTTGTTCAGTGCCATGTCGTTTCCAGTTCAGTGATGTGACGGATGCGGTTGTTTCGACAGTGCGTGGGGAGGCGGATCAGGCCCCGGCCTTCTCGCGCTCGTCGCGCAGCGCCGCGACGGTCCGGACGAACTTGCCCGGGACCTCGTTCAGCGTGCGGACGAACTTGGCGACCGGTGCCTGCATGGTGCCCATCAGTTGCGCCAGCAACTCCTCGCGGCTCGGCATCGACGCCAGCGCCTTCACCCCGTTCTGGTCGAGAACGGCGTTCGGCATGGCGCCGGCCTTGAGAGCCAGCTTGTCGTTGGTCTTGGCGAAATCCGCGAGCACCTTCGCGGCCGACACCGGGTCCTTCGAGATGCCGTAGATGAGCGGACCGACGAGCTTGTCGGACAACCCCTCGAACGGCGTCCCGGCGACCGCGCGACGCGCGAGCGTGTTCTTCAACACGCGCAAGTACACGCCCGACTCGCGCGCCTTCTTGCGCAGCGCGGTGATCGAGCCCACCTCCAGACCACGGTACTCGGCGACGATGATCGCCTGGGCCGACGCCACCTGCGCGCCGACCTCGTCGATCACTGCCGCCTTCTCTTCACGATTGAGACCCACGGTCCTTCGCTCCTACCAAGTTCGGCGACCCGACCCGAGAGCCGGGGCGCCCCACGACCGGCCGGATGGCCGGTCGTCGATGCGGCGACCGTTCGTGAGTCCCTGCCGCACCTGCCGGAAAGCCCTCGGGCCCACCGACCGCTGCTGCCGAAAACCCGCTCCGGGACCGCCATCTGCGCAGGGTGATCGCTCGATTAAGACGCCCGGGGCCTTCGCCCCCCGCATCCCCTGCGGTCTTTGACGACCCGCCCGCCTCGCGGCGGACGGCCCAAAGTTCCTGTAGTCCGTTCCGTGCCGTCAGGCCGCCTGAGCGACCAGGCTGGCGGTGTCGACGCGCACGCCGATGCCCATCGTGCTCGAGACCGCCACCTTGCGCAGGTAGATGCCCTTCGAGCTCGCCGGCTTGGCGCGGTTCAGCGCCTCGATCAGCGCCGCGAGGTTCGTCTTCAGCGCGTCCGGCTGGAACGACGCGCGGCCGATCGTCGCGTGGATGATGCCCGCCTTGTCGGTCCGGTACTGCACCTGGCCGGCCTTCGCGTTCTTGACCGCGGTGGTCACGTCCGGCGTCACCGTGCCGACCTTCGGATTCGGCATCAGGCCGCGCGGGCCGAGGATCTGGCCCAGGCCGCCGACGACGCGCATCGCGTCGGGCGAGGCGATCACCACGTCGAAGTCGAGCTGGCCGGCCTTGACCTTCTCGGCCAGGTCTTCCATGCCGACGATGTCGGCGCCGGCGGCGCGCGCCTCGTCGGCCTTCGCGCCCTGCGTGAACACCGCGACGCGGACCGACTTGCCGGTGCCGGCGGGCAGCACGACCGAGCCGCGGACGACCTGGTCGGATTTCTTGGCGTCGACGCCGAGCTGGACGGCGACGTCGATCGACTCGTCGAACTTGGCGACCGCGCACTCCTTGACGAGCGCGATCGCGTCGACGACCGGGTACAGCTTGCGCGAATCCACCTTCTCGCGCAGCGCCTTCATGCGCTTGGACAGGCGTGCCATGGTCAGAGGCCCTCCACCGTGATGCCCATGCTGCGGGCCGAGCCCGCGATCGTGCGGACCGCTGCCTCGAGATCCGAGGCGGTCAGGTCCGGCATCTTCAGCTTGGCGATCTCTTCGGCCTGCGCCCGGGTGATCTTGCCGACCTTGTCCGTGTGCGGCGTCTTCGAGCCCTTGTCGATCTTCGCGGCCTTCTTGATGAGGATGGTCGCCGGCGGCGTCTTCATCACGAAGGTGAACGACTTGTCCGCGAACGCGGTGATCACCACCGGGATCGGGAGGCCGGGCTCCATGCCCTGGGTCTGCGCGTTGAACGCCTTGCAGAACTCCATGATGTTCAGGCCGCGCTGGCCCAGCGCCGGCCCGATGGGCGGCGACGGGTTGGCCTTGCCTGCAGGGACCTGCAGCTTGATGAAACCGACGATCTTCTTGGCCACGAAGGGCTCCTGGCGGGTGAGTGATAGCGCCGGTTCGCGCGGTGCGCTACTTCGGCTCCTCTTCGCATGCGCCGGGACGGGCCGGCCGTCGCGGCGTTCGGTCCGGGCTCGCCGGACCGGGGCGCATGCGGCGCCCCGTGCGGATTACAGCTTCTCGACCTGACCGAACTCGAGCTCGACCGGCGTCGCGCGACCGAAGATGGTCACCGACACGCGAACCCGGCTCTTCTCGTAGTTGACTTCCTCGACGTTGCCGTTGAAGTCGGTGAACGGGCCTTCCTTGACCCGGACCATCTCGCCGACCTCGTACAGGGTCTTGGGCTTGGGTTTCTCCACGCCCTCCTGCATCTGGCTCATGATCTTCTCGACCTCCTTCTCGGAGATCGGGGTCGGCTTGTGCCCGGAGCCCCCGACGAAGCCGGTCACCTTGGCGGTGTTCTTCACCAGGTGCCAGGTGTCGTCGTTCATCTCCATCTCGACGAGCACGTAGCCGGGGAAGAACCGGCGCTCGGAGATCGTGCGCTGGCCGTTCCGCATCTCGACGACCTCTTCGGTCGGAACGAGGATCTTGCCGAACTGGTCCTGCATGCCGGCCCGATCCACGCGCTCCTGCAGCGCGCGGCCCACGCTCTTCTCCATGCCCGAGTAGGCATGCACGACGTACCAACGCTTGCTCATCGTTTCCATCCCAGGATCAGGTCGTAGAGCACCCACTCGAGGCTCTTGTCGACGACCCACAGGAACAGCGCCATGACGACCACGAAGGCGAAGACGTAGGCGGTGACCATCCACGTCTCCTTCTTCTCGGGCCATACGACGCGCTTCGTCTCGGACCAGGAGTCCTTCGCGAACGCGAGGAACCGCTGACCGGGACCGGAGAACCAGGCGATCGCGGCACCCGCCGCGACGCCCGCCAGGATCGACGCGAGACGCACGACCAGCGGCTGCTGCGCGAGCATGTACCAGCCGACGATGCCCGCCACGACGGCGAGCACCGCCAGCGCGACCTTCGCCCGGTCGGCGCCGCTGGAAACCGTTTCAACCTGATGATCGGACATCGTCGAACCCGGCAGGGGCAGAGGGAATCGAACCCCCAACCTGCGGTTTTGGAGACCGCCGCTCTGCCAATTGAGCTATACCCCTAGGAACTTTCAACTCACTCGATGATCTTGGCGACGACGCCGGCGCCGACGGTGCGGCCGCCCTCGCGGATCGCGAAGCGCAGGCCCTGCTCCATCGCGATCGGCGCGATCAGCGTGACTTCCATCTTCACGTTGTCGCCCGGCATCACCATCTC
>JADCHE010000061.1 GCA_020248665.1 Burkholderiales bacterium | reverse complement strand
GCGTGTTCACCAGCCAGAGCGCGACCGCGCCCCAGAACAGCACGGCCGAGTAGCGCACCGCCTCCTCCAGCACCTCGCCGCGCCCGCCCAGCGCGTGGTAGACCGCCGGGCCGAACACGAGGAACACCACCGTCGTCGCGAGCCCCGCGACGGTGCCGATGACGACCGCGTGCAGCGCGAGCGTCCGCGCGCGGGCCGGATCCTTCGCGCCGAGCGCGCGCGCGACCGCCGACGACACGCCGCCGCCCATGGCGCCGGCCGACATCATCTGCACCAGCATCGCGAACGGGAACACGATCGCCATCGCGGCGAGCGGCGCGGTGCCGAGCAGGCCGACGTAGCGGGTCTCGGCGATGCCGACGAGCACCGACATCGTCATCGCGACCACGTTCGGCGCGGAGAGGCGCAGCAGGGTCGGCAGGATCGGGCCGGTGACGAGCGACATGGGATCGGGTCGGCGAGTGGGAGGCGAAGCGTTTCCGCGGGAAAGTGTGTACCTGCAACGTTTGCAGCTACAATAGCACGATGCCCCCGAGCGCCGCGCGCACGCCCCCCATCCGGTCACCGAAGGCACCGCACGCCGCCGCCGAGGGCGCACCGCGGGGCTGCACGAACTTCAAGCTGCGCAGGCTGCTGCGCGTGGTGGCGCGCCGCTACGACGCGCACTTCGCGCGGGCCGGGCTCAAGGGCACCCAGTTCTCGCTGCTGTCGGCGATCGTCGCCACCGAGCCGGTGCGCCCGGCCGAGCTGGCGCGCGCGATGGGGCTGGACGCGTCGACGCTGACGCGCAACCTGCAGGTGCTGGTCGAGCAGGGCTGGGTCGTCCAGGGTCCCGGCGACGACGCGCGCAGCCGCCGGATCGAGGCCACCGCAGCCGGCCGCACGAAGCAGGCCGTGGCGCGGCGGCACTGGGAGCAGGCCCAGCTCGAGCTGAACGCGGTGCTCGGCGTCGAGCGGGTCGCGGCGCTGCACGCGCTGGTCGACGACGGGCTCGTGCGGCTGGGCGAGGACGACCCCGACCGCTGAGCCGTCGCGCCGCGGGTGCGACAATCCGCCGATGAGCCGCCCGACCGACGACCCCGCCGACCCGATCCTCGCCGGCGCCCCGAACTTCCGCGGCGTCGCACCCCTGCCCGCGGGCGGCGGCCGCCGCCTGCGGCCGCGCCGCATCTTCCGCTCCGACGCGCTGCACCGGCTGACGGACGTCGACCTCGCGACGCTCGCGCGGCTGCAGATCGGCACCGTGCTCGACCTGCGCCGCGACGACGAGCGCGCCTCGATGCCGACCCGCTGGCCCGACGCGGTGCCGCGCGAGACGCTGACCTTCGACGTGATGCCCGACCTTCAGGCGGTACGCGCGGGCGGCTGGCGGGTGCAGCTCGGCGCCGCGGACTTCGACGCCGACGGCGCACACCGCTGGATGGTCGACACCTACGCGCGGATGCCGGGCGCGCTCGGCGGCGCGGTCCGCGAGGCCGCGCGCCGGCTCGCCGGCGGAGCGCCGGCCGGAGGCGCATCGGCCGGCGGGCCGCCGAAGACGGACGCCCCGGCGCAGACGCGGCTGCTGGTCCACTGCACCGCCGGGAAGGACCGCACCGGCTTCGTCGTCGCGATGCTGCTCGCGGCGGTGGGCGTGCCGCGCGAGGAGATCCTCGAGGACTACCTCGAGAGCGGCCGCCGCCAGCCGCCCGAGGCGCTCGCGCGGCGGCTGCTCGCGACGGCGCCCGAGCGGCCGGACGCGCGCGGGCTTGCGGCAATCGAGACGATCGCGAGCGTGCGCCCGGAGTTCCTCGACGCTGCGCTGCACGTCGTCGAGCGCGACCACGGCTCGGTCGACCGCTACCTCGCGGCCTGTGGCGTCGACGGCGCGCTGTGCGCGGCGCTCGCGGACGCGCTGCTCGACTGAAGCCGCCCACGCGGGAACCGCCTCCCGGCGGCCCTGCGACCTCGTGTCGAGCACCTCTCGTGCGGCCCCGCCGCAATCGAGGTACCGGGCGCACCGGGCCGGGTCACCGAGCAGCGCCCGGGTGCGGTCAGGCGCGCTCGCCGCGGACCGTCCGCAGCGAGCCGCCGAGCCCGGGCGGCGCCAGCCCGATCGGCCTCAGCGCCCCGCGGCGGAGCGACGCCGCGCGAGCCCCAGGGCCAACAGCCCCAGCCCGGCGAGCATCGCCGTACCCGGTTCCGGGACGGGCGAGAACTGCGCGTTCGCGAGCCGCATGCCGTCCGTACGGCCGTTGCCCTGCACCCAGAAGTACATCGTGTTCATGCCCGCCTGGAAGCCCGACGCGGTGACCGTCGGACTGAGATTGTAGCTGGTGGGGATCCCGCCGATGCCCGACGGCCACGGGGTCGACTGGAACGTGATCGGGTCGACGCTGTTCACCGACCAGGTCGGCCGCCAGCTCCCGCGCGTCGCGCCGATCTCGCCGGAATCGTCAGCGGCCCACTGGAACGACAGCTGAAGCGTCGCGGCCTCGGCAGCGGTCAGCTCGAACTGCTGCCGGAAGATGAACTGGGTCCAGTTGTTGCCGCCGATGTTGAACCCGGCGCCGTTGCTGCATGACGCGGTGTTCGCGATCCAGTTGGACCGCCCAGCTGGCGGTGGATTCGGAGACGCCGAGCAGGCCACGGCCGGCGCCCAAGACGCGGACCCATTGTCGAGCGAAGTCAGCAGCTGCTGGAACTGGTCGAAGTTGGTCGCATCGGCACCCGGGGGCAGGTTCGTCGCGACCTGCCAGCCGGCGACGGCACCGGGCGAGGACCAGTCGGTGGTGAGGAACGTCGGCGCCGCGATTGCGGAGGACGCCGCGACAGCGAGCGCAGCCGCGCCGAGCGAGCGAAAGGTCATGTTAACGAATGAGCTCCAACGTGAGCAGGGCAAACTTGGGTGCGAACACCGATGCAGGCTCCATGCCAGGAATGAAAATATTCCACGTCACCAGACACTTGGACGAACCTGCCCGCGACCGTCGGATACGTGGTGTAAAGAAATCCGACGGTCGCTCCTGCCGACCAGGGCCCGTGCCCCCGGATC
>JADCHE010000060.1 GCA_020248665.1 Burkholderiales bacterium | reverse complement strand
CTGGTTCATCGCCATGAAGGTCAACAGCGGCGTGAGCACCAGCGTGGCCACCACCACCAGCGACGAGCGGATGTCGCCGAGGAAGAGGAGCAGCACGACGACGACCAGCACGATGCCCTCGATCAGCACCTTGCCGACCGTCCAGAGCGCCGAATCCACCAGCTCCGAGCGGTCGTAGAACGGCACGATCTTCAGCCCGTCGGGCAGCTGTCCCTGGGCGTTGATCTCGGCCACGCGCTCCTTGATCCGGCCGACGATCTCCTTCGCGTTGCCGGCCCGCAGCATCATCACGATGCCGCCGACCGACTCGGTGACTCCGTCCTTGACCACCGCGCCGACCCGCACCGCGGTGCCGACCTGCACCGTCGCGACGTCGCGGATGTAGACCGGCGTGCCGCCCGACTCCTTCAGCACGATGTTGCCGATGTCGTCGATCGTCTGCACCAGGCCGATGCCGCGGATCAGGTACTGCTCGGCGTACTGCGGCAGGATGCCGCCGCCGGAGTTCGCGTTGTTGGACGCGAGCGCGCGCCAGACCTGGTCGATGGTGATGCCGTGGTAGCGCAGCTTGTCCGGCGCGACCAGCACCTGGTACTGCTTCTCGTAGCCGCCGATCGAGTTGATCTCGGCGACGCCCGGGATCGAGCGCAGCATCGGCCGCACGACCCAGTCCTGCACGGTGCGCCGCTCGGTCAACTCCTCGACGGTGAGCTGGCGCTGGCCGTCGTCGGGGCGCTCGAGCGTGTACTGGTAGATCTCCCCGAGCGCGGTCGAGACCGGGCCGAGGATGGGCACGATGCCCTGCGGCAATCGCGGCGTGATCTCGAGCAGCCGCTCCATCACCATTTGGCGCGCGAAGAACACGTCGGTCTTCTCGGTGAAGACCAGCGTGATCAGAGACAGGCCGGGCCGGTTCAGCGAGCGCATCTCGACCAGGCCCGGGAGGCCGGTCATGCCGATCTCCAGCGGCACCGTCGCGAAGCGCTCGACCTCCTCGGGGGAGCGGCCAGGCGCCTCGGTGGCGATCTGCACCTGGACGTTGGTGACGTCCGGGAACGCGTCGAGCGAGAGCTTGCGCGCCGCGTCCAGCCCGAACGCGAACAGCACCGTCGCGATGACCGCGACGATCAGGCGCTGCGCGAGCGCCCACCTGACGAGCGACTCGATCATGAGCCCTCCGTCTGGGCGCGCAGGCGCTCGCTGTTCAGGTGGAACGCGCCGTCGACGACGATCTGCTCGCCGCCCTTGAGCCCGGACTGGACGACGCGCAGCCCGTCGGTCTCGTCGGCGAGCGATACGCGGGTCAGCCGGAAGCGGCCGTCGCCGGCGCGCACGAACACGTGCTCCTGGTTGTTCTCGCGGACCACCGCCGACGACGGCACCACGAGGCGCTCGACCGGCTCCGGCGAGATCGACACGTTCGCGAGCATCTCGGGCCGAAGCTGGCGCTTCGGGTTCGGCACCTCGGTCCGCACCGTCACCGTCCGGGTCTCGGGGTTGACGGTGTCGGCGACCCAGGCCACGCGGCCGGTGACCGGGTCGGGCACGCTGGTGACCTCGACGGTCACCGCCTGGCCGGGCTGCACGCGGCCGATCTGCGACTCCGGCACCTGCGCGATCACCCAGACGCGCGCGAGGTCGGCGACGATGAAGATCACGTCGGCGGGCTGCACGACCTGGCCCTTGTTGACCTTGCGCTCGACGATCACGCCGCCGACGGTCGCGACCACCGAAGAGGTCGACGTGATCGCGCCGGTTTCGATCGTGCGCTCGATCTCGCGCGGCGACATGCCCATCACGCGCAACTGGTCTGCGGCCGCGCGCTTCTCGACCTGCGCGACCTGCAGCTCGTTCTCACGGCGCTGCAACTCGGCCGAGCCGATCACGTCGGCGGCGAGCAGCAGCTTCGCGCGCTCGACCGCCTTGCCGGCGAGGTCACGCTGCGCGTTCGCCTTCAGGTAGCCGAGCTGCGCCTGGCCGAGCTCGGTGCTGTGCAGCTGCGCGAGCACCTGGCCGGGCCGAACGGTCTGGCCCACCGCGCCCGAGAGCTCGGTCACGCGGCCGGTCACGCTCGCGCCGATCCGGGCGACCGACTGCTCGTCGAAGTCGATGCGGCCGACGACCGACAGCGGCTCGCTGACCGGCTTGCGCTCCACCGCCGCCACCTTGACGCGCTCGAGGAGCGAGGGTGGAGCGATGACGAGGCTCGGGTCCGACGACGCCTTCGCTGCGGCCTTGGCGGCGTCGGCGGATGCGCCGCCCTGCGGGGGCGCAGGCTTGTCTCCGCACGCGACGAGCGCCGTGGCGAGCGCGGCGGCGAGGGTGGCGCGCCGCAGGACGGAAGGGCTGGGAAGACGGGCGATCATGGAGTTCACTCGCTTTCGGCGCGCAGGCGCTCGAGCTCGACCAGCGCGGCGCGCAGTTCGTATAGGGTGGTGTTCAGTTCGCTGCGCAGCGTGCGGAACGTGCGCTGCGCGTCGAGGAAGTCGAGGATGCCGCGCTCGCCGAAGCGGTAGGCGGCCTCGGCGACCCGCAGCGCCGCCTCCGCCTCGCGCAGCAGGCCAGACTCGTAGGCAGCGACCTGCCCGAGGGCGATGCGATAGCGCTGCCAGGCGGACTCGAGCGCCTGGTTGAGCTGCAGCTCCCGGTCGGCCAGCAGCAGGCGGGCGCGATCGGCCTCGGCCGTCGCTTCGGCGATCGGACCTTCGCGCCGGTCGAACACCGGGATCTGCATGACGAGGCCGAGCCGCGCGTCGTTGGCCTCGGGCAGCCGCTCCATCGTCGCGCGCACGCCGAACGAAGGCTTGCGCCGCTCCTGCTCGAGCGCGATTCGAGACTCCGCGGTCCGGACCGCGGCACGCGCGGCGACGATCTCGGGATGGCGATCGAGCATCGCGGTGCGGATCGCCTCGAGGCTCAATGGCGTGGTCGGCGCGTCGGCGATGTTGCCGTCGACGGTGTAGTCCGGCGGCAGCTGAGGCCCGACGAGCCGGCGCAGTTCGGCGCGCGCCAGGTCGATCCGGGCGGCCGCGGCCTGTACCGCACGCTGCGCGTTCAGCCGCTCGGTGTCGGCGCGGATCAGCTCGAAGCGCGGCGCCTCGCCGGTGCCCACGCGGACCTGCACGCGGGTGCGGATCTGCTCGGCGATCGACAGGTCCTCCTCGGCGAGCCGCGCGGCCGCCTGCAAGCGCAGGATGTCGAGGTAGCGCAGCTTGAGATCGGCGAGGAGGTCTCGCTCCGCGACGTTCGCGTCGGCGCTCGCCGCGTCGATGACGGTCGCGGCGACCTCGCGGCGCGCGGCCCGCAGCCCCGGCCGCTCGATCGGCTGAAGCACACCGATCTGGCCGCTCGCGCCCGAGGGCGTGCCGTCGGCGCGCGAGTCCTGGCGGCCGCCCTGCAGCTCGATCTCGGGGTTCGGGATCGCGCGCGAGGTGATCAGGCCGCCCCGGGCGACGTCGATCCGGGCGCGGGTCGCCGCCAGCCCCGGGTTGTTGCGCCGGGCCAGCTCGATCAGCCCGTCGAGCGTGATCGTCGGCGGCACCACCGATGCGGCCGAAGGGTTCGCCGACAGGCGGAAAGTCGAGAGCGGCAGCGTCGACGGCTCGGCGGCCGGCGCCGACGCGGCGCCGCGGGCGGGCGACACGCTCG
>JADCHE010000006.1 GCA_020248665.1 Burkholderiales bacterium | reverse complement strand
TGAGCGCGAGCGTGCGCTGGCCGGACTCGTGCGCGGCGCGCGAGGCGTCGGTTGCGTCGCGGTCCGCCGGAGCGCACGCGGCGGCGAGCCGCACCCCGAACGCCTCGCGGTTCAGGCCGACGAGCCCGGCCGCATCCATACCGAGCATCGCGGTCAGCGCCTCGTCGACGTAGACGAGCCGATCGGTCGCGCCGAACAGCACGAACCCGTCCGGGCTCAGCGACATGACCGCGTCGAGCCGCGCGTTGCGCGTCTCGAGCTCGCGCTCGGCCTCGAACCGCGCGGTGGCGTCGGTCTGCACGCCGAGGTAGTGGCGTACGGTGCCGTCGGGGTCGCGCACCGGCGCGATGTGCAGTTCGTTCCGGAAGAGCGAGCCGTCGCGGCGGTAGTTGCGCAGCCTGACCGTCGCAGTCCGACCGTCGCCCATCGCTTCGCGCAGCACAGCGATCTCCGGCTGGTCGCGGTCGCGTCCCTTCAGGAAGCTGCATTTGCGCCCCACCGCTTCGTGCGACGCGTAGCCGGTGATCCGGGTGAACGCCGGGTTCACGTAGGTGATCGGGTTGCCGGGCAGACGCGCCGAGGTGATCACGATGCCGCTCGCGCTGCTGTCGACGGCCTGCGAGAACAGCGACAGCGTGGCCTCGGCCTGGCGCTGCTCGGTCAGGTCGCGGACACCACAGGTCCAGCGCGCGCCCGCGACCGCGTGCGACTCGGCGATCGAGGCCTCGAGCGGGAACGGCGTGCCGCCACGGCGCACGCCGTCGGTCTGCAGCCGTGCGATGCGGATCCGGCCGCCGCCCACCACGATCGCGTCGGCCATCGCCTCCGCGATGCCGTCGCGCGCGAGCGCGGGCACGAGTTCACCGAGCGGAAGGCCCGTGGCCTGCTCTGCGCTCAGGCCGAACACCGAGGACGCCGTGCGATTGCAGAGGACGATGCGGCCGCTCGCATCGAGCGCGAGGATCGCGTCGGGCATCGGCTCGAGCACGGCGAGCGCCTGCTCGTGACCGGCAGCGGCCGCTGCCGGCCCCGCGAGGGACGGATCGGACACGCCGGTCACCGGGCCGGCGCGCCGGCGGATGTGCTCAGCATCGTCTCCACCGTCTCGATCAGCTCGAGCGGGCTGAAGGGCTTGGTGAGGTAGGCGTCGCAGCCCACCGCGGCGCCCGCCGCGCGGTCCGACTGCCGGCCTCGCGCGCTCGGCAGCACGACGCGGGTCGCAGACAGCGCGGGCGGCGCGCGGATCCGCTCGCAGACCTGCAGGCCGTCGAGATCGCCGGGCATCATGATGTCGAGCAGCACCAGGTCTGGCCGAAGCGTCTGGGCGAGCCGCCAGCCGTCTGCGCCGTCGTCGGCGGTGTGCGGGTCGTGGCCCTCGAACTCCAGCGTCGACCGGATCAGCGTCTGGATCTCCGGACGGTCCTCGACGATCAGGGTCTTGGCGCTCATCGCGTCGTCTGCGTCGGAGCGGCCGTCGAGGCCGCGGATTCGCGCCGGCTGCGGGCGGCGCCCATCATCTTCGCGAGGTCCGCCGCGTAGCGCTGCGCCTGCTCGATGTCCATCTGCGAAGCGCGGGGCGCCGGTCGGCGGCTCGAGCACGATGACGGTGGTGTCGTCGTGCCCGTCGGCGCCGAGGCGCCTATGGCCGCCGTGCTGCCGCAGGACGCCCTGCGCGAGCGGCAGGCCGATCCGCATCGCGGGCTCGCGCGAGCCCGCGGCACGCCGGGTGGTGGCGCGGTCCGGGAACGGCAACTCCGCGCGGTCGCCCAGCGCGGGCAAGCGGCCTACGCCGCGATGGGTGATGCGCAGCGACGGGAACGGCCCCGACTGGCGCGCGGCGAGCTCGACCGTGATGGGCGGGGCGCCGCCTGGCGACCCGACCCGGGCGTGCCGGAGCGCGTTCTCGACGCATTCGCGGATGGCCCGCGCGAACCAGCGCCGGCTGCCGCAACAGGCGGCGGCGAGTCGTCGACTCCGACGGTCGAGACGCTCACGCGCAGCGTGCGCGCGGCGGGCTCCGGGTCGTGCCAGACCTCGTCGACCAGTGCGTGCCGCACGATCCGATCGTCGCCGGCGATCGGATCGGCAGTGAACGCGTCGACGAGCGCGAGCGACGTAACGAGGCGCGCGGCCAGCGTGCGCGCGCCCTCGATCGGGTCGGCCGCCGGGGACTCGCCCGGGGCCGGCGCGCGCAGCTCGGCGTCGCTCGGCTCGCACGCCTGCCGCAGCGGCAGCGTGCTCGAGGCGGGGACGTCCGGGTCGGCGATCAGCACGGCGTTGCGCGGGTTCGGGCCCTCGATGTCGAGTCCGTCGAGGCGCGCGGTGGCACCCGACGCGCAGTCGAACGGCAGCGCGAACCGCATGGGCGACGGGAGCCGGTCGCCGGCGAGGCCATGCAGCATCTTCAGCAGCGACCGGTGGCGTGCGGGCGAAGCGAGATCCCCGGCGAGACGCTTGCGGGCCGAGGGATTCGAGAACGCCATCGTGCCTTCGGGAAGGAAGATCAGCACCGGCGGGTCCAGCGCGTCGAGGAGGTTCTGCAGCATCGTCGCATCCTGTCGGACCGGTCGCCTGCCGCGTCGCGTCGCATGCCGTTCGACCCGTCAAGCGGAGTATCGACCCGCGCGACGGCCGCTCGAGCGCGGGCCAGGGTGAGGACCCGGGAGAGCCGCGTGACCGACCCGGGCCATTCCGTAACCGATCCGACGGCCCGGGGTGTTCACGCCGCAGGCAGCCACAGGTCGACCTCGGTGCCGATGCCGGGTGCGCTGCGCAGCTCGATCCAGCCGCGCTGCGCGTCGACCAGCTCGCGTGCGATCGCCAGGCCCAACCCCTGGCCCGGGACGCGCGCCGTGCCCGGGCCGCGCCAGAAGGGATCGAAGGCGCGCTGCGCGTGCGCGCGGGCGAGCCCCGGTCCGCGGTCGGCGACGGTGACGACGACGCGATCGATCGCCCCTGCGCCCTCGTGCGGATCGGCCGGCTCGATGCTCGACGCGATGCGCACCGGCGCGCCGGGCGTGGCGTACCGGCAGGCGTTGTCGATCACGCGGACCAGCGCCTCGCGGACCGGCTCGGGATCGACCGCGATGCGCGCGTCGCGCGCGTGCAGCGCGACGCGGCAGCGTCGCCGTGCGCCGAGGTCGCCGAGCGCGCGCAGCGCGGCGTCGACCAGACCGCCGAGCGCGACACCGCCGGACGCGTGCGAGGCCTCGTCGTGCAGCGAGGAGCGCAGCCCGCGCGGCCCGTCGAGCGGGCGCAGCGATACCAGGCACGCGGTGTCCGGATCCTTCCCCGTGCCGCCGCCCGAGGGGACAGGCAGCAGGGTCACCGCGGCCAGGAACCGGTCGCCGTCGGTGCCGACGGACTCGGCGAGCAGCCGGTGCACGCGCTGGGGCGCGCCCGGCACCGCGGCCGACTCCTCGACCCAGCGCAGCAGCCGCGGCGGCGTCAGGAGCGGCACGAAGCGCGACAGCCCCGGCCGCTCCGCCGCACCGCGTGAAGGGCTCGCGGCGAGCGCGAATACGCGCCCGAAGGCGGCGTTCGCGAAGGCGACGCGCCCGGCCGCGTCGACCCCGACCAACGCGTCGCCGTTCGCCTCGACCCACCTCAGCAGCGACGCGAGCGACGGCGTCGAGGCGTCGGCCCAGGCGCACGCGGCGACCGGCGCGGGCCTTGCCGCGATGCCGGCCGAGCCGGCCTCGCGCGGTCGTTCCTTCGTCGTCGTCGCCATCAACCGCCTCCCGGGGTCCTCGATGCGCGGCCGCACCCTCCGCCGTCATCGGTATCGGCGCGAAGACGCGCGGCTTGAGCCCGCCGGAGTGCGCCGAGCACCCGATCAGCGGCGCGGAACCGGCCCAGTTCGTAAGATCGGCGCAAGGAGGGGCGTGCTAGACTCGACCGTGTCTGTAGGGATCCCGACCCCGGGTCGCGGGCCCGCACAGCAGCGTCCGCGGACCGGCCGGAGCCGGAATGCGGATGGGGGGCGCACGCGACCAACCCCCCGCACTTTCGACGAGAAACTCGTCCAGGGAGGTGAGGCGCGATGATGAAGGCATTCCAGTCCAGTTCGTACCTGTTCGGCGGCAACGCGCCCTACGTCGAGGAGCTGTACGAGTCCTACCTGAACAATCCCGGCTCGGTGCCGGAGCAGTGGCGGGAGTACTTCGACACCATGCAGATGGTGCCGGCCGCCGATGGCAATCCCCAGACCCGCGACGTCGCCCACGCGCCGATCGTCCAGTCGTTCGCCGAGCGCGCCAAGGAAGGTACGCTGCAGCCCCGGGTGATGGGCGGCGACGCGGCCACCGCGCGCAAGCAGGTCTACGTCCAGCAGCTGATCGCCGCGTACCGCTTCCTCGGCTCGCGCTGGGCAGACCTCGATCCGCTCAAGCGCCAGGAGCGCCCCCCGATCCCCGAGCTCGAGACCGCGTTCTACGACTTCACCGAAGGCGATCACGCGAACATCTACTCGGCAGCCAATACCTTCTTCGGCTTCGAGAGCGCGCCGCTGCGCGAGATCGTCCGCGCGCTGCGAGAGACCTACTGCGGCACGATCGGCGCGGAGTTCATGTACATCAGCGACCCGGCGCAGAAGCGCTGGATCCAGGAACGCCTCGAGAGCAGCCGCGCGCGCCCGAAGTACGCTGCCGACAAGAAGAAGCGGATCCTCGAGAAGGTGACCGCGGCCGAGGGCCTCGAGAAGTACTTGCACACGCGCTACGTCGGCCAGAAGCGCTTCTCGCTCGAAGGCGGCGAAAGCTTCATCGCGTCGATGGACGAGATCGTCCAGCACGGCGGCACGCAGGGCATCCAGGAGTTCGTGATCGGCATGGCCCACCGCGGCCGGCTCAACGTGCTGGTGAACACGCTGGGCAAGATGCCCAAGGACCTGTTCGCCGAGTTCGAGGGCCAGCACGCCGACGACCTGCCCTCGGGCGACGTCAAGTACCACCAGGGCTTCTCGAGCGACGTCTCGACGCCCGGGGGCCCGGTGCACCTGTCGCTCGCGTTCAATCCGTCGCACCTCGAGATCGTCAACCCGGTCGTCGAGGGCTCGGCGCGCGCGCGCCAGGACCGGCGCGGCGACGAGGACGGCAGCGAGGTGCTGTCGGTGCTGGTGCACGGCGACGCGGCCTTCGCCGGCCAGGGCGTCGTGATGGAGACGCTGAACCTCGCGCAGACCCGCGGCTACGGCACTGGCGGCACGATCCACCTGGTCATCAACAACCAGATCGGCTTCACGACCTCCGACCCGCGCGACTCGCGCTCGACGATCTACTGCACCGACGTCGTGAAGATGATCGAGGCGCCGGTGTTCCACGTGAACGGTGACGACCCCGAGGCGGTGGTGTTCGCGACCCAGCTCGCGATGGACTTCCGTGCGACCTTCCGCAAGGACGTCGTCGTCGACATCGTCTGCTTCCGAAAGCTGGGCCACAACGAGCAGGACACGCCGGCACTGACCCAGCCGCTGATGTACAAGAAGATCGGCCAGCACCCGGGCACCCGCAAGCTGTACGCGGACAAGCTCGAGGCGCAGGGCGTGCTGCAGCCCGGCGAGGGCGACGCGATGGTCAAGGGCTTCCGCGCCGCGATGGACGCAGGCCGCCACACCGTCGACCCGGTGATCTCGAACTTCAAGAGCAAGTTCGCGGTCGACTGGATGCCGTTCCTGAACCGCAAGTGGACCGACGCCGCCGACACCGCGGTGCCGATGGCCGAGTTGCGCCGGATCGCCGACAAGATCACCACCATCCCGAGCACGCTGAAGCTCCATCCGCTGGTCGAGAAGGTCGTGGCCGACCGCCGTGCGATGGGCTACGGTGACCTGGCGCTCGACTGGGGCATGGGCGAGCACATGGCGTTCGCGACGCTGCTCGCGTCGGGCTACGCGGTTCGGCTGTCGGGCCAGGACTCGGGTCGCGGCACGTTCACGCATCGCCACTCGGTGCTGCACGACCAGAACCGGGAGCGCTGGGATTCCGGCTACTACATCCCGCTCGAGCACGTCGGCGACAACCAGGGCCGCTTCACCGTCATCGACTCGGTGCTGTCGGAGGAGGCGGTGCTCGGCTTCGAGTACGGCTACGCGACCGCCGAGCCGAACGCGCTGGTGATCTGGGAAGGCCAGTTCGGCGACTTCGTCAACGGCGCGCAGGTCGTCATCGACCAGTTCATCTCGTCGGGCGAGACCAAGTGGGGCCGCGCCTGCGGGCTCACGATGATGCTGCCGCACGGCTACGAGGGACAGGGCCCCGAGCACTCGTCGGCGCGCCTCGAGCGCTTCCTGCAGCTGTGCGCCGAGCACAACATGCAGGTCTGCCAGCCGACGACGCCTGCGCAGATCTTTCACCTGCTGCGCCGGCAGATGATCCGGATGTTCCGCAAGCCGCTGGTGATCCTGACGCCGAAGTCGCTGCTGCGGAACAAGGAGGCGGTGTCCCCGCTGCAGGACCTCGCACGCGGCGGCTTCCAGACCGTCGTCGGCGAGAACGACGCGTCGATCGACGCGAAGGGCGTGAAGAAGGTGGTGCTCTGCACCGGCAAGGTCTACTACGACCTGCTGGTCGCGCGCCGCGAGCGCGAGCTCAAGGACGTCGCGCTGCTGCGCATCGAGCAGCTGTATCCGTTCCCGCACAAGTCGCTCGAGTCGGAACTGAAGAGGTTCCCCTCGGCGACCCAGGTCGTGTGGTGCCAGGACGAGCCGCAGAACCAGGGCGCCTGGTTCTTCGTGCAGCACCATGTCCAGGACGCGCTGAAGGACGGTCAGCGGCTGTCGTACGCCGGCCGTCCGGCGTCGGCCTCGCCCGCGGTCGGCTACTACGACAAGCACTACGCCCAGCAGAAGGAGCTGCTTGTCGCGGCCTTGGGCGACGCCCCGAAACCGAGAACCAAGAAAGCCTCCTGAGCAACCCCATGGCCCTCATCGAAGTCAAGGTCCCCCAGCTCTCCGAGTCGGTCGCCGAAGCGACGCTGCTGCAGTGGCACAAGAAGCCGGGTGACGCGGTCGAGCGTGACCAGAACCTGATCGACATCGAGACCGACAAGGTCGTGCTCGAGCTGCCCGCGCCCGAGTCGGGCGTGCTCGCCCGGATCGTCAAGGGCGACGGCGGCACGGTGGTCTCCGGCGAGGTGATCGCCGTCATCGACACCGAAGCCAAGGCGGGCGCGGGTGCCGCACCCGCCGCGGCGCCGGCCCCCGCGGCGCCGGCCCCCGTGGCCGCGCCCGGCACCGGCGCTGCGCCGGCGCCGGCCGGCGGGCCGAAGGGCGACGTCGCGATGCCGGCGGCCGCGAAGATGCTCGCCGAGGCGGGGCTGTCGGCCTCGCAGGTGCCCGGCAGCGGGCGCGACGGCCGCGTGACCAAAGGGGACGTGCTGGCCGCGACCGCGGCCGGCGCGAAGCCGGCGGCGGCCCTGGCCCCGGCCGCGCCGGCCATTCCGACCGGTGCGCCGACGGCGGGCCTGCCGTCGGTGCCGGCGCCGATCGACCCGAACAAGCTGATCGAGGGCCGTCCGGAGCAGCGCGTCGCGATGTCGCGGCTGCGCCAGCGGGTCGCCGAGCGCCTGCTGCAGTCGCAGGCCACCAACGCGATCCTGACGACCTTCAACGAGGTCAACATGCAGCCGGTCATGGACCTTCGCAAGAAGTACCAGGACCGCTTCGAGAAGGAGCACGGCACGCGGCTCGGATTCATGAGCTTCTTCGTGAAGGCGGCGGTGCACGCGCTCAAGAAGTATCCGGTCGTCAACGCCTCGATCGACGGCACCGACATCGTCTACCACGGTTACTTCGACATCGGCGTGGCCGTCGGCTCGCCGCGTGGACTGGTGGTTCCGGTCGTGCGCAATGCCGACCAGATGACCTTCGCACAGATCGAGAAGCAGATCGCCGAGTACGGCAAGAAGGCGCAGGACGGCAAGCTCGGGCTCGAGGAGCTGTCGGGCGGCACGTTCTCGATCTCCAACGGCGGCGTGTTCGGCTCGATGCTGTCGACGCCGATCATCAACCCGCCGCAGTCGGCGATCCTCGGCGTGCACGCGACCAAGGACCGGCCGGTCGTCGAGAACGGGCAGGTGGTGATCCGCCCGATC
Organism: Burkholderiales bacterium; assembly: GCA_020248665.1. Classification (GTDB taxonomy): domain Bacteria; phylum Pseudomonadota; class Gammaproteobacteria; order Burkholderiales; family Burkholderiaceae_E; genus UBA4615. The sequence goes on along the minus strand of JADCHE010000006.1, from coordinate 2,198 downwards.
AACTACCTCGCGTTGTCCTACGACCACCGGATCATCGACGGCCGCGAGGCGGTGCTGTTCCTGGTGTGCATCAAGGAGGCGCTCGAGGATCCGTCGCGCCTGCTGCTGGACTTGTGAGGGCGAGGGCATGGCGAGCGAACGGTACGACGTCGTCGTGATCGGGGCCGGCCCGGCCGGCTACATCGCGGCGATCCGCGCGGCGCAACTCGGCCTGAAGGTCGCCTGCGCCGAGAAGTGGACGAACCCGAAGGGCGAGCTGGCGCTCGGCGGCACCTGCCTGAACGTCGGCTGCATCCCCTCCAAGGCGCTGCTCGCGTCGAGCGAGAAGTACGAGGAGGCGTTGCACCATCTCGACGAGCACGGCATCGAGGTCGGCTCGGCGAAGATCGACCTGGCGAAGATGCTGGCCCGCAAGGACGGCATCGTCTCGAAGATGACCAAGGGAATCGAGTTCCTGTTCCGCAAGAACAAGATCATCTGGCTGAAGGGCCATGCGCGCTTCACCGGCGAGAATGACGGCATGTACGGCCTCGAGGTGCAGACCGCCGATGGCGTGCAGCTGGTCGACGCCAAGCACGTGATCGTCGCGACCGGCTCGAAGGCGCGGCACCTGCCGGGCCTCCCGGTCGACAACGAGCTCGTCTGCGACAACGTCGGCGCGCTCGCGCTGTCGTCGGTGCCGAAGAAGCTCGCGGTGATCGGCGCGGGCGTGATCGGGCTGGAGCTCGGCTCGGTCTGGCGCCGGCTCGGGTCCGACGTCACCGTGCTCGAGGCGCTGCCCGGGTTCCTCGCCGCCTGCGACGAGGCGGTCTCGAAGGAGGCCTGGAAGGTCTTCACGAAGCAGGGGCTGAAGATCCACCTCGGTGTGAAGATCGGGGAGGTGAAGGCCGGGAAGAAGGGCGTGTCGATCGCCTGGACCGACGCGCAGGGCGCGGCGCAGGTGCTCGAGGCCGACCGGCTGATCGTGTCGGTGGGACGCGTGCCGAACACCGAGGGGCTGAACCTCGAGGCGATCAACCTCGCGACCGACGAGCGCGGCTTCATCCCGGTCGACGATCACTGCGCGACGAAGATGCCGAACGTCTATGCGATCGGCGACGTCGTGCGCGGCCCGATGCTCGCGCACAAGGGCGAGGACGAGGGCGTGATGGTGGCCGAGCTGATCGCCGGCCAGAAGCCGCACATCGACTACAACACGATTCCGTGGGTGATCTACACCTCGCCCGAGATCGCGTGGGTCGGCAAGACCGAGCAGCAGCTGAAGGCCGAGGGGCGCGCCTTCAGGGCCGGCCAGTTCCCGTTCATGGCGAATGGCCGCGCTCTCGGCATGAACGCGGCCGAGGGCTTCGTCAAGGTGCTCGCCGACGCGACGACCGACGAGGTGCTCGGCGTGCACATCATCGCGCACGGCGCCTCCGACCTGATCGCCGAGGCGGCGGTCGCGATGGAGTTCAAGGCGTCTTCCGAGGACATCGCGCGCGTGTGCCATCCGCATCCGTCGATGTCGGAGGTGATGCGCGAGGCCGCGCTCGCCGTCGACAAGCGCGCGCTGAACATGTGACGCCCGCCGGCCCGCCCGGACGGCGCGTTCGCCGTTCGGCACCGTGGGCCGGACCCCACCTCGGATGAACGTCCTCGACCGCTACACCGAGCAGCTCGCGCAGCGTGGCTACGTCGAGGACCCGGCGCAGCGCGCCGCGGTCGAGCGGCTGCAGCGGATGCACGACGAGTGGGTCGACTACAAGGCGCGCCGCTCGAACCGCCTGAAGAAGCTGATCAACCGGCCTGCGATCCCGCGCGGCGTCTGGATGTGGGGCGGCGTCGGGCGAGGCAAGAGCTTCCTGCTGGACGTTTTCTACGAGACCGTCCCGCTCGTGCGCAAGACGCGGCTGCACTTCCACGAGTTCATGCGAGGCGTGCACCGCGAGCTGCGCGAGCTCAAGCAGGTTCAGGACCCGCTCGACGAAGTCGCGCGCCGCATCGCGCGGCGCTACCGGCTGATCTGCTTCGACGAGTTCCACGTCTCGGACATCGCCGACGCGATGATCCTCGAGCGCCTGCTGCGCGGTCTGTTCGACAACGGCGTCGCGTTCGTGATGACCTCGAACTACCGGCCCGACGACCTGTATCCCGACGGCCTGCACCGGGAGTCGGTGCTGCCGGCGATCGCGCTGCTGAAGGCGAACCTCGACGTGATC
>JADCHE010000059.1 GCA_020248665.1 Burkholderiales bacterium | reverse complement strand
TGATCGACGCCGCCGCCGCGATCAGGCGGTGAGCGGTCTCGCGCCTCACCGCGGGAAGCGCAACGCCAGATCCAACCGCTCGCGTGCGCCGTCGACGCCGCGGCGGCGCGGCTCGCTGCCGAGGGTCTCGCGCCGACGTCGCTCGCGCTCGCGCTCGGCGCCGCGGGCGCGATGCTCGCGCACGCGACCGGCCTGCAGCCCCGCGACAACCAGTACCGCTGCGCGGCGCACCTGCTCGCGCAGCGCCTGGTCGAGCTCGACACCGGCGAGGGCAAGAGCGTCGCGGTCGCGCTGGCCGCCGGCGTGGCGGCGCTCGCCGGCGCGCCCGTCCACGTGCTGACGGCCAACGGCTACCTGGCCGGCCGCGACGCGGCCGACTTCGCGGGGTACTACCGGGGCCTCGGCCTGTCGGTGGCCGCGGTCGACGAGACCGGCGACGACGACGCGCGCCGCGCCGCCTGGCGTGCCGACGTCGCCTACGCCCCGGCCCGGCTGCTCGGCTTCGACGCGCTGCGCGACGGCCTGCCCGAGGCCACCGGCGCGCCGCCGCTGCTGTCTCGGGGACTGTGCGTGGCGATCGTCGACGAGGCCGACTCGGTGCTGCTCGACGAGGCCCGGACGCCGCTGGTGATCGCGCAGGCGCGGCCCGATCCGGCGCAGCGCGCGCGCGCCTGGCGGGCGCTCGACCTCGCGCGCCGGCTCGAGCCGGGCCTCGAGGTCGAGATCGACGAGGCCGCGGGCACCGTGCGGATGACCGACGCGGGCCGCGCGGCGCTCGCGCGGGCGGTCGAGGCGGAGGGCGCCGGCGACGGGCTCGATGCGCGCCGGCGCGCCGACGTCGTCGGGCAGGCGCTGGTCGCGCTGCACGCGCTGCGCCGCGACGTGCACTACGTCGTGGTCGGGCGCGCGATCGTGATCGTCGACGCGACGACCGGGCGACCCTCGCCGGGGCGCCAATGGTCGCGCGATCTGCAGGCGCTGGTCGCGCTCAAGGAGGGGCTGCCCGTGCCGCCGGCCACCGAGGTCCGCGCGAGCGTCACGTACCCGCGGCTGCTGGCGCGCTACCACCACCTGTGCGGCACCAGCGGCACCCTGCGCGACGCCGCGCGCGAGCTGCGCACCGCCTACGGGCTTCGGGTCGTGCGGGTCGAGCCGGCGCGGCCCCCGCGCCGGACGCGCTCACCGACGCGGCTCTTCGCCGACCGGCACGACCAGTTCGACGCGGTCGTGGAGCGGGCGGGCGCGCTCGCCGCGACGGGCCGCTGCGTGCTCGTGGCGACCGATTCGGTGGCCGAGTCGGCGGCGCTCGAGGCGCACTTCGCGGCGCGCGGCGTCGCGGTCGCCCGGCTCGACGCGCGCCACGACCGCGACGAGCACCGGCTCGTCGCCCGGGCCGGGGACGCCGGCCGGATCACCGTCGCGACCCAGATGGCCGGCCGCGGCACCGACATCCGCCCGGCGCCCGCGGCGCTCGCCGCCGGGGGCCTGCACGTGCTCAGCCTGCAGCACAACCGCAGCGCGCGCATCGACCGGCAGGTGGCCGGGCGGGCCGCGCGGCAGGGCGACCCCGGCAGCGTCGAGCACTGGCTGCGCGTCACGGATTCGCCGTTCGATCCCGCCCGCCTGCCTGCCGGCCTGCGGGTGCTCGCGCGCCTCGCCTCGCGGTGCAGGGGCGGCGCCGGCTGGCGCGCCGCCGTCGTCGCCGGCGCGTGGCGGACCTGCCAGCGCTGGTGGCGGATCGAGGATCGGGTGACGCGCGTCGAGGCGCTCGACCACGATCGGCGCTGGTCAAGACGGCTGCATTTCGCTACGATCCGGGCATCCGAGAAACGTTGTCAAGACACGGTTGCATTTCTTTGATTTTTCAATGAATTTGGCTCGCCTGTGTCCAGGGGGCTGGGCTGCGGTCGGACTCGCGATGGCGGTGATGCTCGCGGGCCTCGCCCCGCCGGCCTGGGCCCAGTCGCGCGACCCGGGCGTGGCGCCCCGCGGCCCGTCCGCGCCGGCACGCCCTGCGGCCGCGCCGGCGCCGCTCGGCTCGACGCTCGGCTGCGTGATCGAGCCCGCCGCGTCGGCGGAGGTGTCCGCCGCCGCGCCCGGCGTGCTCGAGTCGGTCACGGTCGAGCGCGGCGCGCGCGTGCGCCGCGGGCAGGTGATCGCCACGCTGCAGTCGGAGGTCGAGCAGGCGGCGGTGGAGGCCGCCCGCGCGCGTGCCTCGGCCGAGTCCGAGGTCAACGCGCTCGCCGCCACGCGCGACCTCGCCAAGCTCAAGCTCCGGCGGATGCACGCGCTCGCGCAGCTCGACTTCGGCGGTCGGCTCGAGCTCGAGAACGCGGCGGCCGAGTTCGAGATCGCCGACCACCGGCTGCAGCAGTCGCGCGAGGCGCTCTTGGTCGCGCAGCGCGACCACGAGCTCGCCCGCCGCCAGCTCGACCAGCGCCAGATCCGCAGCCCGATCGACGGGGTGATCGCCGACCGGCTGCTGAATCCGGGCGAGCGCGTCGACGGCCGACCGGTCGTGCGCGTGCTCGCCATCGACCGCCTGCGCGCCGAGGTGGTCGTCCCCGCCAGCCGGTTCGGGCGGATCCGCGAAGGCATGCACGCGAGCGTGAAGGCCGAGGGCCTCGACGCGCCCGAGGTGTCGGCGCGCGTCGTGCAGGTCGACCGCTTCGTCGACGCGGCGAGCGGAACGTTCCGCGCACGGCTGTCGATGCACAACACCGACGGCGCCGTGCCCGCCGGGGCGCGCTGCCAGGTGGTGTTCGACGACGCCGTCGTGCCCGCGGTGCGGCCGGCCACGGCGGCGCCCCGAGCCCGCACGCCGCGCGCGGCCGTTCCCGGGACCTGAGCGTCGCCGGGCCGGCGGGCGGGCCGCGACGTCGGCGTCCGTCGAGACGGATCCGCCGTACAGGCATCGCGTCCGACCGGACATCGGCGGCCGCGGGCGGGGCCCGCGGGGCGAACCCGATACTGTAGGAATGGTCCCGCACCGCGTCCATGGCCGCCGGGCGCCCGCGATCGAGGCGCTCGAGCCCAGGCTGCTTCATTCCGGCGACGCCGCCGGCGCGGTGCTGGCGGAGACGGCCGCCTGGTCCGCGACGGCGGTCTGGCCCGCGGCGCAGGACGGCGCCGCGCCGGCCCGCGCATTCGAGGCGGCCGACGCGTCCGGCGCGACGGTCCGCCCGGCGGGAGGCGACCTGCGGGCCGACTCGGCTGCGCGCGAGCTGGCGGTCGTCGACACGCGGGTGCCCGACGCCGGACGGCTGCTCGCCGACCTCGCCGCGCAGCGCGCCGCGGGCCGGCCCGTCGACGTGCTGGTGCTGGACGAGGACGCCGACGCGGTCGCGTCGATCGGCCGCGCGCTCGCCGAAGCGGCCGCGCCGTACGCCGCGGTCCACCTGTTCGGCCACGGCGATCCGGGCGAGATCCGGCTCGGCGGGGCGCCGCTGGACCTGGCGACGCTGCGTGCGCGTACCGGCGAGATCGCGGCCTGGTCGGCAGGCCTGACGGCCGACGCCGACCTGCTGCTCTGGGGCTGCGACACCGGCGCGGGCGACGCGGGCCGGTCGCTGGTCGAGGGGCTGGCCGCGCTGACCGGTGCCGACGTCGCCGCGAGCGACGACGCCACCGGCGGGCTGCGCTTCGGCGGCGACTGGACGCTCGAGGTCGCGCACGGCGCGATCGAGGCGCGGGCGCCGCTCGGCCTCGCTCTCCAGGCCGGCTTCGCGGGCGTGCTCGAGGTCGGCCCCCCCTCGAGCGGCTCGGAAGACGTGCAGGTCAACACCACGATCCCGGGCACACAGCGCCTCTCCGACGCCGCGGGCGGTCGGCAGCTCGCGACGAACGCCTCGGGCGTGACCGTCGCCGCCTGGTTCGACACGACCACCGGCGAGGTGTGGGCGCAGACCTTCGACGCCGCCGGCGACCCGCTGGGCGGACCGGTACGGGTCGACGCCAACGGCACCGTCGACCGGGATCCGGCGGTCGCGATCGCCGACGACGGCAGCTTCGTCGTGGCGTGGGTCGACGGGGCTGCGGACAAGGTCTACGCGCGTCGCTTCCAGCCGGACGGCACGGACCTCCACGGGCCCGTCCGGGTCGATGACCCGTCGGCCGGCGTCACCGGCGATCCCGTGCGTCAGCCGTCGGTCGCGACGACCGGCTCGGGCGGCTTCGTGGTCGCCTGGGCCTACGGGGACAGTGGGGACGAGGACGTCGGCTACCGCCTCTTCGCCGCCGACACCGCGCCGGTCGGCAACGCCCGGTTCGCCAGCCCGTCGACCGTGGGAAGCCAGAACGGGGCGAGCGTCGCGATGCGCGCCGACGGCTCCTTCGCGATCGTCTACCACATGCGCGACCCCGATTCGGGGCAGCGCGTGGCCGTGCTCCAGCGCTTCACGGCGTCGGGCGACCCCGCCCCCGGTGCGCCGCTCGAGGAGGCCGTCTTTGTGGCCCCGGCCGGGAACAGCATCAACGACCTGTCGATCGCGGCGACCGCCTCGGGCGGCTACGTCGTGGCCGGCGCCTACGGCCCGAGCGGCGAGGGCACGGTCTTCGCGCGGGTGGCCGACGGCACCACGGGCTTCCTCACGGGCGTCGTGTCGGTCGACGGGGACGCCGACCGCATCGCGGGCAACCCCTCGGTCGCGGCGCTGGCCGACGGCGGCTTCGTCGTGGCGTGGCAGGTACGCCCGACCTTGGGCGGCGTCAACTGGGACATCAGCGCGCGGCAGTTCGACGCCTCGGCGAACCCGGTCGGCGAGTCCCAGCGGATCAACCGCTACGACGCCGGTCAGCAGCGCAACCCGTCGGTCGCCGTCGTCGGCACGTCGATCCGGGTGCTCTGGGACGGCGCGTCCGACACCGACACCGCGGGCGTCTCGATGCGCACGGCTCCGCTCTCGAGCCCGGGCATCACCGTCGAGAACAGCGGCACGACGACCGACGAGGCCGGGTCGCTGTCGCGGACCGTCACCTTCCGCCTCGACGCGCCGCCGACCGCCCCCGTCACGCTCACGCTGTCGGTGACCGACCCCGACGAGGGCCACGTCTCGACGACCTCGCTGACCTTCGACACGTCGAACTGGGACGTCGAACAGACCGTCACGATCGACGGGGTCGACGACCAGACCGTCGATGGCGACCGGCCGTTCGCGCTCGCCGTTTCGGTCGCGAGCGCCGACGGGCGCTACCACGGGATGATCGTCCCACCGCTCGCGTTCTCCAACGTCGACGACGACGTCGCAGGCCTGCAGGTCCAGACACCGTCCGGCACGACGACCGGCGAGTGGGGCGCGGGCGTGCCGCTGTCGGTCTCGCTGCTGTCTCGGCCGACGGCGACGGTGCAGGTCACCGTGTCCGCGTCGGGCGGCGAATCGACCCTGGCTCCCGTCGTGCTGGTCTTCGATCCCGACACGTGGAACGTCGCGCAGTGGGTGACGGTGGCCGGTGCCGACGACCCGGACGCCGACGGCGACCGGACCTACGAGGTGCGGCTGTCGGTCGCGAGCCTCGCCCCGGGCTACGGGTCGCTGCCCGACGTGACCCGCACCTTCCTCAACCTCGACGACGACACGCCGGCACTCGACCCCGCGGCGAGTCCGGTGCTGGACGGGGGCACCGAGGACGACCCGGCGCCCGCCGGCGCGGTCGGCACGCGGGTGTCGACGCTGGTGGACCTCGCCTCGCAGCCCGGCGGGCTCGACAACGTCGTCGATCCCTCGCCCGGCGCCGCGCCGGGCATCGCGGTGATCGGCGCGGACGCGGACCACGGCACGTGGTGGTACACCATCGACGATGGCGCCAGCTGGCAGGCGCTGGGCGCGGTGTCGGACGCGAGCGCGCGGCTGCTGGCGGCCGATGCGCAGACCCGGCTGTACTTCCAGCCCGACGCGGACTGGAACGGCACGCTGGCGGCGGCGATCACCTTCCGGGCGTGGGATGCCGCGGGCGGATTCAACGGCACGCTGGCCGACGCGCGCCCGGGTGTCGGCGTGACGGCCTTCTCGAGCCTCTTCGACACGGCGTCGCTGAGCGTCGCGTCGACGAACGACCTGCCGGCGGCGAACGACACGAGCGCGAGCGGGCTGGAGGACGCGGCGTCGATCGCGATCGTGCTCGACGGCGACGACGCGGACGGCTCGATCGTGGGATTCCGCGCGACGACGCTGCCGGGGCAGGGGACGCTGTACGCGAACCCGGCGCTGACGGTGCAGGTCGCGGTGGGCGACGACGTGGCCGCCGTCGGGGGCACGGCGACGGTGTACTTCGTGCCGACGGCCGGCTGGAGCGGCACGACGGGCTTCGAGTACGTGGCGCTCGACGATGCGGGCGACGAGTCGGTCGTGACGGCGAGCGCGACGATCACGGTGAGCGCGGTGAACGACGCGCCGGTGCTCGGCGCGCCCGCCGCGCTCGCCACGCCGGAGGACACCGCGTTCACGCTGGCGCCCGCGAACGGCACGGGGCTCTCGGTGTCGTCGGTCGACGGCGACGCGACGTCGCTGCGCGTCTCGCTCCAGGTCGACAGCGGCTCGCTGACGCTCGCGTCGGTGGCGGGCCTGGCGTTCGAGGCCGGCGACGGCGTCGAGGACGCCATGATCCGGATCACGGGCTCCGTCGCGGACCTCGCCCAGGCGCTGGCGTCGGTCGTCTACCGGCCGGCGGCCGACCATCACGGGGCGGTCACGCTGACGCTCGCCGCCGCGCCGCTCGCGGACGCGGCGCGGTCGGCGAGCGCGTCGGTCGCGATCACCGTCGAGTCGGTCGACGACGCGCCGCTGCTGCGTGTCGAGCCGGTCGGGGTGCGCAGCACCGTTCCCGGCGGCACGCTGCCGATCGGCCGCGAGTCGATCGTCGCCTTCGACGTCGACAACGCGCCCTCGGAGGTGATCTACACGCTCGAGCAGCCGCCGTCGGCCGGACGCATCGTGCTCGCGGGCGTCACGCTCGCCGCGGGGGACCGGTTCACGCAGGCCGACGTCGATGCCGGGCGGATCGCCTTCGTCGCGCCGCCGTCGGGCGGCACCCAGACGATCGTGCTGTCGGTCGCGGACGCGGGCGGCACGAGCGCGGGCGGGCAGGTCACGATGAAGTTCTCGGTGGACGTGCCGGAGGTCGCCCGGCCCGCGCCGGTGACGGTCTTCGCGGCGCCCGGCGGGTCGTCCGGGATCGCCCCGCCGGCCCCGGCCCCGGAGGGCTGGGCGGCCGGCGTGTCGTCGCCGGCCGCGGTCGACGCCGGCTCCGGTGCCGACGCCGCCCAGCAGGGCGGGCTGGCCGCCCAGGCTGCCGCGCAGGCAGGGAGGACGGGTGTCGGCATGTCCGTGGGGGCGCGTGGCGGATCGTCCGCCTCCGCGACGCCGCTCAGTGCCGGCGCGGGGACCGCACGGCCCGTCAACGAGGCGTGGGTGCCGTCGCGCGGCGACGCGGCCGACGGGTCGGGTCGCGACGCGGCAGCGGCCGCCACCCTTCGCGGCACGAGCGACGACGCCTCCGCCGCCTCCGAGCGCGGCGACGTCGCGTCGGCCGGATCGGACCCGGCCGCCGTACCGGACGAAGGCTGGCGCCGCGCCCTGGCCGGCACGCCCGAGGCCCGCGCGAGCGCCGCGCAGGCCGGCTCACCGTGGCAGGCGCTGCGCGGCTCCGGCTTCGCCGAGGAGCTCGACCAGGCGCGCGAGGCGTCGCTGTCGCGCTTCGAACTGCGCGACGCGATCGTCGCCTCGTCGATGGCGGTCGCCACCTCGCTGTCGGTCGGCTATGTGGTCTGGGTGCTGCGCGGCGGCGTACTGCTGACCGGCCTGCTCGCGTCGATGCCGGCGTGGCGCTCGATCGACCCGCTGCCGGTGCTGGCGCGGGTCGATGCCCGCGGCCGGGACGATGCCGACGAGGACGACTCGCTGCGCGGGCTGCTGCGCAGCGCCGCGGACCGCGCCGCCGGGCGCGACGGACCGTCGCCCGCCCACCTCCCCGCCGATCCGTCGGCACGGGCCGCCGTCGCCCACGCCGCGGAGCCCTCATGAAGCCCTCGCCGCCCGAACCGCTCGCCGTGCCGGCCCGGCCCGCGGCGCGCGGCGCGTCCCCGGCCCGCCTCCTCGCGCCGCTGGCGGCGCTGTCCGACGCCCTGTCGGCGCAGGTGCGGCGACTCGGCCGCGTGCCGGGCTTCCGGTGGGTCGGTGACGTGCGCGTGCTGCTGACGGTCGGCCTCGTGTCGATGCTGGTCAGCGCGATGCTCGGCGCGAGCTGGCTCGGGCTGCTGCCCGACACGCAGCGGGCCGAGGCCGAATCGCGCGCCGCATTCGTCGAGGTCCTCGCCGCCGGCAGCATGGGTTCGCTCGCCGCGCAGGACCTGGCCGCCGTCTCCGACCTGCTGCGCTTCGCGCTCGAGCGCAATGCGTCGATGCGCTCGGCGGCCGTGCGCCGGGCCGACGGCGCGCTGCTCGTGGCCGCCGGCCCGCACGAGGAGGCCTGGACGGACGACGGCTCGGTCCGCTCGACCCCGACCCGGATCACGATGCCGCTGTACGCCGACGGCCGCCGCTGGGGCGGCCTCGAGGTGGCCTTCCACCCGCAGCGCGCCGGGCTGATCGGGGCGCTGCTCGACCCGCGCGCCGTCGCGATCGCCCTGATCGCGCTCGCGTGCGCGGTCGGCTTCTATCTCTATCTCGGCCGGATGCTCACGCAGCTCGATCCGTCGCGTGCGGTGCCGGATCGCGTGCGCAACGCGCTCGACACGCTCGCCGAGGGACTGATGCTGGTCGACGGCGAGGGACGGGTCGTGCTCGCCAACGCGACGCTGTGCGAGCTGCTCGGAAGGTCGTCCGAGGCACTGGCGGGGCGGCCGGCGAGCGGACTGGGCTGGTTCGCGGGCGACGGCGGCTCGATCGACGCGGCGGACCTGCCGTGGACGCGCGCGCTCGCTCAGACGCGGCCGCTGAAGCTGCAGCCGGTCGCGCTGACCGATGCGGCCGGCGAGCGCCGCAGCTTCCTCGCGAACTGCGCGCCGGTGGGGGGCGAGCGGGGCGAGCTGCCGGCGGGCGTGCTGGTCAGCCTCGACGACGTCACCGAGCTGCAGCGCACGGAGGCGCGGCTGCGCGAGGCGACCGAGCGCGCCGAGTCGGCCAACCGCGCCAAGAGCGACTTCCTCGCGAACGTGAGCCACGAGATCCGAACGCCGATGAACGCGGTGCTCGGGTTCACCGAGATGCTGCGGCGCGGCCGGGTGCGCGACGCCGCGCAGGCGCGCCGACACCTCGACACCATCCACAGCAGCGGCTCGCACCTGCTCGCGCTGATCAACGAGCTGCTCGACCTGCAGAAGGTGGAGGCCGGCCTGCTGGACCTCGAGCGTCTGCGGTTCGCGCCCCACGCGGTGCTCGCCGAGGTCGTGGAGACCTTGTCGGTGCGCGCCGCGGAGAAGGGCGTGGGTCTGCGCTGCGCGATCGACGGTCCGGTGCCCGCCGAAGTGCTGGGCGATCCGTCGCGGCTCAGGCAGATCGTCACCAACCTCGTCGGCAATGCGATCAAGTTCACCGAGCGCGGCGAGGTGCTCGTCACCGAGCGGTGGCTCGCCGACGACGCGGGGCGCGGCGCGCGCCTGCGGATCGACGTCGCCGACTCCGGGATCGGCATCGCGCACGACCGGCTGGAGTCGATCTTCGAGCCCTTCGTGCAGGCCGACAGCTCGACCACCCGGCGCTTCGGCGGCACCGGCCTGGGGCTGACCCTGAGCCGCAAGCTCGCCCGGGCGATGGGCGGCGACGTGGTCGCGAGCAGCGAGCCCGGCCGCGGCAGCACGTTCTCCATCACGATCGACCCGGGTCCGGATCCGCAGCGCGAGCTGATCGAACCGGGGCAGGCGCTCGCCGCACGCACGGTCGCGGCGCACGCCGAGCACGCCTGGCGCTTCCCGCCGCGCCGGCTGCTCGTCGTGGACGACTCGCCCGAGAACCGCGAGCTCGTGGCGCTGGCGCTGCAGGACAGCGGCCTGCTCGTCGAGCAGGCCGGCGGCGGCGAGGCGGCGCTCGCGGCGGTGGCCCGCGAGGTGCCCGACCTGGTGCTGATGGACATGCAGATGCCGGGCATGGACGGCTTCACCGCGACCCGCAGGTTGCGCGCGCTCGGCCTGACCGTGCCGGTGCTCGCGTTCACCGCGCACGCGCTGCGCGGATTCGAGACGCAGATCCACGAGGCGGGCTGCGACGGCTACCTCACCAAGCCGATCGACATCGATGTCATGATGCAGACGCTGGCCGAGCGGCTCGGTGGTACCCGCGTGCCCATCCGACCCGTCGCGGGCGCCCCGGACGGATGGGCCGAGGCGCTCGCCGCGCCGATGCTCGTCGCCGCACCCGCTGGGCCCGCTGGGCCCGCCGCGCGCGACGCCGGTCCGATCCGCTCACGGTTGGCCGGCCACGCGCGCTTCGCCGCGATCGCCGACGCATTCGCCGCCAGGCTGCCCGAGCGGGTGGCCCGGATGCGTACCGTGCACGACGCCGGGGGTCTGGCGGCGCTCGCCGAGGATGCGCACTGGCTCAAGGGTTCCGCGGGCACCGTCGGCTTCGACGCGTTCACGGATCCCGCCCGCCGGCTCGAGGCGGCCGCGCGCAGCGGCGATCGCGCGGCCGTCGCGGCCGCGCTGCTCGAGATCGAGGCGTTGTGCGCGCGCGTGGCGACCCCCGAAGGCGTGGAGGGTTCCCGATGAGTCCGATCGACCCCGCCGCGACCGCGGCGAGCGTGTCGCGAGGAATGGCGAGCGGCACGCCCGGGTCCGCGCCGTCGGCGGGCACGCCCGCGCCCGCCGGCCAGGGGCCCGCCGCGGTCGCCCCGCCGATGATGCATGCGACGGTGATGATGATCGACGACGACCCGCAGGTGATCGCGGCGGCCTCGATCTGGCTCGCCGACGCCGGCTGGCACGACGTCAGTGGCGAGTCGAATCCGCGGAGGGGTCTCGAGCGCCTGCGCGCCGAGCAGCCCGACGTGCTGCTGCTCGACCTGATGATGCCGGAGATCTCGGGCTTCGACGTGCTGGCGCAGATCCGGGCCGACCCGCAGCTGCAGCGCATGCCGGTGATCGTGATGACCTCGGCGAGCGATGCGTCGACCAAGATGCGCGCGCTCACCCTCGGCGCCACCGACTTCCTCGCCAAGCCGATCGACGACCCCAGCGAGCTCGTGCTCCGGCTGCGCAACACCCTCGCCTTCAAGGCGTACCGCGACCGCAGCGCATGGTTCGACATGCAGACCGGCCTGCCGAACCTCAGCCTGCTGACCAGCCAGATCGCCCGGGCGCTGCGTCGGCGCGCCAACGGCGGGGGCGATTGCGCGCTGCTCGTCATCGAGCTGGGTCGCCTGCGCCAGCTCGCCGAGACGCTCGGGCCGCGCACCGCCGACGAGGCGCTGACGAGGATCGCGGCCCGATTGCGCGACGGGCTGGGTCCGGGCGACGCCGGCGCGCGCGCCGGCGAGGACCGCCCGCCTGCGATCGTCGCGCGGCTGGGATCCGACGAGTTCGCCGTGCTGCTGCACGGGCTCGCGAACGCGTCGGACGCGGCCGCCGTCGCGACCCGGGCGCAGGGCCTCGCGGCCACCCCGATCGAGGTGCAGGGCCGTCCCTGGACGGCGCAGGTGTCGGTCGGCGTCGCGACCGCCCCCGACGATGCCATCGAGGTGGATGCGCTGCTGCGCTGCGCGCGCTCGGCGGTCTCGGGCGTGCGCGCCGGCGGCGGCGGCATGGGCTTCTACTCCGCCCGGCTGAACGCCGCGGCGGTCGAGCGGCTCGCCCTCGAGGCCGACCTGCGACGCGCGCTGGACGACGGCAGCGGGTTCGAGTTGCACTACCAGCCGAAGGTCGACGCGCGCACCGGCGAGCTCGTCGCGTGCGAGGCGCTCGTGCGCTGGCGGCATCCCGAGCGCGGGCTGGTGCATCCCGCCGCTTTCGTGCCGATCGCCGAGGAGACCGGGCTGATCGACCAGCTCGACGCCTGGGTGCTCGGCGAGGCCTGCCGCGCGGCGCGGCGCTGGCGCGACGCCGGCACGCCCTGCCGGGTCTCGGTCAACATCGCGGCCTCGCACTTCCGCGACGACCGGCTGCTGGCCGACCTGCGCGCGGCGCTCGATGCGGCCGGCGTCGAGCCCGGGCTGCTGACGATCGAGCTGACCGAGAGCATGCTGATGGACGGGATCGACGGCAGCCTGCGCACGCTGAGCGCGCTGCGCGCCCTCGGCGTGTCGATCTCCCTCGACGACTTCGGCACCGGCTGGTCCTCGCTCACGTATCTCAAGCGGATGCCGATCGACGAGCTGAAGATCGACCGCTCCTTCGTCTCGGGCCTGCCCGGCGACGCCGGGGATTCGGCGATCGTGCGCTCGGTCATCACGCTCGCCGCGAGCCTCGGCCTGACGGTCGTCGCCGAGGGGGTGGAGACCCGCGAGCAGGCCGACTGGCTGGCCCGGGAGGGCTGCGACCTGCTGCAGGGGTGGCTGTTCGCGAAGGCGCTCGAGGAGCCGGTGTTCGTCGAGTGGCTCGTGGCGTCGCGGGTTGCCGTCGACGCCTGAGGGGCCACGTCCCGCTGCCGCGCCGCCGCCTTCGGTGTGCCGCCGGCCCCCCGGTCCGATCGGCGCCGGCGCGTGCGCGACGATCCGGGTGAACGCATCACCGCCCCTCCCCGCGCGCGCGGTCGGCATCCAGCCGGTCGAGGGTGAGGGTGGCCGTCGTCGGCGCGCCGCGCCGCGTGCCGGGCGTCCTCTCGCTCGGCTGCGCGAGCGCCGCGGCCATCGCCCAGCCGGCACCCGAGCGCGACGCGCGCGCGGCAGCACCCTCGGCGAGCGGTGGGAGCTCGACCTGGACACGCCGCGGGGGCGGTTCCTGCTGCGGCGCTACGAACCGCTGTACGTGAAGCCGGTCCGCGGGTCGAGCGATCCGGACCGGTAGCCGGTGAGCGCCAACGCCGACCGGCCGGCCGAGGTGCCGCGGGGCCTGAACGCGGTCGGGGCGTCGTTCCGGATCAGCCTGAAGTCGAAGACCTGCGAGGCGATCGCCGACACGAGCGTCGACCTGTGGGTCGCCTGCACCCTGCTGCAGCACGGGCAGGTCTGCAACGCGGAGCGGTCCCGGCCGTTCCGCGAGTCCCACCACGAGCCCGGGCTCTTCGCGATCTGGGGCTTCGGCCAGCCGCTGTCGCGCAGCTGGAACCACGTGATCGCGCAGCGCGGCCCGGACAACGGTGACGGGCCGGTGCAGGTGAGGCCGTGGCGGCGCGTCGGCGAGCGCCCCGAGGACGACGACAGCCCGGACATCGAGCGCCGCATCGGGCAGGGCGAGAGGGCGATCACGCGCGAGCCGGGCACGCAGATCGCCTCGGCGCGCCTGCCTCTCGCTTCGGGGCGGCGACGCGTGTCGCGGCAGCGTCCGGCTCGACGGGGCGTTCCCCGTGTCGCGCCATCTCGAGGCCCACCTGCAGCCGTCCAGCGGGTTCGGCGAGTCGATGATCGACGTCAACCAACGGCAGGCTAAGATCGGTCCCGGGGTCTCGCTGGTCGAGTGGCTGTGACGCGGCACCGGCCCGGGGCCGCGCGACGGGAGACGGACATGCGCATCGGCGACGGACTGCGGGACAAGCGGGTGCTGATCACCCAGAGCGAGACCTTCATGGGGCCGGTGCTGGCCGACGCGTTCGCCGCGCACGGCGCCGAGGTCGTCGCGGTGCCCGGGCCGCTCGCCGAGCCGGGGCTGGCCGAGGACGCGGTGCGGCGTGCCGGGCGCGTCGACGTCGTGATCGCCAACCTCGGCGTGCCCGCGCCCTCGACGCGCGCGCACGAGGTCGGCGACGACGAGTTCCGTCACGTGTTCGCGCACCTGGTCGACCCGCTGCCGCGGCTCGCGCGCGCGGCGCTGCCGCAGATGCTCGAGCGGCGCGCCGGCAAGTTCGTCGTGATGGGCAGCGCGACCGCGCTGCGCGGCCAGAAGCGCACCTCCACCTACGCGGCCGCCCGCGGCGCGCAGCTGTCGTGGGTCCGCGCGGTCGGCACCGAGGCCGCGCCGTCGAACGTCCACGTGAACCTGATCGCGCAGAACTTCGTCGAGAACCCGACCTACTACGGACCCGAGGTGCAGGCGCTGCCGGCCTTCCAGGAGCGCCTCAAGCGCGAGGTGCCGCTCGGCCGGCTCGCGCGGCCCGAGGAAGACGCCCTCTTCGCGGTGTTCCTCGCCTCGACCGAGGTCGAGTTCTTCGCGGGGCAGGCGATCCCGTTCTCGGGCGGCTGGGCGTGAGTGCGCGACGAGGGCGCGACCCCGTCGGGACGAGGGTGGGACGACGCCGCGCCAGAATGTCCTGACCAGAACGATGGGCCCTTCGCGATGACGACGTCTCCGATCCCTCCGGCCCGACCGGCCCCACTGCGTCCGGCCCGACTGACGCGCCCGACGCTCAGCCGTCGAGCCGCTCGCCGTCGAACCAGCGCAGCAGCCCGGTCGCCGGGTGGCAGTTCACGTACTCGAAGCGCTGGTCGCCCTCGGGCAGGATGAACACCTCGTGCCAGGTGCGCAGCTGGTTCGACGCACCGTAGCGCCGGTAGCGCGAGATCGCCGCGCCGAAGATCGCCGCGTGGGTCGCGTGGCCCTCGGCCCAGCGCTCCATGTGGCGCAGCGACAGGAAGTGGCCGAGCGCGTGGTCCTCGGGCACCTCGGCGCCGAGCTCGTCGTGCGTGCGCATCATCCGGAGCGATGCGCACCCGCTGACCACCGGCGCCTCGCGCAGGAACGCCATGCCGTGCTCGAGCGGACCCGACAGGTGGGCGCGGTAGTCGGCGAGCTGCCCGTCGTCCATCCGGCCCCAGGTGTTCGCCGACCGGATCACCGCGAGGTCGTGCGGCGGCGCGATCCGCCAGCGCTGCCCGAAGCCGTCGCGACCGGCCCGCGGCGCGAGGACCGCGTCGCGCGGGCCGTCGAGCGGATCGACCGCGGCGAGCGGGATCCGGTCGCGCATCGCGCCGTAGTAGCCGCAGTAGGGCGTCGGATAGACGTCGACCGCGTCGCTGCGCATCAGCCCCGCCGGGTAGTCGCGCCAGTAGATGCTCTCCTGCCGGTCCCGCGGCACGCGCAGGATCTCCTGCCAGAGCCCGGTGCGGGCGCGCACGCGATCGGGCGCGTCCCACCAGCGGCGCACCGCCGGGTCGTCGCGCCATGCGAGGTGGCGCGCCTCGTCGACCCAGTACGCCGCGACGACGTGGTTGCGCAGCCCCGCCGGGTCGGTGAACCGGGCCCGGTCGACGACCGTCGGGCCCGACGCGTGCCCGACGACCTGCCGTTCGATCCAGTCGGCGAACCCGTCGTCCTCGATCGTCGCGTCGTCCGGGCCCTGCGCGCCGAGGAAGGCGACGCGCAGCTGCGCGCAGTCGTCGGGGAGCTGGAACGACCAGCGCTGGACCGCGGGCTCGAAGCCCGGCTTCCTGCGGACCGGGATGGTGCGCTCCGGCGGGCCCCAGGCCTCGGGCGGCGCGTCGTCGAGGAATCGGCGGGGCATCGGGCGCTCCTGTGCGGTGTCGGGGCATCGCGCGACGCCTCGCGGCGGTTCCACGCGGCCTCGCGTCGGGCTATCGTGCGGGCATCGATGCACCCGGAAGGAAACGATGAGCTCGCTGCCGATCGTCAAGGTCGCCGCCGCGCACGCGGCGCCGGTGTTCCTGGATCGACGGGCGACCGCCGAGAAGGCGGTGTCGCTGATCCGCGAGGCGGCCGGGCACGGCGCCGAGCTGATCGTGTTCCCCGAATCCTACATCCCGGCGTTCCCGGTCTGGGCGGCGCTCTGGGCGCCGATCCACAACCACGACCTGTTCGAGGCGATGGTCGAGCACAGCGTCGACGTGCCGGGGCCGGAGGTGGTCGCGATCGCGAACGAGGCGCGCCGGCTCGGCGTGTTCGTGTCGATCGGGATCAGCGAGTGCAGCGCGGTGAGCGTCGGCTGCATCTGGAACAGCAACCTGCTGATCGGCGACCGGGGCGAGCTGCTGGTCCATCACCGCAAGCTGATGCCGACCTTCTACGAGAAGCTGGTCTGGGCGCACGGCGACGGCGCGGGGCTGCGCGTCGCCTCGACCCGCCTCGGCCGTATCGGCGCGCTGATCTGCGGTGAGAACACCAACCCGCTCGCGCGCTACGCGCTGATGGCGCAGGGCGAGCACCTGCACATCTCGAGCTGGCCGCCGCTGTGGCCGACGCGACCGCCGCGCGGCGGCGGGAACTACGACAACGTCGCGGCGAACCGCCTGCGCGTCGGCGCGCATTGCTTCGAGGCCAAGGCGTTCGGCGTGGCCTGCGCCGGATTCATGGACCGGCGCATGCGCGACTTCCTGGTCGACCGCGACGTGGGCGTCGCGCGGATCGTCGACGAGACGCCGCGCGCGGTGTCGCTGTTCGTCGACCCGACGGGTGCGACGGTCGGCGAATGGCGCCAGGACGAGGAGGGCCTCGTCTACGCGGAGCTCGACCTCGACCGGTGCATCGAGCCC
Source organism: Burkholderiales bacterium (assembly GCA_020248665.1). Taxonomy (GTDB): domain Bacteria; phylum Pseudomonadota; class Gammaproteobacteria; order Burkholderiales; family Burkholderiaceae_E; genus UBA4615. The sequence continues at coordinate 8,595 of JADCHE010000059.1, read as the reverse complement.
AAGCAGTTCCACGACGTGGTCGGGTACTACAACCGGTTCGACGTGTTCGACCTGACGGTCACGCGGGAGCGGCCGCGGCCTGCGTCCTGGGTCGACCGGGACCCGGGCACGCCGGTCATGCTGAGCGACGACCCGGCCGCCTGAACCCGGGCGGCGGGGCCGGCCGCGGTCGACGGACGGGATGCCCGCGCCCGGGCGAGCGCGCCGCGTTCACCCGATCACGTTCGCCTCGAGCAACCGCCGCCCCTCGGCGAGCCGCGCGACCGACAGGTCCGACAGGTCGAGCGTGCGCCAGCCGCCGTGCAGCACGCACTCGGCGACGCCGCGCCCCGCGGCCGGCGCCTGCTGCATGCCGTGGCCGGAGAAGCCGGTCGCGACCATCAGGTTCGGCAGCGCGGGCCAGGCGCCGAGCAGCGCGTTGTGGTCCCACAGGTTCATCTCGTAGTAGCCGGCCCAGGCGCGCTCGATGCGCAGCGCCTCGAAGGCCGGCACGCGGTGCGCGAGTGCGGTCCACAGCGCCTCGTCGAACTCGGCCATGTTCGGCTCGAGCGGCAGGTCGTCGGCGTCGGGCTCGGGCGTCGTGCTGCCGATGAACCCGCGGCCCTCTGGGCGGAACCAGAAGCCGGTCGGGTCGATCACCAGCGGGCAGCCGGGCAGCGGCGTCGGGCACGAGAACACGAACACCGTGCGGCGCCGCGCGTGCACCGGCAGCGCGAGGCCGACGGTCGCGGCGACCGGTCGCGACCACGCACCTGCGGCGAGCACGGCGTGGCCGCAGGCGATCCGCGTGCCGTCGGCGAGCCGCAGCGCGGCCGCACGCCGTGCGTCGCCGTCGCCCGCGGTCTCGATCGACGCGACCTCGCCGCGGACCAGCCGCGCGCCCTGCGCGCGGGCGCGGCGCAGCATCGCCGCGTGCAGCGCCGGGCCGTCGAACCAGCCCTCGACGCCCGCGCCGAGCGCGCCGAGCGCGAGGTCGCCGGTCGCGAGCCACGGGAAGCGCGCGGCGAGCGCGTCGGGCTCGAGCAGCTCGATCGGCGCGCCGTGCGCGCGCTGCACCGCGTTCTGCGCGCGCAGCCCGTCGGCTTGCGCCGCATCGGCGAGGTAGAGGTAGCCGGGATCGACCAGTCCGATCGCGGGGCGGTCGCCGTCGACTTCGAGCGCCTCGCCCGCCTCGCGCAGGAACGCGAGCCCGAACTGCGACATCCGGATGTTGACCGGGCTGGAGAACTGCTGGCGGATCGAGCTCGCCGAGCGCTGCGACGACGCCTGCGCGAAGCCCGGGTCGCGCTCGACGAGCGCGACCGCAAGGCTCGGGTCCATCCGCGTCAGCCAGTAGGCGACCGACGCGCCCGCGATGCCGGCGCCGACGATCGCGACGTCGACCGAGGCCGGCGCGTCGCGCCCGTCGCGCGCGACGCGCTCCGGCGCGCCGTCCGCGCGGCGATCCGCCGTGCTGCCGCTGCTCACGCCCGTCCTCCCGCTGCCGCACGCTCGGCGAGCGCCGCGTCGTAGACCAGCCGCGCCGACACCGCGTCCTCGACCGCCTGCCCGAGCGCCTTGAACACCACCGTCGTGCCGGGCGGCGGCGCCGCCGCCGTACCCGCGAGGATCTCGCCGATCTCGGCCGCGACCGTCGCGCCCGACAGCATCACGTCGCCCGCCTCGTGCTCGGCCGAGTGACGGCTGTCGGCGATCACGACGTGGCGCATCGCGTCGTCGTCGAGCTCGCGCCAGCTCGGGCGGGGCGCGCCGACCGCGGCGACGAACGCGCCGGGCTTCAGCCAAGCGCCCTTGAGCACCGGATCGGTCGCGTTGGTGACCGTGCAGACGATGTCCGCGCCGCGCACCGCCTGCTCCGCCGTCGCGCAGGCGACGCCACCGACCTCGGCCGCGCAGCGCGCGACGTTCGCCGGGTCGCGGCTCCAGACGCGCAGCTCGGTCACCGGCCTGACCGCGCGCATCGCCAGCGCGTGCGAGCGCGCGAGCGCGCCGCTGCCGAGCATCGCGACGACCTTCGGGCCCGACGGCACGATCGCGTCGGCCGCGACCGCGGACACCGCCGCGGTGCGCAGCTCGGTGATCCAGGTGCCGTCCATCGTCGCGAGCGTGCGGCCGGTGGCCGGGTCCATCAGCACGATCGTCGCGAGCAGCGTCGGCAGCCCGCGCGCCGCGTTGCCGGGTATCAGCGTGATCAGCTTGGTGGCGAGCGCGTCGCCGGTCACCGCAGGCTTCAGGAACAGGAAGCCTGCGTCGCCGGGCAGGTCGACGACCGAGCGCAGCGGCTGCACGATGCGCCCCGCCGACAGGTCGACGAGCGCGCGCCGCATCGCGGGCAGCAGGGTCTCCAGGGGCAGCAGGCGGCGGACGTCGGCGTCGTCGAAGTGCAGGGCGGTCACGGCGGGTTCCGGATCGGTGGCGCGCCGCGCAGCCTAGCGCAAATCCGCCGCACGCTGGCCGTCGCACCGCGACCGCTAGAATCCCGCGATGACCTCCGCGATCCTCGAGGACGAACGGCACGGCGGCGTCGACGTCGAGCTGGCCGGCACCGCGGCGCGGCTGCTCGCGCGCCGCGCGCTGTGGTGGCCCACCGAGGCGACGCTGTTCGTCGCCGACGTGCACCTCGGCAAGGCCGAGACGTTCCGTGCGCTCGGGGTGCCGGTGCCGCAGGGGCCGACCGCGGCCACGCTGCGCCGGCTCGGCGCGCTCGCCGACGACTGCGGCGCGCGCCGGCTCGTCGTCCTCGGCGACCTGCTGCACGCACGGCCCGCGCAGGCACCGGACACGATCGACGCGCTGCGCGCGTGGCGCCGCGAGCGCCCGGGGCTGCACTGCCTGCTGGTCCGCGGCAACCACGACGATCGCGCGGGCGATCCGCCGGCCGACCTCGGCGTCGAGGTGGTCGACGCGCCGTCTCGGCTGGGGCCGTTCGCGCTGTGCCACGAGCCGGCGGGCGACCAGGTCGACGACGGCGGGGGCTACCGCCTCGCCGGCCACGTGCACCCGGCCGTGCGGCTGCACGGTCGCGCCGGCGACTCGGCGCGGCTGCCGTGCTTCGCGCTCGGCGCGCGCGAGGCGGTGCTGCCTGCGTTCGGCGACTTCACCGGCGGCTGGACGCTGTCGCGCGCCGACGCGCCGCGGCTCTACGCGATCGCGGGCGAGCGGGTGTTCGAGGTGCCGCGCGCGGCCGCAGGCCGCTGAAGGCGCTCAGTAGCCGGGCTTCGGCCCCGAGGCGGCCTCGCCGCGGATCGCGTCGCACCAGGCCTGCGCGGCGCCGCGCAGCAGCATCGCATCGTTGCCGGGCACGACCATGTCGAAGCCCGCGGCGCGCATGTCGGCGCCCATCTCGGGCGACATGCAGAAGATGCCCGACAGCTTGCCGTGCGCCTTCGCGGCCGCGTGGATACGGGCGATCGCGCCGCGCAGCGGCTCCTCGCGCCACTTCGGCGAGGGCGGCACGCCGAGCGCGAGCGACAGGTCGGTCGGGCCGATGAACAGGCCGTCGAGCCCTTCGACACCGGCGATCGCGTCGAGGTTCGCGAGGCCCTGCGGCGTTTCGATCATCGCGAACGCGAGCAGTTCGTCGTCGGCGTGCGCCGCGTAGTCGCTGCCGCCGTACAGCAGACCGCGCGCGGGGCCGAACGAGCGTCGGCCGCGCGGCGGGTAGCGGACCGCGTCGACGACGCGCCGCGCGTCCTCGGCAGTGTCGATCATCGGCACGATGACGCCGTAGGCGCCCGCGTCGAGCAGCTTGTTGATCTCGGCGAAGTCGTTGCCGCTCGGTCGCGCGATCGGGGTCGCCGGGGTCGACGACAGCGCGGTCAGCATCTCGACCGCGCGGTCGAGGAAGATCGGCCCGTGCTGCAGGTCGACGCAGACCGCGTCGACGCCGCCGTGCCCGAGCACCTCGGCCGCGTAGCCGCTGCCCAGGCTCGCCCACCCGACCACCGCGGTCCGGCCGGCCTTCATCGTCGCCTTCAACGCGTTCGTGCGCATCGTGTCCTCCCGTGTGCGGCGATGATACCGGCCGGGGCCGGCCCCCGGCCGCGGGCGTCGCCAGCCGGTGGAACCGCGGCATACTGGCGTGGGACGACACGAGGCAACGATGACGATGACGACAGCCACCGAACGCGAGCGGGTGCTGGTCGCGGGCGGCGGCATCGGCGGCCTGGCCGCGGCGCTCGCGCTCGCGCGGATCGGCCGGCCGGCGACGGTGCTCGAGCAGGCCGGGTCGATCGGCGAGATCGGCGCGGGCATCCAGCTCGGACCGAACGCCTTCACCGCGTTCGACGCGCTCGGCGTCGGCGAACTCGCGCGCTCACGCGCGGTCTACGTCGAGCGGATGGCGATGATGGACGCGGTCGACGGCAGCACCGTCGCGTCGCTGCCGGTCGGCGACGCGTTGCGCGCGCGCTTCGGCAACCCCTACGCGGTGATCCACCGCGCCGACGCGCACGGCGCGCTGCTCGACGGCGTGCGCACGCAGTCCGGCATCGAGCTGGTCACCTCGACCCGCGTCGAGCGCGTCGAGCAGGACGACGACGGCGTGGTCGCGATCGACCAGCACGGCCGGCGGCACCGGGGCGCGGCGCTGGTCGCCTGCGACGGCGTGCGCTCGGCGGTGCGCGCGCAGTACGTCGGCGACCCGGTCCGCGTGTCGGGCCACGTCGTCTACCGTGCGGTCGTCGATGCCCCCGACTTCCCCGCCGACCTGCGCTGGAACGCGCCGGTGGTCTGGTCCGGCCCCGACTGCCACCTGGTGCACTACCCGCTGCGCGGCGGCGAGCAGTACAACGTCGTCGTCACCTTCCACAGCCGGCAGCAGGAGGACTGGAGCGTGCGCGAGGGCAGCCGCGACGAGGTGCAGTCGTATTTCGCAGGCATCCTGCCGCAGCCGCGCCAGCTGATCGACCTGCCGAAGTCCTGGAAGCGCTGGGCGACCGCCGACCGCGAGCCGATCGGGCGCTGGTCGTTCGGCCGTGCGACGCTGCTCGGCGACGCCGCGCACCCGATGCTGCAGTACCTCGCGCAGGGCGCGTGCATGGCGCTCGAGGACGCGGTGACGCTCGGCGAGGCGATGCGCGCGGACCCCGACGACCTGCCGGGCGCGTTCGCGCGCTACGAGCGCTCCCGCGTCGCGCGGACCGCGCGCGTGGTGCTGTCGGCGCGCGAGATGGGCCGGCTGTACCACGCGAAGGGCGTGGAGCGGCTGGTGCGCAACGACCTCTGGCGGGGCCGCACGCCCGAGCGCTTCTACGACGCGCTCGAGTGGCTCTACGGCTGGCGCGCCGAGCGCTGCCTCGCCGACTGACGCACGCGCTGCCGCAGGCCCCGCGCGGCGCGGCATCCGGCGGGCCGCGCGCCGGTCAGCCCGCCGCCGCCGCGTGCGCGAGCAGCCGGGCGACGTCGACGACGTCCTCGACGCACGCGCCGCGCGAGAGGTCCGACACCGGCTTCGCGAAGCCCTGCAGCACCGGCCCGGTGGCGCGCGCGCCGGCCAGGTGCTGCACGAGCTTGTAGGCGATGTTGCCGGCGTCGAGGTCGGGGAACACCAGCACGTTCGCGCGGCCCGCGACGTCGCCGACGTCGGCGAGCTTGCGCGCGGCGATCGCCGCGACGATCGCCGCGTCGGCCTGCAGCTCGCCGTCGACCGCGAGCCCGGGCGCACGCTCGCGGGCGATCGCGAGCGCCCGGCGGACCTTGTCGACGCGCGCGTGGCTCGCGCTACCGTGCGTCGAGAACGACAGCAGCGCGACGCGCGGCACCTCGCCGAGCACGCGGCGGCAGCTGTCGGCCGAGGCGATCGCGATGCCGGCGAGCGTCTCCGGGTCGGGGTCGACGTTGACCGCGCAGTCCGCGAAGACGAGCGCGCGCTCGCCGCCGCCGTCGCGCCCGGGCACTCGCATCGCGAAGAAGCTCGACGGTGCGGCCACGCCCGGCGCGAGGCCGACGGTCAACAGCGCCGCCTCGATCACGCGCGCGGTGGGGTGCGCGGCGCCGGCGAGCATCGCGTCGACGTCGCCGGCACGCAGCATCGCGCCACCGAGGAACAGCGGGCGCGCCACCAGCCGTCGCGCCACGCCCGCGCGCCCGCCCGGGCGCGCCCCGGCGAGCAGCACCGCGTAGCGCCGCGCGCTCGCGTCGTCGGAGGGGTCGATGCGCTCGAGGTCGTCGACGCGCACGCCGGCGCGTGCGGCGGCCGCGGCGACCGATGCCGCGTCGCCGAGCAGCACCGGCACCGCGACGCCCCCATCGGCGATCCGCCGCGCCGCGGCGACGATGCGCTCGTCGCCGCCCTCGGGCAGCACGATCCGGGCGGGGCGGACGTCCATCGGTGCGGATCGTCGCGTGCGACCATGGGATATGGCAAGCCGGCGGTTCCGGAAGGCGGCACAATCGGGTCGTTGCCCGCTCCTGCGCACCCATGTCTCCGCTGTTCGAGAACTTCCGCCCGCTGCCCGACCGACCGCGCGCGCTCGCCCACTACCGCCGCGTGGCCGCGGGCTACGACGCGAGCTGTTCGCGGATCGAGCCGATCCGCGCCGAGGCGATCGCCTGGCTCTCGCTCGCGCCCGGCGAGCGCGTGCTCGACGTCGCCTGCGGCACCGGCGCGACGCTGCCGCAGCTCGCGCGTGCGGTCGCGCCGCACGGCGAGGCGGTCGGCGTCGAGCTCTGCCCGGAGATGGCCGAGCAGGCGCGGCGGCGCGCGGACGCCGCCGGGCCGCACGCGCGCGTCCTCGCGCGCGCGGTCGAGGACCTGCCGGACGACGGCCGGCGCTTCGACGCGCTGCTGATGTGCTGGACGCACGACGTGCTGCAGTCGCCGCCCGCGATGGACCGTCTGGTCGCGCTCGCGCGCCCCGGCGCGCGGATCGCGATCGCCGGCATGATCGCGCTGCCGTGGGCCTGGGGCTGGCCGGTCAACGCGGTCACGCTCTGGCGCTCGCGCCACTACGCGACCACCTGGGCGAACCTCGACCGGCCGTTCCGCGGCCTCGAGGCCCGCGGCGCGACGGTGCGCGTCGTGCGCCGCGCGCTGTGGGGCAGTGCCTACCTCGCGGTCGGGCGCATGCCCGGCGCGCCGGCCGGCGCACCGCCGCGCGGGCCGGGCGCCGGCGCGTGAGCGGGGCCGCTTGAGCGGGGTCGCGTGAGCCGCGACGCGACCGCCGCACCGGACACGGCCGCCTCGCCGCGCGCGTCCACCCGGGCGATCGTGCTCGGCCTGCTCGCGCTCGCCGCGCTCAACGTCGCGCTGTCGCACGAGATCCTGTGGCCGACGCCGCTGCCGGTCCCCGACCACAGGATCGCGCCCGAGCTCGTCTGGGCCTGGTGCGGCCTGCTTGCCTGGGTCGCGTGGCAGGGCCGCGCCGGCGAGCGCGTCATCGCAGTGTTCGCGGCGGTGCTGGCGGCGCTCGCGGTGATGCGCTACGTCGACGTCGTCGCGCTCGGGTTGTTCGGCCGGCGCGTGCACCTGTACTGGGACGGGCTGCAGATTCCGCGCTTCCTGTCGGTGGCCGCGCAGGGCGCCGCCGGCGAGCGGGCGGCCGCGCTCGTCGCGCTCGCCGCCGTCGCCGCGCTCGCGTGGGCGCTGTACCGCGCCGTGCGCGCGGCGGTGCGTCGCGTCGCGCGCGACCTCGTGCCGGCGGCGCTTCGCTCGCGCGCGGCGCTGGTCGCGACCGGCTTCGCGGCCGTACTCGTCGTGGCCAACCACGCCGGCGTGAAGGCGACCTGGCCGGTGGTGTCGCGGCCGGTATCACCGACCTGGGCCAACCAGTTCGCACTGCTCGTGAAAGCGCTGCTGCCCGGCGCGGCCGACCGCACGCTGCCGCCGTCGCCGCCGCTGCGCGCCGCGCTCGCGGGCCTCGCGCCGACCGACCTCACGATCATGATGCTCGAGTCGTATGGCGCGGTCGCGTTCGACGACGCGACGATGCACCGCGAGCTTGCGCCCGGCCGCGACGCGCTCGCACGCGGCATCGCCGCGTCGGGCCGCGCGGTGGTCTCGGCGTTCTTCACGTCGCCGACCTTCGGCGGGGCGTCCGACCTCGCGCACTTGACGCTGCTGTCGGGCATCGACCTGTCGGATCCGATGCGCCACGATCTGCTGATCACCACCGACCGGCCGACACTCGCGCGCGCGCTGGGCGAGCGCGGCTGGCGTACCTATGGCGTCTACCCGGCGCTGTCGTGGGCGTGGCCCGAGGGCGCGTACTACGGCTACGACACGCTGATCGACGGCCGCGCCCTCGGCTGGCGCGGCCCGAAGCTCGGCTACTGGTGGATCCCCGACCAGTTCTCGATCGCCCGCTTCGAGCAGATGCACCCGCTGGCGGCCGACGACCCGCCCCGGTTCCTGTTCTTCGCGACGATCACCAGCCACGTGCCCTTCGGCCCCGTGCCGCCGCTGCAGCCCGACCGCGAGCGGCTGCTGTCCGAGGTGCCGTACGACGCCGCCGACGTCGAGCGCGCGCTCGCCGCGGGCATCGACTGGCTGCGGCTGCGCGAGGGCTACATCGGCACGATGCGCTACACCTACGACTGGCTCGCCGGCTGGGTCGAGCGCCCGCGCGTGCGGCCCGGGACGCTGGTGATCCTCGG
>JADCHE010000058.1 GCA_020248665.1 Burkholderiales bacterium | reverse complement strand
GTGCCGAACCGCGCGGCCGAGCCGCCGTCGGCCCGCCGGCGCGCCGAGGCGGCCGCGTCGATCGAGGTCGCCGCCCCGGGCGCGACCGCGCGCACGGCGCCGGCGCCCCCGGTCCCGCCCACGTCGCAGGACGCGCCGCGCACCGCCGCGATCCCGCCGCCCCCGCTCGCGTGGCCGGCGGTGCCGGTGCCCGCGTGGCGACGTGCGCTGTCGGACGCGCTCGCGGTGCGCGACCCGCTGACGGTCGCGCTGGTCGCCTCGCTCCTGCTGCACGGGCTGGTGATGTTCATGCGCTTCGCGCCGCCCGCGCCGATCAAGGTCAACCCCAACGACGCACGGCTCGAGGTGGTGCTGCTCAACGCGCAGACCCGCACGCGGCCGATGACCCCGGACGTGCTCGCGCAGACGAACCAGGAGGGCGGGGGCGAGAACGAGCGCGGCCGCGCGAAGTCGCCGCTGCCGGCCGAGATGGTCGCGCGCGACGGCTCCGCGCTGCAGGAGCAGCGCCGCCGCATCGAGCAGCTCGAGGCGCGCCAGCGCGAGCTGCTCGCGCTCGCCAAGGGGCCGCAGGCCTACGTGACGCCCGAGCGGCCCGCCGACGCGACGCCGCGCCCCGAGGCGACCGACCGCGACGACCTGCAGTCGGTGATGACGCGGATGCAGGCCGAGATCGCGAAGAACGTCGAGGACTACAACAAGCGGCCCAAGCGGCTCACCTTCGGCGTCAACGCGGTCGGCGTGCACTACGCGCGCTATGTCGCCGACTGGGCGACGAAGATCGAGCGCATCGGTACCGAGCGCTACCCGCCCGAGGCGCGCGGCCGGCAGTACGACTCGCTGATCATCACCGTCGAGATCGACAAGCACGGCAACGTCGTCGACGTGGTCGTCAACAAGAAGTCGAAGTACGAGGCGCTCAACCGCGCGATCAAGCAGATCGTCTACGCGGGCCAGCCCTACGAGCGCTTCCCGCCCGAGATGGCGCGCGAGGGCGACATCCTGCAGATCGTGCGCACCTGGACCTTCACCAACGATGCCCTCGAGACCCGCTCGCTACGCGGTGATCGGTAACCCGATCGCGCACAGCCGCTCGCCCGAGATCCACGCGGCGTTCGCGGCGCAGACCGGGCAGGTGATCGAGTACGGCCGGCTGCTCGCGCCGGTCGATGGCTTCGTGGCCGCCGTCGACGCGTTCCGCGCCGAGGGTGGCCTCGGGCTCAACGTCACGCTGCCGTTCAAGCCCGAGGCGTTCGCGTATGCGCGGCGCCGCACGCCGCGCGCCGAGATCGCCGGCGCGGTCAACACGCTCGCCTTCGACGGCGACGACGTGCTCGGCGACAACACCGACGGCCCCGGCCTGGTCGCCGACGTGCAGGGCCGCGTCGGCCTCGCGCTGAAGGGCGCCCGCGTGCTGCTGCTCGGCGCCGGCGGCGCGACGCGCGGCGTCGTGCGGCCGCTGCTCGACGCGGGCGTGGAGCGGCTCGCGATCGCGAACCGCACCGCCTCGCGCGCGACCGCGCTGCGCGACGAGCTCGCTGCGCGGCTGCACCCGGCCGACGCGGCGCGGCTGTCGGCGGGCGGGCTCGCGGACCTCGACGGCGGCTTCGACGCGATCATCAACGCGACCGCGGCGGGCCTTTCGGGCGAGTCGCCGGCGCTGCCGCCGGGCGCCTGGCGCGGGGCGATGCTCGCGTTCGACATGGTCTACGGTCCGAAGCCCACTGCGTTCATGCAGGCCGCGCGCGCGGCCGGCGTACCGCGCGTCGAGGACGGCCTCGGCATGCTGGTGGGTCAGGCGGCCGAGTCGTTCGCGCTGTGGCGCGGCGTGCGGCCCGACGTCGCGCCGGTGTACGCCGCGCTGCGCGAGCGGCTCGCCGGGCCCGCCTGACGCGCCGGCGATGGCGCGCGCGCGGGGCCTCGCGGTGCGCATCGGCCGCGTCGTCGGCTGGACGCTCGTCGCCGCCGTCGGCGCGGTGCTCGCGCTGCAGCTCTGGTTCCTCGGCCACGTCGTCTGGTGGAAATGGCACGACCCCGGGCCGACCGCGTTCATGCGCGCGCAGCTCGCGGTGCTGCGCGAGCAGGACCCGAACGCCGAGCTGCGCCACCGCTGGGTGCCGTACGCGCGGATCTCACCGCACCTGAAGCGCGCGGTGATCGCCGCCGAGGATGCCAACTTCACCGAGCATGACGGCGTCGACTGGGAGGCGATCGAGCGCGCCCACCAGCGCAACCTCGAGCGCGGCCGGGTCACGCACGGCGGCTCGACGATCACGATGCAGCTCGCGAAGAACCTGTTCCTGTCGGGCGAACGCAGCTACCTGCGCAAGGCGCAGGAGCTCGTGATCGCGTTCATGCTCGAGGCGGTGCTCGGCAAGGCGCGTATCCTCGAGATCTACCTGAACGTGGCCGAGTGGGGCGTCGGGGTCTTCGGCTGCGAGGCGGCCGCGCGCCGGCACTTCGGCACGACCGTGGAGCGCCTGTCGCCCTCGCAGAGCGCGCGGCTGGCCGCGATGCTGCCGCGGCCGCGCTTCTACGACCGCAACCCGCAGGCGCCCGGCCTCGGCCGGCGCGCCGAGACGATCCAGCGCTGGATGGGCGCGATCACGCCGCCGTGACGCGGCCGTGACCGGGCCGCGCCGTGGCGGCCTGCGACGCGCCGGTGCGGGAATTTCCACATTCCGTCAGCGAAGAGGTGGCGCCGCCCGCCAGCGCCCGCCTAGAATGCGCGGCATCCGAAGCCTCCGCAGCCCCGCCGGGCTGTGCCCGAACGTGAGCACGACCTCCGCGTTCGTCCGCTGCGCCGCGCCCCGCGACTGATCCCGTCGATCCCGACGGTGCTCGATCGACCTCGGCGTGACTCGCGGGCGTGCCCCCGAGCCATGACCGAGCCCCTGCACCCGATCCCCGAGACGGACCGCGAGCCCGTCGGCATGGCGCCCGACGGGCGCCGCGAGTCGACCGTGCCGCGCGACCCCGAGGACGCGCAGCGCGCGCTCGCCGAGGTCGAGGACCTGCTTCGCCGCTACGAGATCGTCCGCGAGCAGGCGCGGCACGAGGGCGAGAGCCTCGACCCCGAGCGGCAGATGCTGGTCGAGCAGGTCGCGGTCGCGCAGCACCTCGCGCACCTGCGCGCGCGGCTCGACCACCTGCACCCTGCCGACGTCGCCTACATCCTCGAGGCGCTGCCGCGCGACCAGCGGCTGGTGGTCTGGGACCTGGTCAAGGCCGAGCGCGACGGCGAGATCCTGGTCGAGGTGTCCGACTCGGTCCGCGAGACGCTGATCGCGTCGATGGACCGCGACGAGCTGGTCGCCGCCGCCGGCACGCTCGACACCGACGAGCTCGCCGAGCTCGCCGAGGACCTGCCGAACGACGTCGTCGAGCAGGTCCGCCGGACGCTCACGCCCGAGGAGCGCGAGCAGCTGCGCGCCGCGATGTCGTACCCCGAGGAGTCGGTCGGCGCGCGGATGGACTTCGACCTGGTCACCGTCCGCGAGGACGTGACGCTCGAGGTCGTGCTGCGCTACCTGCGCCGCTTCGACGCGCTCCCCGACCACACCGATCAGGTGTTCGTCGTCGATCGGCACGACGTGCTCAAGGGCGCGCTGCCGCTCGACCGGCTGCTGATCAACGAGCCGGACGCGCTGGTCGAGGACGTGATGAAGCGCGACGTGCTGTCGCTGCAGGCGCTCGACGAGGCCGAGGAGGCCGCGCAGGCGTTCGAGCGTTACGACCTGATCTCGTCGCCGGTCGTCGACGTGCGCGGCCGGCTGATCGGCCGGCTCACCGTCGACGAGGTCGTCGACGTGATCCGCGAGCAGGGCGAGTCCGAGGTGCTGTCGGCCGCCGGCCTGCGCGACGAGGAGGACCTCTTCGCGTCGATCTGGAACTCGGCGAAGAACCGCTGGCTGTGGCTCGCGGTGAACCTCGGCACCGCGTTCTTCGCCTCGCGCGTGATCGGCGCGTTCGAGGGCACGATCGAGCGGGTCGTCGCGCTCGCCGCGCTGATGCCGATCGTCGCCGGCATCGCCGGCAACTCGGGCAACCAGACGATGACGCTCTTCATCCGCTCGCTGGCGCTCGGGCAGGTCACGCCGGGCAACGCGCAGCGGCTGGTGCGCAAGGAGCTGCTGATCGCGCTGCTGAACGGCCTCGTCTGGGGCAGCATCGCCGGCACCTTCGCGTGGCTGCTGTACCGCGACACGCCGCAGGGCGTCACGCTCGGGCTGGTGATGATGCTCGCGATGATCCTGAACCTGCTGCTCGCCGCGATCGTCGCGATGGGCGTGCCGCTGCTGCTCGAGCGGATGAACCGCGACCCGGCGATGGGCTCGTCGGTGCTGCTGACCTTCTCGACCGACAGCATGGGGTTCTTCATCTTCCTCGGGCTGGCCACGCTGTTCTTCCGTTGACGCCGCCCGCCGTCGGAACACCGACGACGCGCCGGGGCATCCCGTCACGGCGGACGCGACGAGGCACGCTGTCGATCGCCATGGACGCCGAACACCGCGCCCCGTCCCTGCGCGCCGTGCGCCGCGCTGCCGCCGTCCTCGCGACGGCGGCGGCCCTCGCATTCTCCGGCGGGCCGGCGCGCGCCGGCGGCGGCCCGCTCGGCATCGACGCGGTGCAGCCGCTGCGCGACCACGGGCTCTGGGATCCGGACCTGCAGCGCGCCGCGTACTACGCGCTGATCGTCGGGCCCTGGATCGGCGCGCTGGTCGAGGGCACCGAGACGCGGATCGGCCGCACCTGGTGGCGCTCCGCCGAGTCGGCGACCGCCTCGCTGGTCGCGGTCACCGCGGTGAAGTCGATCGCCCAGCGCAGGCGCCCGAACCAGGCCGACCCGCCCGACCCCGACCTGTGGCGCCAGGGCAGCGAGTACGAGGCCTTCCCGAGCGGCCACGTGACGCTCGCGACGGCCGCCGTCGCGCCGTTCATCATGGAGTACGGCCGCGACCGGCCCGAGGTCTGGGCGCTCGCGGCGATCCCGTTCTGGATGGGGCTCGCGCGGATCAACGTGCAGGCGCACTGGCAGACCGACGTGCTCGGCGGCTGGGCGCTCGGCCTCGCGACCGCGTGGCTCGCCACCAAGCCCGACTCGCCGCTGGTGCTGCGCGTGTTCGGCGACGGCGGATTCGTCGGGCTGCGCTATCGGTGGTGAGGGCCGCGGCTCAGCCGAGCTCGACCGCCTCGCCCTGCTCGGGCAGTGCCACCGTCCACCCCAGCTCCGAGCGCAGCCGCGCCGCCAGCGCGCCCCGCGCGTCCGGCTCGCCGTGCACGAGGTACGCGCGCCGCGGCGGGCGCGGCATCGAGCGCGCCCAGCGCACCAGGTCGTCCGCGTCGCCGTGCGCCGACAGGCCGTCGATCGACGCCACCTCGGCGCGGATCGGGTGGTCGGCGCCGTGGATCCGCAGCGTGCGCTTGCCGGCGACCAGGTCGGCGCCGCGGGTACCGGGCGCCTGGAAACCGACCAGCGCGATCGTGTTGCGCGGGTCGGGCCCGAGCGCCTTCAGGTGGTGGAGCACGCGGCCGCCGGTCGCCATGCCGCTCGCGGAGACGATGACGCTGGGATAGTCGATGCGCACCAGCGCCTTGGACTCCTCCACGCCGCGCACCATCGTCGCGACGCCCGACATCGCGCGCAGCTGCGTCTCGTCGAGCCGGTGGCCCTTGGAGAACCGCCGGTACAGCGCGGTGGTGTCGACCGCCATCGGGCTGTTCAGGAACACCGGCACGTCGGGGATCGCACCGCGTACCTTCAGCTGCGCGATCACGTGAAGCAGCAGCTGCGCGCGGCCGACCGCGAACGCGGGGATCAGCACCGAGCCGCCGCGCCCGGCGGTGCGGGCGATGATCGCGGCGAGCTCGTCGCCCGGATCGTCGTCCGGGTGCAGCCGGCCGCCGTAGGTGCTCTCCATCACGACGACGTCGGCCGCCGGCGCGTCGGCCGGGTCGCGCATCAGCAGGTCGTCGTAGCGGCCGAGGTCGCCGGAGAACAGGATCGAGGTGCCCCCGACCTCGAGCCGCACGCTCGCCGCGCCGAGGATGTGGCCCGCGTGCGTGAAGCGTGCGCTCGCGCCTTCGCCCAAGTCGAGCGCCTCGCCGAACTTCACCGCGCGCAGGCGCTTCAGCGCGAGCTCGGCGTCCGCCTCGGTGTACAGCGGCAGCGCCGGGTGGTGCTTCGAGAAGCCCTTGCGGTTCGCGTAGGCCGCGTCCTCCTCCTGCAGGTGGCCGCTGTCGGGCAGCAGCAGCCCGCACAGTTCGCGGGTCGCGTCGGTGCTCCAGGCAAGGCCGCGGAAGCCGTCGCGGACGAGTCGCGGCAGGTAGCCCGAGTGGTCGATGTGCGCGTGCGTCAGCAGCACCGCGTCGAGCGTGCGTGGGTCGATCGGCGGATCCGCCCAGTTCATCAGACGCAGGGCCTTCAGCCCCTGGAAGAGGCCGCAGTCGACGAGCACGCGCGAGCCGCCGTGCTCGACCAGGTGCTTCGAGCCGGTGACGGTGCCCGCGGCGCCGAGGAAGGTCAGTCGGGTCATCGGGTCTCCAGCGGCGCGCGACGCGCCTCGGACAGCAACCGGCCCCAGCCGGCGTGGCAGGGATGCACGAGGCGCGCGGGCCCTCGGTCGTCGACCAGCGGGCGGCCCGCGTCCGCCCAGCCGAAGAGGCCGTGGCGCAGGTTGCGCGGCGCGCGGCCGTCGGCAACCAGTCGCTGCGCGAGGCGCGCCGAGCGCAGGCCGATCGACCGGTAGGCGACGACAGGCGCGGCCGCTGGCGCGTCCGCGAACGCCGCGGCGACCCCGGCCTCGTCGAACGCGGGCCGCGCCCCGGGCAGGCGGCGCCCCGCCGGCTCGGCGGACGTCCGCGCCTCGAGCCGCAGCAGCGGCGCGGGTCGCGCGAGCTCGTCGGCGAGCGCCGCGCCGGCGGCGAGCGCGAGACGTCGACGCCGATCCATCAGCGGATGATACGCGGGCGTCCGCTCGCGCTGCGGGGTCCGGTCGACGCGTTGACGGGCAAGGTGTCGCGGGTCGCGCGCGCGCCGCTGCGCGCGCGTCCGTGGCGCAGCGATCCGGGGGCACGGGCCCTGGTCGGCAGGAGCGACCGTCGGATTTCTTTACACCACGCATCCGACGGTCGCGGGCAGGTTCGTCCAAGTGTCTGGTGACGTGGAATATTTTCCCTCCTGGTATGGAGCCTGCATCGGTGTTCGCACCCGGACTTTCCCTGCTCACTTTGGAGCTCATTCGTGAACATGACCTTTCGCTCGCTCGGCGCGGCGGCGCTCGCTGTCGCGGCGTCCTCCGCAATCGCGGCGCCGACGTTCCTCACCACAGACTGGTCCTCGCCCGGTGCCGTCGCCGGCTGGCAGGTCGCGACGAACCTGCCCCCGGGTGACGATGCGACCAGCTTCGACCAGTTCCAGCAGCTGCTGACTTCGCTCGACGATGGGTCTGCGTCTTGGGCAAGCGCGGTAGCGTGTTCCGAAGGGGGGCTCCCC
>JADCHE010000057.1 GCA_020248665.1 Burkholderiales bacterium | reverse complement strand
TCGCCGGCCTGCTCGCCGCGCGCGTCGCGTTCGTCGCGCTGAACCGCGACGCCTATGCCGCGTCGCCCCTGTCGGTGCTCGACGTGCGCGACGGCGGCTGGTACGCGCCTGCCGGGGTCGCGGTGGCGCTCGCGTGGCTCGCGTGGCGCGGGCTGCGCGTGCCGGCGATCCGCAGGCCGCTCGCGATCGGCGCCGCGGTCTCCGCGACGGCCTGGGGCGCGGGCGCGCTCGCGCTCGGCCGGTGGGATCGGCCGCCGATGCCGGCGGTCGCGCTGGTCGCGCTCGACGGAGGGCGCGCGACGACGCTCGCCGAGGCCGCCGGCGGCCGGCCCGCGGTGGTCAACCTGTGGGCGAGCTGGTGCGCGCCGTGCCGCGCGGAGATGCCGGTGCTCGCCGCCGCGCAGCGCCGCGAGCCGGGCGTCGCGGTGCTGCTCGTCAACCAGGGCGAGGGCGAGGCGGCGGTGCGCGGCTGGCTGCGCCGCGAGGGGCTCGAGCTGCGCGACGTGCTGCTCGACACCGGCTCGCGGCTGGGGCCCGAGGTCGGCTCGGCGGGGCTGCCGACGACGCTCTTCTTCGACGCGGCGGGGCGGCGCGTCGACGCGCACTTCGGCGTGCTGACGGACGCGGCGCTGCGGGCGCGGATCGCGGCGCTGGGCGGGGCAGGGGCGGCGCGGGGCGAGTGAGCGCGCCCGGACCGCGCCCGGTGCGCCCGGACCGGTCGCGGGCAGCGCGGCCGTGCCGCCCGGCCATGACCGCCGCCGTCATCGCGCCCGTTCCGAGCCGTCCCGCACCGCTGGCCCCGGCGCGGTCCGATCGGCTACCCTGAGGCCTCGACGCCCGGCCCGCGGGTGTCGCGCAGGAGACCCCCGCCGTGCTGCAGTCGCTCGCCCGCCGCCTGCCGTTCTACTACGGCTGGGTCGTCGTGGCCGTGGTGTTCGTGTCGATGGCGATCGCCGTCAACGCGCGCACCGCGTTCTCGCTGCTCTACCCTCCGATCCTCGACGAGTTCGGCTGGGACCGCGGCGTCACCGCGGGCGTGTTCTCGTTCGGCTTCGTGGTGTCGGCGATCCTGAGCCCGCTGATCGGCCGCACGGTCGATGCGCGCGGGCCGCGCTTCACCTGCGAGATCGGTGTCCTCGCCACCGGCGCGGGGCTGCTGCTCGCGACGCTGTCGAGCGCGCCCTGGCACCTGTACCTGACGCTCGGGATGCTGGTCGGCGCGGGCAGCGTGGTGCTCGGCTATTCGGGGCAGGGCCTGTGGCTGCCGGCGTGGTTCGTGCGTCGGCGCGGGCTGGCGATGAGCATCGCGTTCTCGGGCGTCGGGGCCGGCTCGATCCTGCTGATGCCGGCGCTGCAGACGCTGATCGAGCGCTCGGGCTGGCGCGCCGCGTGCATCGCGCTCGGGGTGGTCGCCCTGGTCGTGCTCGTGCCGCTGAACCTGCTGCTGCAACGCCGGCCGCAGGACCTCGGGCTGCAGCCTGACGGCGACCCGGCCCCGGTGCCGGGCGCGGGCGCCGCGAAGCGCACCAACGTCGTCGATGCAGCGTGGGCCGCGACCGACTGGACGCTCTCGCGCGCGATGCGCACCGCACGGTTCTGGTGGCTCGCGCTCGGCTACTTCTGCGGCCTGCTCGCGTGGTACCTGGTGCAGGTCCACCAGACCAAGTACCTCGTCGAGAACGGCTTCTCGGCCGCGCAGGCGGCTTTCGCCCTGGGCATGGTGAGCCTCGCCGGCGTGCCCGGTCAGATCGCGCTCGGGCAGCTGTCGGACCGGATCGGACGCGAGCCGGTGTGGGCGATCGGCAGCCTGGGCTTCGTCGGCACCTACGTCGCGCTGCTGGTGCTGCCGTCGTTCCCGAGCCCGCTGCTGCTGTGGACGATGGTGCTGCTGCAGGGCGTGCTCGGCTACGGCATGACCTCGGTGTTCGGCGCGATGCCGGCGGAGATCTTCGAGGGCAGGCACTACGGCAGCATCTTCGGGACGCTGTCGCTCGCGTCGATCGCGGGCGGCGCGGCCGGGCCGTGGCTGGCCGGCACGATCCACGATGCGACCGGCAGCTACGCGATCGCGTTCTGGATCG
Source organism: Burkholderiales bacterium (assembly GCA_020248665.1). Classification (GTDB taxonomy): domain Bacteria; phylum Pseudomonadota; class Gammaproteobacteria; order Burkholderiales; family Burkholderiaceae_E; genus UBA4615. The sequence continues at coordinate 37,199 of JADCHE010000057.1, read as the reverse complement.
CGATCGGCGTGTCGCTGCTGTCGATCGTCGCGATCTACCGGGCTTCGCCGAGCGGAGTGCGGGTGGTCGCGGGCAGGATGGCGCGCGCCTGAGCCGCCGTCAGGCCATGCGCTTGCCGCGCGCGACGAACGCCTGCGTCTGCGGCCGCGCGAGCAGCCGGTCCGCCCACTTCCTCGCGACCTTCGCCATCCGCTCGGGTGCCACGCCGAGCTGTGCCATCGCGACGCAGCCGTTGACCGACTCGACGTACTCGGCGATGAGGCCGTCGCGCAGGCGGAAGCGGCTCATGCCGTCGATGACGACGGTGCGCCCGGCGAACTCGGGCACCGTCGAGGTGAAGCTCGACAGCGACCACGCGTAGCCGGTGTCGCCCTCGCAGAGCGGATCGAGCATCTCCCAGCGGTAGTCCGGACCGGCGTCGCGGCGGAACAGCTCGACCAGCATCCGGCCGATCTCGGCGCGGCCGGCGTGCGGGCCGTAGATGTAGTCGTGGTAGACCGCGTCGTCGGTGAAGCAGGCGGCGAACGCGTCGCCGTCGCCGGCCTCGGCGGCGCGCATCATCCGGTCGAGCAGGCGGGTGAAGGTCGGTGTGTCCATCGCGGCGCGGTCGTCGGGGGCGGGATGCCGATCGTAGCCCGATCGGGGACGACGTGAACGTTTCCGCGGGAACGCGCTGTGCTCCGGGGTGCGGACGCCGCGCCCGTGCGGACGTCGCCGACGGGCTCAGCCCTCGTCCGACGACGGCATCGCCTCGAAGCGGAACGCGGTGTCGTAGCGCGCGTAGTCGCGGCTCGCGACGCCGTGGCGCAGCGAGCCCTCGAAGCGCTCGGGCGGCTCGACGACGACCACCCGCAGCACCGCGCTCGCGCCCGGCCCGACGAGCCCCGCGTGCACCGCCGCACTCGCCACCGACGAGTCGCCGGTGTAGACGTCGGTGCCCCACACCGGGCCCTCGAGCTCGCCGACGACGCGGAAGCACCAGCCGCGTCCGATGCGGCCGCAGTGCTCGAGCATCGTGCGCGGCGCGTCCTGCGCGAGCAGGCCCTGCTCGTTCAGCGCCGCGAGGTCGGCCTCGCTCAGCAGGCCGCGGCGGTCGAACCACTGCACCAGTTCCTGGATCACCTTCACGTTCCACTCCTCGCGTCCGGTCGGTCGGAATCGGTCAGCCGCAGCACGCGCCCCTGCGCCGGCGCGAACGACGCCGACGCGTCCGGCGGCAGCAGCCACAGCAGCTCGAACGGCCAGGGCCCGTCCGGCACGAGCACGTCGCCGTCGGTCAGCACGACCGCCGCGCGCACGGTCGCGTCGGCTGCGAGATGGCGCAGCGCCGGGCCCATGTCGCTGCCGCCCCAGCCATCGAGGCGGCGCCGCGCGAGGTCGGCGGGTCCGACGAGGTCGTCGGCGGTCACCGCCGCGTCGCACTGCACGAGGCGCACGCGGTCGATGCCCATCGCGTCGCAGGCGTCGGCGAGCGCGCCGAGCGCGCGGCCCAGGGAGGCGACCATCGAGCCGCTGGTGTCGAGCACGACGACCAGCAGCGCGCCCTCGCGGCGTCGGCCGGGCAGCACCACGCCGGCGTCGGGCGGGGCGCGGCGCGGCGCGCGCTCGAAGGTGCGCGGGCCGGCGGCGACCGACTCGATCCAGCGCTGCAGCGCGAGCGCGGGCGGCGCGCGCCAAGCGCCGCGCTCGGCGTCGACGTCGTCGCCCGAGTCGCCGGGCAGCAGGCCCATCTGCGCGAGCAGCGAGCCGCGCAGCGCGCCGGTCGCTCGGGCGATGGCGACGCCGCGCCGCGCGGCCGCCTCGACCTCGCGGGCCCGTGCGCGCTGCGCGTCGCGGTCCTCGCCGAACCAGTCGCGCTCGGTGGCGTCGGCGAGCACGTCGCCGCCGTCGTCGCCGCCGTCGTCGCCGGGTCCGCCGCCCTGCAGGTCGCCGGGCGACCCGTCCTCGGCGACCCGCCACATCCGCCGCGGCGCGTCGTCGCCGTCGCCGCGCGCGCGCGCCGCACGGCGCATCTCCAGCAGCACCTCCTCGGCCGAGCGCAGCCGCGCGCCGGGCATGTCGAGGCCGCCGGCGGGGATCCGCGTCGTGCCGAGCGCCCCGCGCAGCAGGTCGTTGATGATGTAGTCGTGCGCGACGTTGAACTGCATCCGGTCGGCGCCGACCGCGCGGCGGTGGGTGCGCAGCGCGAGGTGCAGCAGCTCGTGTGCGACGACGAAGAGCAGGTCCGCGTCGTCCAGCCGCGCGACGAAGGTGGCGTTCGCGAGCATCCGGCCGGACGCGAACACGCCCATCGTCGGCACGCGGTCGTCGATCGCGACGCGCGCCTCGGCGCAGAGGCCGGCGAGGTAGGGGAACGGCACGGTCGCGCGGCGCAGCGCGCGCTCGACGCGGCGGCGCTCGGCGTCGCGGTCGGGGGCGGCGTGCGGCGCGTTCACGCGGCGGACCCGTGCGGCAGGTCGCCGGCGCCGAGGGGCACCGCGTCGATGGGCGAGGCCGGCGCTGGCGTGGCGTCGGTCGCCGATCCGCCGGCGGCGCAGTCCGTGGCGACGGCGGCGTCGGCGCCTGCGCCGCCGTCCGGCGCCCCGCGCGACGGCAGCGCCGCGACCCGGGCGAGCAGCGCGTGCATCGCGGCCTCGCCGCCGAGGTCGGCCCATCGCTCGACCAGATCGGTGACCACCGCGAGCTGGTGCTCGTCCGGCAGCGCGCGCAGGAAGCGGTCGACGACCGGAGCCTCGACCGAGGGGAGCGTGCCGGCCTTCAGGTGCTGGCGGATGCAGTCGAGCACGAACCAGCGCGCCGACAGGCCCTCGGGCAGCGTCGCGGGCTCGACGAGGTAGTCGCCGAGCTCGCGCAGCGGCGCGGCCGTCTCGTCTGCGATCGCGCAGAACACCGCGGCGTCGCGCGGCGAGAGCCGCCCGAACGCGAGCGCGCGGCGCGCGTCGGCGTCGAGCGCGCCCCGCGCCTCGGCGAGATCGAGCGCGCGCGAGAACGCCGCCCACGCGCGCGGCGTCGAGAACGGCGCGGGCACGTCGGGCACCGCGCGCACCAGCGACTCGGGCAGGCAGGCGACGAAGCGCCGCACCTCGGGCCGCACGCCGTGCGCGCCCGCCCAGCCGAGCCACTCGCCGACGTCGGCGCGCAGGTTCAGCACGGTCACGCGGTTGACCAGCGCCGAGCTCATCGAGCGCACCAGCGCGCGGTCCTGCACGCGGTTGCCGGCGGCGACCACCCAGCTGCCCGGCGGCAGCGCGAATTCGCCGATCCGGCGCTCGAGCAGCAGCGAGTAGAACGCCTTCTGCACGTCGGGCGCGCAGGCGGGCAGCTCGTCGAGGAACAGGCAGAACGGGCGGCCGTCCTCGGGCAGCAGCGTGCGCGGCGGGCAGAACACCGAGCGCTCGCCGACGATCCGAGGCACGCCGCTCACGTCCTCGGGCGCGATCTGCGTGCCGAGCAGCGAGCGGCACGGCAGCCCGGCCTCGCGGGCCGCCTCGAACACGATGTCGGACTTGCCGATGCCCGGGGGCGCGAGCAGCAGCAGGCTCTGCTCGTGCGCCATCGCGCGGATCAGCGCCTTCGCGCGGCCGAGCGTGATCGTGCGCAGGTGCTCGGGGGCGGCGTCGTCGCCGGAGGGGGCGGGGACGGGCTGCATGGCGCGGCTCCATCGGGAGGAGGGCCGAGTCTCGGCGCGTCGCGCGGCGGACCGCAACGGTTCCGGAATGGAGCCATAATGGCGCCAAGCCCTGGTGCGGAGCGCCGATGCCCAACCTGTCGATCAAGGACGTGCCCGAGTCGATCGCCGCCGCGCTGCGCCAGCGCGCGGCGCGCCACCACCGCTCGCTGCAGGGCGAGCTGATGGCGATCGTGGAGCGCGCGGCGGCCGAGGAGGCGGCCGCGTCGCCGGCGCTCGGCTGGGCTTCGCCCGCGGCGCGTGCGCCCCGTCCGGACGCGCGCCCGATCGAGCAGATCGCGCGCGAGCACCTCGCGCGCCGGCCGAAGCCGGTGCGCGGCGGACCACGCGCGGCCGAGCTGCTGCGCGCGGAGCGCAGCGGGCGGTGAGCGCCGCCGCGACCGGCCGCCGGGGCCGCGAGGCCGGGGGCGAAGGCGGACGCGAGGTGGGCCGCGCAGGGGACCGGGACACGGGCCGCGCCGCCACCCGGACCGCGCGGGTGCGCGTCGCCGAACCCTCGCTCGCGCTGCGCGCGCGCCACCCGGTCGTCGTCGACGCGGCGGTGCTCGCCGCGGTGCTGTTCGACGAGCCCGGCCGCGACGACGCGCTGCGCGCACTCGCCGGCACCACGCTGCACGCGCCGTGGCTGGTCGACTACGAGATCGCGAGCGTCGCCGCGCGCAAGGCCGCGGCCGGGCTCGGCGAGGTGGCCGCGCAGGGGCTCGCCGACTTCCGCGCGCTCGCGATCGAGCGCGCGCCGGTCGACCCGGCCGCGATCGCCGGCCTCGCGATGAGCTACGGCATCACGCCGTACGACGCGGCCTACCTGTGGCTCGCGGCCGAGCTGCGCGCGCCGCTGGTCACCTTCGACGCGGCGCTCGACCGCGCCGCGCGCCGGCACCTGGGCACCGAGGGCTGAGGCTCAACCGACCGTCACCCGAACCGCGTCGCCGACCCGCAGCGGCCCGCCCTCGAGCACCCGCGCGGTGACGCCGCCGTGGCCGCGCATCGCGACGTAGCCGCCGGGGCCGAGCGCGACCTCCATCCTGGAGCACGGCTCCGCGGGGCCGGTCACCTCGAGCACCACCGCGTCGCCGAGACGCAGCCGCAGCGGCACGTCGGGGAAGAGCGTCCGTGCGGCGACCAGGTTGACGCCCGACACCACCAGGTTGCGCCGCAGCGCCTCGGGCGCGACCGCGTCGAGGCCGACCAGCGCGGCGATCGCCGGCAGGTGCTCGGCCTGGATCAGCGTGACCTGGCGCGCGCCGACGCGCGGCGTGCGCGATGCGCGCAGCGCGCCACGGTCGCCGTCGAGGCCGCGCGCCGCGATCGCGAGCGTGACCTCGACGCGGCGCGCCGGTTCGCCGCGCGCCGGGCGCAGCACGATCGCCTCGAGCCGTCCCGCGCGCGGGAAGGTCGCGGCGAGCGCGCGCAGGCCGCCGTCGGCGCGGGTCATCGCGATCGCGTCGCCGCGCCCGGAAAACGCGTGGTCACTCGGACGCGCCGCCGAACTGCTCGTACGCGCGCAGCGCGTCGGCCGCGTACATCAGGGACGGGCCGCCGCCCATGTAGGTCGCGACGGCGAGCATGTCGACCAGCTGCGCGCGCGGCACGCCCGCGCGCACGAGCGCCTTCGCGTGGTAGCCGATGCAGCCGTCGCAGCGCGTGGCCACGCCGATCGCGAGAGCGATCAGCTCCTTCTGGCCGTGCGTCAGCGCACCGTCGGCCATCGTCGCCTTGGCCATCGCGTCGAAGCCGGCCATCGTGCCCGGCGCCTCGGCCCGGATCTTCTTCGTCATCGTGCCGATGTCGGCGATCAGCTGCGGGTACTCCTTGGCCATGTCGGCTCTCCTCCGGAGGGGGGTGGAACGGTTCGGGTCAGCGTCGCGCGAGCACCCGGCCCGCGCCGTCGTCGCGGCGCGGGGGTCGGCGCCTCGACCGGCGCGGCGTCGAGGCCGGTCACGAAGCGGATGCGCCGGGCGTCGAGGTCGAGCCGCCAGAGCGGCTCGTTGCCGCGCGCGACGAAGGGCACGGCGATCGGTGGCGCGCCCGCGCCGGCCGGCGTCTCGACGCACTCCGGCCAGGCGACGCCATCGAGCGACGGCTGCGTGCGCTCGCCGCGGTTCCAGACCCAGGTGCGCGGGTCGCCGTCGGCCTCCCGGCGCGCGCCCGACGCCGTCTTCGTCTCCAGCAGCACGAGCGTCGCGCGCACGGCGCCGCCGACGGTCATCGGCGCAGCGCGTCCTCGACGAAGTCGAGCCGGTCGTTGCCCCAGTGCAGCTCGCCGTCGACGAAGAACGCGGGCGCGCCGAAGACGCCGCGGGCGATCGCGTCGTCGGTGTTCGCCTTCAGCTCGGCCTTGGTCTCTGGCGCCTCGAGCGCCGCGAGCAGCCGCTCCGGGTCGCAGCCCGCGTCCTGCGCGCAGCGCGCGAGCACCCGCGGATCGGTCATGTCGCGGTCGTGGCCCCAGGCGGCGTCGAACAGCGTCGCGGCGAGCCGGGGGACCGCGGCCTCGCCCTCGAGGCGGCGCGCGGCGACCAGCAGCCGCTGCGCGCCCATCGACGCGATCGGGAAGCGCGAGGGGTAGGTGTAGGCGAGGCCGTAGCGGCGCGCCCACCGGCCGAGGTCGGCCTTCATCCAGGCCGCCTTGGCGGGGATCCGCGCGGGGGTCTCGTTGCCGGTCGCCTTGAAGGCGAAGCCGAGCACGAACGGCCGCCAGACCGCCCGCGCGCCCGTCCGGGCGGCGAGCGCCTCGACCTGCGTGCTCGCGATCCAGCTGTAGGCGGACGCGACGTCGAAGAAGAACTCGAAGCTGCGATCGGACACGACGGACCCTCCGGGCGGTGACGGATCGGACGGCGCTGCGCCGCCTCGCGGCGCCGGCGGGAACTCAGGCGGCCTCGAACGCGGCGCCGCGCGCCGGCTCGAGCGCGCGGCCGACTTCGGCGAGCAGCGCGTACGAGCGCTTGCGCGCGTCGTGGTCGAAGATCGCGGCGCTCACCATCAGCTCGTCGCAGCGCGTGCGCTCGACGAAGCGCTGCAGCTCGCGGCGCACCGTCTCGGGCGAGCCGACGAACGAGCAGGCGAGCATCCGCATCGCGTGCGCCTTCTCGTGCGGCGTCCAGTAGGTCTCGATGTCGTCGATCGGCGGCGACAGCAGGCCGCGCCGGTTGCGGACCATGTCGACGAAGCGCTGCTGCAGGCTGGTGAAGAGCCGCCGCGCCTCGTCGTCGGTGTCGGCGCAGACGACGTTGATGCAGGGCATCGCGTGCGGGCGCGCCTGCTGGACGCTCGGCTTGAACTGCCCGCGGTAGACGTGCAGCGCCGCGTCGAGCTCGTCGGGCGCGAAGTGCGACGCGAACCCGTAGGGCAGCCCGAAGTAGGCGGCGACCTGCGCGCCGTACAGGCTCGAGCCGAGGATCCAGAGCGGGACCTTCAGGCCCGCCCCGGGCACCGCGCGCACCGCCTGGCCGGGCTCGGCCTCGTCGAACAGCATCCGCAGCGCGGCGACGTCGTCGGGGAAGTGCTCGGCCGCGCGCGGGTCGACGCGCAGCGCGCGCATCGTCGTCTGGTCGGTGCCGGGCGCGCGCCCGAGGCCGAGGTCGATGCGGCCCGGGTACAGCGACTCGAGCGTGCCGAACTGCTCGGCGATCACCAGTGGCGAGTGGTTCGGCAGCATCACGCCGCCGGAGCCGACGCGGATCGTGCTGGTGCCGCCGGCGAGCCAGCCGATGACGACCGAGGTCGCCGAGCTGGCGATGCCGGTCATGTTGTGGTGCTCGGCAACCCAGTAGCGGGTGAACCCGCAGCGCTCGGCGTGGCGGGCGAGGTCGAGCGACTTGCGCAGCGCGTCGGCCGGCGTGTCGCCGAGGCGCACGGGGACGAGGTCGAGGACGGACAGCGGGATCATGGTCGGCTCGTCGGTCGGGACCGCTCATTGTGCAGCAGGACGCGCCCGATCACCGGGGGCGGGCGGCCGCGGCGCAACGGCCGCGCCGCGGCCGGGATGTGCGGGAGGTCGCGGCGGCGGGCGTCGAGCCCGGTCCGGGGCCGGATCGCAGGCCGGTCGGCGGCCCGCTCAGCGCCGCGTCAGCCGCGCCAGCACGAAGGTCAGCGCGAGCGTCGGCAGGGCCGCGCCGAGCACCGGAGCGAGCTTCGGCAGCAGGTGGAAGCAGGCCACACCGGCGACCCAGATGCCGACCGTCGTCCAGTCCACCGCCATCGCGCCGACGCGCGCGGCGACGTCGCGCGCCCCGCCCAGGCGGCCGAGGATCGTGCCGTACAGCGGCACGAACACCGACGACAGCATCAGCAGGAACGGTTCGAGCCCGTGCATCGGCAGCACCAGCGCGAGCGCGGTGCAGGCGATCGCCATCACGACGCCCCAGCGCCGCACGCTGCCGCCGGGCGCGAGGCTGTGGCCGGCGACCGCGCCGGAGTAGACGTCGCCGTAGGCGTTGTCGAGCTCGTCGATCAGGATGAGGCCGAGCGCGACCAGGCCGCCCTGCGCGAGCAGCAGCGCGGCGACCAGGTCGGCCGACGGCGTGGTCAGCGCGACCAGCACGCCGAGCGCATAGCACCAGGCGTTGGCGATCGCGTAGCCGAGCCAGGTGCCGGCGAGCGCGCCGCGGCCGTCGCGGCCGTGCCGCGAGAAGTCCGCGACCAGTGGCAGCCAGGAGATCGGCATCGCGATGACCAGGTCGAGCGCGCCGAGCGTGCTCATGCCGCCCGTGCCGGGCCGGTTCCAGATCGCCTCCCAGCCCTGCGCCTGCGCACGGCCGAGGAACTGCCAGGTCAGCCACGCGAGCGACAGCACCACCAGCGGCAGCCCGAAGCGGCTCATGAAGCGGCGCACCAGCGTCGTCATCTGCCCGTTCACCAGCAGCACCAGCACCGCGCCGAACGCGAGCGTGGCGACCGTCGCCGGCCAGGGCATCGACCACGGCGAGGTCAGCGCGAGCGCGGCCTCGGGCGCGGCGGGCGCCGCGGGCGGGAGCAGGCCGGCCTGCCGCAGGATCGCGACCACGCCGTCGCGCATCACCACCAGCTCGAAGGTGGTCCAGCCGACCAGCTGGACGATGTTGAGCACGATCGGCAGCCGCGCGAACGCGCTGCCGTAGGTCGCGTGCATCAGGCCCGCGCTCGACAGGCCGCTGTCGCAGCCGATCTTCGCGGTCCAGGCGAGCAGGCCGGCGCCGAGCACCGAGCCGCCCACGATCGCGAGCAGCGCCGCCTGCGTGCCCATCGCGGGCACGAGGAACGAGCCGACCTGCATCACCAGCAGGCCGACGCCGAGGCTCAGCCACAGCGAGGCGTGGTCGCGCCAGCCGAATGGCCGGTCGGCGGAGGGAACGGGGACGAGCGCGGAATTGCGGACGACGGACGTCGACATGGTGTGCTTCCCTACGCGAGGATGACCTCGATCAGGTTCGAGGGGACTCTCTCAGCCGCGACCCGCGACGCGCGCGGGCACGGCACCCCCAGCAGTGCGCGCGGGCGAGCCCCGCGCGAGGCGCGCAGTGTACGCGATCGCGAGGCCGGGTGGCGGCGCGGGCGTTCCGCGACCGGTGGCACGCCTCGGCCGGCGCGCGCGGGCCGCGCTGGCCTACACTGCGCGTCGTCGCCCACGGTCCGGTCGCGATGAACCTGCTGCTGCTGTCCAACTCGCGGATGCCCGACGGCCGCTACCTCGCGCACGCGCTCGACGCGATCGCCGAGGCCGCGGCCGGGCGGCGCCGGGCGCTGTTCCTGCCGTTCGCCGGCACGACGATCGCGTGGGACGACTACGCGGCGAACGTGCGCGCGGCGCTCGCGCCGCTCGACCTCGAGATCGTGCCGGCGCACCGCGCCGACGATCCGGCGGCCGCGCTCGCCTCGGCCGAGCTGGTGCTGGTCGGTGGCGGCAACACCTTCCGGCTGCTGCGCGAGTCGCGCCGGCGCGGCTGGCTCGGGCCGATCCGCGACGCGGCGCTCGGCGGGCTGCCCTACGTGGGCTGGAGCGCGGGCTCGGTGCTCGCCTGCCCGACGATCCGCACGACCAACGACATGCCGATCGTCGAACCGGGCGGGCTCGGCTCGCTCGCGCTGGTGCCGTTCCAGCTGAACTGCCACTACACCGACGCGATGCCGCCCGGCCACCAGGGCGAGACGCGCCGGCAGCGCCTGGCCGAGTACCTGGTGCTCTCGCCGCGCGACACGGTGATCGGGCTGCCCGAGGGCGACTGGCTCGCGGTGCGCGACGGCGCGGTCATGCTGCACGGGCCACACGACGGCTGGCTGTTCCGAGCGGGGCGCGACGCGGTCGCGCTCGCACCCGGACCGCTCGCGCTCGGATGAGCGCACCGCCCGCCGGCGCGGCGCGATGACGGCCGCGCACCGTACGCGTCGCGGGCCCGCCCCGTGAGCGCGCCCGACGGCGCCCCCGACGAGTTCCGAACGCCGCGGCCGATCGCGGGCTGGCGCGTCGTCGCGATCGCGTTCTGGCTCGCGGTGTTCGCCTGGGGGCTCGGCTTCTACTCGCTGTCGCTGTACGTCCACCACCTGGGCGAGGGCGGCTGGCCGACCGCGATGCTGTCGGCGGCGACCACCGGCTACTTCCTGCTGGGCGCGGCCGCGATCGGTCCCGTCGAGCGCGCGGCCGCGCGATGGGGGCGACGGCGCGTCGCGATCGCGGGCGCGCTGCTGCTCGCCGGCGGCGTCGCCGCGCTGCCGCGCGCAGTGCATCCGGTCGCGCTCGCGCTCGCCTACGCGGCGATGGCCGCGGGCTGGGCGGCGACCTCGGGCACCGCGATCACGCAGGTGATCGGCGCATGGTTCGACGCGCGTCGCGGCCTCGCGCTGAACCTCGCGCTGACCGGCGCGAGCGCCTCGGGCTTCCTGGTGATCCCGCCGATGGCGTGGGCGGTCGCGCGCTGGGGCGCTGCCGACGGGCTCGCGATCGTCGCGGCCGTGCTCGCGGCGGCGACCGTCGCGGGCGTCGCGTGGAACCTGCCGGAGCCGGAGCCGGAGCCGGAGCCGGAGCCGGCGCGGCGCGGCGCCGCGTCGGGACCGTCGCCGGAAGCGGGCGCCGCGGCCGCGCGCCCCGGCGTCGCGGCCGCGGCCGACGGGCCGCTCGCGCGGACCGTCGCGCTGTTCGCGATCGGCTGGCTCGCGCAGGTCGCGTTCCTCTCGCAGCAGATGCCGCTGCTGGTGCCGAAGGTCGGCGTCGCGAGCGCGACCGCGGCGGTCGCCGCGACGACCGCCGCCTCGCTGGTCGGCCGGCTGATGCTGTCGGTGGTGATCGACCGCGTCGACCACCGCGCGGCGACCGCGACGAGCTTCCTGCTGCAGGCCGCCGGCATGGCGCTGCTGCTCGCGTCGGACGCGCCGGCCGCGGTGCTGGCGGGCTGCGTGCTCTTCGGGCTGTCGGTCGGCAACGTGGTGATGCTGCCGGCGATCTTCGCGCAGCGCGAGTTCGCGCCCGAGCGCTACGGCGCGGTGGTCGCGCGCGTCTGGACCGTCGGGCAGACGCTCTTCGCGCTCGGCCCGCTGGGCGCCGGCGCGCTGCTCGCCGCCGCCGGCTCGCCCACGCCCACGATCGCCGCGTGCCTCGCGATGCAGGTGGCCGCGGCCGCGCTGTGCGCGGGCACGCGCGCGGCGCCCCGGCGCGCCTGACCGGGCCCGGATCAGCCCCGCCGCGTCGCCGCGAGGAAGTCGACGATCCGCGCGATCTGCCCGCGCATCATCTCGCGACCGCCGATCGCGCGGCAGCCCTGCGACGCGGCGAACGCGAGCAGCGGCGTGACCTCCGGCTTCACGATCGCGTCGAACACCACGAGCGACGACGGCAGGCTCGCCGCCTCGATCGGCAGGCGCGGGTCGTCGAGCATGCCGACCGGCGTCGCGTTGACCAGCAGGTCGACGCCGTCGACGACCGGCGGGCCGACCTCGACCTCGGTGACCGGGCTCGCGGCCTGCACCATCGCGGCAACGCGCCCGCAGTGCGCCGCGTCGAGGTCGAAGAGCCGCATCGACGCGGGCCGCTCGGCGGCGAACGCCGCGGCGATCGCGGTGCCTGCGCCGCCCAGGCCGACCAGCATCACGCGCGCGCCGCGGACCGCGACGCCCGCGCGCTGCAGCCCCTCGACGCAGCCCAGCCCGTCGAAGATCTCGCCGTGCCAGCGGCCGTCGGCGCCGCGCGCGAGCGCGTTGATCGCGCCGACCGCGCGCGCCTGCGCGCCGAGGCTCGCGGCGAGCGCGCAGGCGCGCCGCTTGAACGGGATGGTGAACACCAGCCCATCGAGGTTCGCGACACGCATCAGCGCCGGCAGCACCGCGTCGAACTCGGCCTCGAACACGTGGATCGGCACCAGCACCGCGTCGAGGCCGCGCCGGCGCAGTTCCCAGGTCACCATCTCCGGCGAACGCACCTGCGCGATCGGGTCGCCGACGATGCCGAAGAGCCGGGTGCCGCCGTTGACGAAGTCCACCTGGTCCGTCGATGCTGCCGCCATGCGGGTCTCCCTGGTCTCCGAAGGCCGTCACCGTAGCGCATCCGCGCGGACCGGTCGCGCATCCCGATGCGTTCGCTGAACGGCCGCGGCGCGGTCGTCACCGGCGCGGCCTCCGGCATCGGCGAGGCGCTCGCCGGCGCGCTCGCGGCCCGCGGCGCGAAGCTGCTGCTCGCCGACCGCGACGCCGCGCGGCTCGACGCGGTGGCCGCCGCGCTGCGCGGGCGCGGCGCGGACGTCGACGCGCTCGACTGCGACGTCGTCGACCCGGCGACCGCTGACGCGCTCGCGGCCCGCGCCGAGGCCCGCTGGGGCGGCGCGGACCTCGTCGTCAACAACGCCGGCGTGTCGGTCGTCGCGCCCGCCGCGACGATGCCCGAGGCCGACGCGCGCTGGCAGATGGACGTGAACTTCTGGGGCGTGGTCCGGGGCTGCCGGGCGTTCGTACCGCAGCTCGCGCGCCGGCCCGACACCGCGATCGTCAACCTCTCGAGCGTGTTCGCGCTCGGCGCGACGCCGACGCAGTCGATGTACGCGGCCTCGAAGGCCGCGGTGCGCGCCTATTCCGACGTGCTCCGCGAGGAGCTTCGCGAGGCCGGGGTGCAGGTGCTGGTCGTGCTGCCCGGCGGCATCCGCACCCGGATCGCCGAGTCGGCGCGGGTGGTCGACCTCGGCGGCATCGCCGATTCGCCCGAGGACCTCGCCGCGCAGTTCGCGCGGATGGCGCGGACGTCGCCCGCGGACGCCGCGGGGGCGATCGTGCGTGCGCTCGAGCGCGGCGACACGCGGCTGCTGATCGGCGCGGACGCGCGGCTCGGCGACCTGATCGCGCGGCTCGCGCCCGGGCGCACCTCGGCCTGGATCACCGCGTTCGCGAAGCGCGCGCGGGACCGCGGGCGGTGAGCGTCGCGGCCGCCGTAGCGTCGCGCGGGCGACGTACGCTGCGCGCGCTCGCGTGGTTCGTGCTCGCGGTCGTGCTCGGCGTGGCGAGCGCCGCGGCGACGCTGTGGGTCGCCGGCCGAGCGCTGCCTGCGCGCGACGGCTGGGTCTTCGACGAGCGCATCGGCACGGCGCAGGCCGGCCCGTACGTGCGCGCGCTGGTCGCGGTCGGCGGGCTGCTCGCGCTCGGCCGCGACGAGACGATGTACTGGCTCGCGCGCACCGACGCGAACGGCGCGCCGCTGCGCTCGCGCTGCCGCTACCGGATCTCGGGACCGGTGCCGGGCGCGCGCTTCTGGAGCGTCGCCGCCTACGCGGACGACCACTTCCTGTTCGCGAACGACGCCGGCCGGCACGCGTTCGGCGCCGACGCGGCCGACGGCGCTCGCTTCGAGATCGTCACCGGCCCCGTCGCGCCCGAGCCACCCGCGCGCGCCTGGCTGCCGACGCCGGGCGACCGCGGTCTGGTGCTGGTGCTGCGGCTCTACGTGCCCGCCACGTCGGTCGCGCGCGATCCGCGCGGGCTCGCGCTGCCCCGCGTCGAGCCGATCGGGGCGTGCCGGTGAGCGGCCGCGCGCTGCGCGTTGCGGCGTTCGTCGCCGTCGCCGTCGCGGTGCACGCGCTCGCGGTGTGGGCGTTGCCGCGGGCGATCATGCAGCGCGTGATCTCGGGCGTGGTCGCCGAGGCGGGGGACGGCGTGCTGCGGCCGCCGCCGGTCGACGCGGGCGCACGCCGCGTCGTGCTGCCGAACCCGGACCTGCTGTACGCGCTGTGCGCGTACGACGTGTCGGCCGCGCCGCTGCGCGTGCGCGCCGAGCCCGGCGCGCCGGGCTACTGGTCGATCGCGCTGTACGCGTCGGACACCGACACCTGGTTCGTGCTGAACGACCGCGGCGCGGCCGGGCGGCCGGTGGACCTGGTGCTCGCGCGCATCGGCGCGGCCCCGGTCGCGCTGCCCGGCGGTGCGACGCGCGTCGACTCGCCGAGCGCGCGCGGGCTGCTGCTGATGCGCGTGCACCTCGAGGGCGGCGCCTCGCAGCGCGAGGCGGCCGAGGCCGCGCGGCGCTCGCTGCGCTGCGAGCCGATCCGCGAGGCGGCGGCGCGCTGACCGGCGCTGCGCGGGGTGCCCGCGCACGCCGGCCAGTCGAGCGGCGAAGGGGGCCTGCGCCCGGTTCGCCCGTGCCCTCAGCCCGCGCTCTTCAGCCGCTCGTTCTGCGGGAACATCGCCCGCATCGCCTCGGCGTCGTTCTCGGTCTTGAACTGGTGGCTGTTGCGCAGCGCCTCGACGCGCGCAGCCGCCGGACGCGCCGAGATCTCGTCGAGCAGGCGCTTGACGTTCGGGTACTGCGTCCACGGATTCTCGACGCCCAGCACGAAGGGCACGAGCCGCGCCCAGCCCCAGAAGGCCATGTCGGCGATGCCGTAGTCGTCGCCGGCGAGCCAGCGGCGCGAGGCGAGCCGGTCGTCGAGGATCTTCCAGTGGCGGTGCGCCTCGAAGTCGTAGCGGTTCAGCGCGTAGGCCTTCGGCTCGGGCGCGGCGACGCGGAAGTGCACCGCCTGGCCCGAGTACGGGCCGATGCCGCTCGCGACGAACATCAGCCAGCTCAGCATCTCGGCGCGCGCCGGCGAACGCAGGTCGGCCGGCACGAAGCGGCCGTGCTTGTCGCCCAGCCACAGCAGGATCGCGTTGCTGTCGAACACCACGATGCCGTCGTCCTCGATCGCCGGCACCTTCGCGTTCGGGTTCACCGCGCGGAACGCCTCGGCGTGCTGCTCGCCCTTGCGGGTGTCGACCGGGATCGGCTCGTAGGGCACGCCGAGCTCCTCGAGCATCAGCGCGACCTTCATCGGATTGGGCGCGTTGTTGTACCAGAACTTCAGCACGGATCTTCTCCTCGATCGGTGTGGGTCAGAGCTTCTCGAACACGATGTCCTTCGCCCCTTCCCACAGCACCTCGACGCCCATCGGGCGCAGCTGCTCCCTGCCTTCGACGATGGTCAGGAAGTGGTTGCCCGCGAGCGGGCCCATCTTCGAGGCGAACGAGCACGAGCCGTAGGCGAGCAGGATCTCGGTCTCGCTGAAGCCGCCGGGGTAGAACAGCACGTCTCCGACCGAGGGGTGGCAGGTGTGGTTCTCGAATCCGACGCCGAGCTCGAAGTCGCCGAGCGGGATCCAGCAGGCCTCGCCGCTCCAGCGCACGTGGATGATCTTCTGCCGGTAGGGCAGCAGCTTCATGAACGCCTCGACGGTCTTCGGCGCGTCGGGGTTGGTCTCGGCCACGAAGCGGCGACCGGCGGCGGTGATGAGGATTCGGCTCATGGGCGTGGCGGTGGGTTCAGGGCGTGCGGGCGATCCGCGTCTCGAGGAAGGTGTCCTTCATCGCGATGCGGCCGTCGTGGAAGGTGGACACGTCGACGCAGTCGACCTCGAGCGCGGCGCCGTCGGCGGTGCGGAACTCGCAGTCGTCGGCCATGAACGCCATCAGCCGATCGACGTCGTGCTCGTTCCACGCGGCGGCGAAGTCGGAGAGGAAGCTCGGGTCGGTGCGCACGTCGGGGGCGGGCATGGCGCGGCGCGCTCGGGGGCAAAGGGGCGCCGAAGATGGCACGGGCCACCGACCCCGTCAACCGGGCGATCCGCGCCGATCGGGCGGTGCGGGTCGCGCCCGAAGACGCGCCGGCCGGGCCTTCAGCGCACCGTCTCGCCCAGGCCCTTCAAGCCGGCCTCGTAGATCGACGCGACCGCCGCCCGGGTGGGCGCCTGCTTCGCCTCGCCGCGCGGCCGGAAGCTGGAGCTCCAGACGACGAGCGAGCCCTCGGCGACCGGGATCACCCGCAGCGTCGCGATCACGTCGCGGGCCGGCAGCGGCGACTCGAGGATCCGGTACTGCACCGTCATCGCCGCGTCGTCGAGCGACAGCAGCTCCTCGCGCACGACCGCCCCGGACTTCGTCGTCAGCTCGCGCACGGCGCCCGGTCGCGACGGGTCGCCGTCCATCCGCGTCGACGCCATCGTCGGGTGCCACACGTGCAGCCGGTCGAACGGTCGCACGGTCGCCCAGACGGCTGGGGCCGGCACGGGCAGGCGCAGCTCGCGCGCGACGACCCACACCGGGTCGGGCGAGCGCTCGATCGGCAGCCCCGCCTTCACCCAGTCCGCCGGGAACCGCATTTCCACCGCCGATACGGCGGTGAACCCCAACTCGCGCAGCGACCGCGCCGCCAGCGCGCAGCGCAGTCCGGTCCCGCAGTACAGCGTGATCGGCCGCGCGAGGTCGGGCGTGGACGCGCCGCCGACGCGCGGCCAGATCGCGATCTCGATCGTGCCGCGGGGGATGTTGATCGCGCCGGGCAGGTGGCCGGCCGCGTACTCGTCGGGCTCCCTGACGTCGACGAGGAGCCCGGCGCGACCGCCCCCGATCGCCGCCTCGAGCCCCGCGACATCCAGCATCGGCACCTGGCGCTTCGCGGCCGCACCGAGGGCGACCACCGAGGGCGGCAGGGCGGGTGCGGCCGCCGGCGCAGCGGGAGCGGATGCGACGGCCGGTGCCGCGGCGGACGGCGCGGCCGGCGAGCCGGGCGCGGGCGGCGCCTGCACGCATCCGGTCGCGGTGAGGGTCAGCGCCAAGGGCGCCAGCACGCGGCGCCGGAGGACATCGAACACGGTCGGGGAGCGGTCCACGAGGGTCTCCTTCGTCGAGGTGGGATCGGGGCTCGCGAAGGAGCGTCGCGCCGGTCGCGTCCGCGAGGATTGATCCCGCGCAACGCCGCCACAGCGGGAGCGGCTCGCGCGCGGCAGGCTTGACCGTCGTCAACCCGGCGCGTCGACGCCCGGCCGCGATGTCCGTGCAGCCGACTCGGGCACGGACGGTCCCGCGGAGGACGCGACTAGACTCCGGGCGCGTCCCGACGCCCGGGGCGATCGCACCAGGCCACGATGAGCACACCCGAGACCCCGATGACCTCGCCCCTGCCCGTCGACGTCAAGGCCGGCACCGATTACTGGTGGTGCGCCTGCGGGCGCAGCGCGAAGCAGCCGTTCTGCGACGGCAGCCACCGCGGCACCGGCTTCGAACCCGTGAAGTACACCGCCGCCCACGACGGCAAGGTCTGGTTCTGCGGCTGCAAGCGCTCCGCACGCGCGCCGCTGTGCGACGGCACGCACAACCGGCTCTAGCGGCGCGCGGCCGCTCGCCTCAGCGCGCCGGCGGGATCGGCCTGAGCGGCCCGTCGAAGCGTTCGCGCTGGGGCGGCCCAGGCAGCGGCGGGAACTCGACCGTCTCGGGCGGCACGTCGCCGTCCCGCACGCGGTCGAGCAGGTCGCGGATCAGCGTCAGGCGGCCGAGCCGCTGGTCGTCGAATTCGACCAGGGTCCACGGCGCGTGCTTCGTGTGGGTCGCCTTCAGCATCGCGTCGCGCGCCTTGCCGTACTCGCGGTACTTCTCGCGCGACTTCAGGTCGATCGGCGACAGCTTCCAGCGCTTGAGCGGATCCTCCAGCCGCTCGCGGAAGCGCTCCTCCTGGCGCGCCTGGTCCACGGTCAGCCAGTACTTGAAGAGCAGGATCCCGTCCTCGACCAGCATCTTCTCGAACACCGGCGCCTGGCGCAGGAAGTGGCGGTACTCGTCGTCGGTGCACCAGCCCATGACGCGCTCGACGCCGGCGCGGTTGTACCAGCTGCGGTCGAACAGCACGATCTGTCCGGACGCGGGCAGGTGCGGCACGTAGCGCTGGAAGTACCACTGCGTGCGCTCGACCTCGTCGGGCTTCGGCAGCGCGACGACGTGGCACTGCCGCGGGTTCAGCACGTCGGAGATCGCGCTGATCGCGCCGCCCTTGCCCGCGGCGTCGCGGCCCTCGAAGAGCACCAGCACGCGCGCGCCGGTGGCCTGCACCCAGCGCGCGAGCCGGTTCAGTTCGAGCTCGAGCGGCTCGAGGCGGGCCTCGTAGTCCTTCTTCGAGAGGTGCACCCGGTCCTGCGGTACGTCCGCCCGTCCCTCGCCGCGCTTGTCCTTCGTGGCCCTGGTGGCCTTGGTGCCGTCGCCCATCGCGGTCGCCTCCATCGTGCGACCCGATGCTCGCACGCGGACGGCGCGGGCGTCGCGCCGGGTGCGCCGCCCGGCGAACCGAGGGGTCGCGCCCGCCGCGGCTCAGCCGCCGAACGGGTTCGCGAACGCGAACATCATCGCGATGCCGACGCCGATCAGGAACGACGCGTCGATCAGCCCCGCGAGCAGGAACATCTTGGTCTGCAGCCGCTCCATCAGCTCGGGCTGGCGCGCCGCGCCCTCCATGAAGCGGCCGCCCATCACGCCGAGGCCGACGCAGGCGCCGAGGGCGCCGAGGCCGATGATCAGCCCGCAGGCGAGGGGCACGAGGGTGGCGGGGGACATCGTCGTTCTCCTGTCGTGGATCGATGTCCCGATGCTGCGCGCCGCGCCGCGGCCCGTCGATGACGTCGAAGGTCATCCGACGCGGGCGGCTCCGGACGCGACGGCGCCCGCGGCGCACGGGGGCGCTGCGGGCGTCGGTCGGTGCGTGCCGGCGCGCGGCCGGCCGCGGCGGGCGTCAGGCGCCCGGCAGGATGGGCTGCTGCTGCGCGGTGGCCTTCGCGGCCGGCGCCGGGGCGCCCGACTGCACGACGGGCTGCTGGATCTCGATCTGGGCCGGGCCTTCGCCAGCCTGCGCGCCGAAGGACGCGAGGACGAGGGCGACGGGGGCGGCGAACTTGGCGAAGGTCTTCATGCGAGGCTCCTGTGGGTGGGTGTCCGACGCCGCGCACCGTGCGTGGCGTCCATGGAGCCAGTGTGGTCGCGCCACGGATCGATCCCGGGTCGGTACGGGATCGCTTGCGCGGCGCTTCGGTCTCGGAACGGTCACATCGGGACGGACGGTCGATCGGTCCGTTCAGACGGCCGCGAGCGCCTGCTCCAGGTCCTCGCGCAGGTCCTCGACGTGCTCGATGCCGACCGACAGCCGCACCATGCCCTCGGAGACGCCCGCCTTCGCGAGCTCCTGCGGGTTCAGCTGCCGGTGCGTGGTCGAGGCCGGGTGCGTCGCGAGCGACTTCGCGTCGCCGATGTTGACCAGCCGCGTGAACAGCTTCAGCGCGTCGAGGAAGCGCGCGCCACCCTCGCGCCCGGCCTCGCCCTTCAGCGTGAACGACAGGATGCCGCTCGCACGCCCGCCCATGTAGCGCTGCACCAGCGCGTGTTCCGGATGGTCGGGCAGGCCCGCGTAGTTGACCGACTCGACCTTCGGGTGCGACCGCAGATACCTCGCGATCGCGAGCGCGTTCTCGCAGGTGCGCTCCATCCGCAGCGCGAGCGTCTCGATGCCCTGCAGGATCAGGAACGCGTTCATCGGCGAGATCGCCGCGCCGGTGTTGCGCAGCGGCACGACGCGCGCGCGGCCGATGTAGGCGGCCGGCCCGAGCGCCTGCGTGTAGACGACGCCGTGGTACGAGACGTCGGGCTCGTTGAGCCGGGGGAAGCGCTTCGCGTGGTCGGCCCACGGGAACTTCCCGGAATCGACGATCGCGCCGGCGACGCTGTTGCCGTGGCCGCCGAGGTACTTGGTGAGCGAGTGCACGACGATGTCCGCGCCGTGCTCGAACGGCCGGCACAGGTAAGGGCTCGGCACGGTGTTGTCGACGATCAGGGGCACGCCCGCGTCGTGCGCGACCTTGGCGAGCGCGGCGAAGTCGGTGACGTTGCCGAGCGGGTTGCCGATCGACTCGCAGAACACCGCCTTCGTGCGGTCGTCGATCAGCTTCGCGAACGAGGCCGGGTCGCGCGCGTCGGCGAAGCGCGTCTGGATGCCCTGCTGGGGCAGCGTGTGCGCGAACAGGTTGTAGGTGCCGCCGTAGAGTTGCGAGGCCGACACGATGTTGTCGCCGGCCTCGGCGATGGTCTGGATCGCGTAGGTGATCGCGGCCATGCCCGAGGCGAGCGCGAGCGCGGCGATGCCACCCTCGAGCGCGGCGAGCCGCTTCTCGAGCACGTCCTCGGTCGGGTTCATGATCCGCGTGTAGATGTTGCCCGGCACCTTCAGGTCGAACAGGTCGGCGCCGTGCTGCGCGCTGTCGAACGCATAGGCGACGGTCTGGTAGATCGGCACCGCGACCGCCTTGGTGGTCGGGTCGGGCGAGTAGCCGGCGTGCACGGCGAGCGTCTCGATGCGCATGGGGTCTCCTGGGGGAACGGAACGGGGCGGGGCGGCGATTGTGGCATCCTCGGGTGTCTCGGGGCGCCCCGCGCGCCCGGCACGAGCTCATGCCTTTTCCTTCGATGCGGACCTTCTCGACGATCGTCTCGCGGCCGGCCCGCACCGACGGCGACCGCGCCACCTTCGTCGCCGACGTGACCACCGACTGGCTGCAGGGCCGCGTCGCCTTCGGCGGCATCCAGGGCGCGTTCGCGGCGCTCGCGATGCGCGCCGCGGTCGGACCCGAGCTGCCGCTGCGCGCGCTGCAGATGACCTTCGTCGCGTCGGTCGACCCGGGCGAGGCGCGTGCCGAGGCGCTCGTGCTGCGGCGCGGCCGCGCGATCACGCACGTGCAGTGCACGCTGCACAGCGGCGGCCGGCCGGCCGCGGTGGTGGTCGGGATGTACGGCGCGTCGCGCGAGTCGAAGGCGCTCGCCGACATGCCGATGCCGTCCGAGCTGCGCCTGCCCGCGCAGCTGCGCGAGGCCCCGTACCTGCCCGACCGGATGCCGGGCTTCCTGCAGCATTACCGGCAGCGCTGGGCCGGCGGCGCCGTGCCGTACAGCGGCTCGCCGATGAAGCCCTCGTCGATGTGGGCGCGACTGCGCGAGTCCGTCGACGGCGACGACCCGGGCCGGGGCGGCGCGCCGCTGCCGCCCGCGCTCGACGCGCCCGAGGTGCGCGAGGCGAACGTGGTCGCGCTGTGCGACCTGCCGCCGTCGCCGGTGATGGCGACGCTCTCGAAGCGCGCGCCGGGCGCGTCGCTGACCTGGCTGCTCGAGCTGCTCGTCGACTCGCGCACCGTCGATCCGCGCACCTGGCTGATGCTGCACACCGAGACCCGACACGCAGCGGCGGGCTACACCAGCCAGACCGCGCGCGTCTGGGACGACGCGCGCCGCCCGGTCGCGGTCAGCCATCAGACGACCGCGATCTTCGACTGACGACGACGCGCCCCGCGGCGCGACGGAGCGACCGATGCCCACCACGACCGCGCTGCGCTGCACCCGCCTGTCCGGCGACCTGTCGGGCGTCTCGCTCGAGGCGCTCGATGCGCGCGCGCCCGGCCCGGGCGAGGTCGCGGTGTCGATGCGCGCGGCCGCGCTGAACTTCCCTGACCTGCTGATGACCCGCGGCGGCTACCAGCACCGGCCCGAGCTGCCCTACACGATCGGCATGGAGGGCGCGGGCGTGGTCGAGGCGGTGGGCGAGGGCGTCACGGAATGGTCGCTCGGCGACGCGGTCTGCGTGTCCGACAAGACCGGCGCGATCGCGCGGCGCGCGGTCGTGCCCGCGCACGCGCTGTCGCCGGTGCCGCCGGGCTGGGACTGGGCGAGCGCGGCCGGCTGGCAGGTCGGCGCGCTCACCGCCTACGTGGCGCTGGTCGTGCGCGGCGCGTTGCGCGCCGGCGAGACGCTGCTGGTGCACGGTGCGACGGGCGGCATGGGCGCGGCCGCGGTACAGCTCGGCGCCGCGCTCGGCGCGACCGTGATCGCGACGGGCACGCGCGAGGACTGGCTCGAGCGGCTGCGCCCGCTCGGTGCGACGCACCGGCTGTCCTCGCGCGGCGACTTCGCCGCGCAGGTCAAGGCGCTGACCGGTGGGCGAGGCGCCGACGTGATCTTCGACCCGGTGGGCGGCGACGTGTTCGACCGCTCGACGAAGTGCATCGCGTTCGGCGGGCGGCTGCTGGTGGTCGGCTTCGCGGCGGGGCGGATCCCGAGCGTGGCCGCGAACCACGTGCTGATCAAGAGCTATTCGGTGGTGGGCGTGCGGGCCGGCGAGTGGACCCGGCAGCGGCCGGCCGAGGCGCCGACGATCCGCGCCGAGATCGCGCGGCTCGCGGCCGAGGGCGTGTTCCGGCCGCTGGTGGGCGCGACGTTTCCGCTGGAGCGCGCGAAGGAGGCGCTCGCCGCGCTCGAGCGGCGCGAGGCGCCGGGCAAGATCGTCGTCGAGCTCGGCGGCTGAGGCGGGCCCGGGGCGCGCGGCCGCTCAGGAATGCGACGGCCCGTCCCGGCGGCCGAAGCGGAAGACGTCGAGCACTGCGGTGCGGCCGCTCAGCAGGGCCGGGAGCGCCATCGCGGCGTGCACGCCGAGCCAGACCCACAGCAGGTCGCCGGCGCTCTCGTGGACTTCCCGGACGAGGCGCAGCACGCCCTCAAGTGGCTCGCCGCGCGACAGCGGCCCGTGCATCGCCCAGCCGGTCGCGCCCAGCACGAGCAGCAGCGCGAGGCCCGCGCCCTGGACGGCGCGCGCGACGGTGAAGAGCCGCGCTGCGCCTTCGAGCGGCCGCGCGACGAGCCCCGCGAGCTCCCGGCGCAGCGACGTGCGCCCGGCCGCGGCCGTCCACGGCAGCACGTGCCGCAGCCCGCCGGGTCGGCGCATCGCGGCGAGGCGCAGCACCATCGCGGCGAGCGTGCCGAGCACGACCAGCCCGATGCGGTCATGGACGACGAAGGTGCCGAGCTGCCACTCGGTGAGCACCCGGCCCGGGCGGGGCGCCTTCATGAACTCGCTGGTGAAGAGCTGCACGGCCACGCCCGCGATCAGGGCGAGGTGCAGGAGCCGTATCGAGAGCGGATGTCGCACGCGGGTCTCGGGTCGGGGCCGTCGCGCGGCCTGCGGCGGCGCGGCGCCTCAGGAGAAGGGCCGCACGCCGATCAGCCACGCGTGCAGCCAGAACGCGAACGCGGCCCAGGCGACGACGCCGACGACGACCGCGATCAGGTCGCGTGACGCCGGGCCCGCGACGTACCGGGTGCCATTGCGCCGGTCGCGGCGTCTCGACGCCGCGTACAGCACGATCGACCAGACGAGGAACGCCCCGAAGAGCACCACGTCGGCGAGCCGCCCGTTGGCGAGCAGGTGGGCGAGCGCCCAGGTCTTGACGCCCAGCACCATCGGGTGGCCCACCGCGGCCCCGATCCGCGTGCCCGGCACGTACGTGGCGGCCAGCAGCACGAAGGACACCAGCGTCAGCAGCGATGCGAGGTGCCGGGTCCAGACCGGCGGGCTCCACAGTTCCACCGGCGCGGTGCGCGACAGTCCGTAGCCGTAGACGAGCAGCACGAAGCCGGCGATCGACAGCAGCGAATAGAGGCCCTTCCAGGCACCCTCGCCGCGCGCGGCGATCTGCGCGGCGCGCCAGTCGTCGGCGACGACCCGCACCGAGTGCACGCCGAGGAACAGCACCAGCCCCAGCACCATCACGATCATCGCGACCCCCTCCCTCCGGCGGGATGCTAGCACCCGCACGGCCGAGCCGGCGTCGCGCGGTGCCGGCGCGCGGACCGACTAGAATCGGACGTCTTCCGCCGCCCCGCCCCGCGAGCCCGCCATGAGCACCGACACCACCCTGCAGACCTTCCAGGCCGACGTGATCGACGCCTCGATGGAGGTTCCCGTGCTGGTCGACTTCTGGGCGCCGTGGTGCGGGCCCTGCAAGACGCTCGGCCCGATGCTCGAGAAGCTCGAGCAGGCCTACGAAGGGCGATTCAGGCTGGTGAAGGTCGACACCGATGCGCAGCAGCAGCTCGCGCAGCACTTCCGCATCCGCTCGATCCCGACCGTCTACGCGTTCGTCGGCGGCCAGCCGGTCGACCAGTTCCAGGGCGCGCTGCCCGAAGGCAAGCTGCGCGAGTTCATCGACCGGCTGATGCCGAATCCGTCGGACCTCGAGCTCGACCAGGCGGGCGCCGCGCTCGACCGGGGCGACCAGGCCTCTGCCACCGAGCACGTGAAGAAGGCGATCGCGCTCGATCCCTCGAACGATTCGGCACGGCTGCTCTACGCGCAACTGCTGCTGGGTGCTGGCGAGCCCTCGGCCGCGCAGGGCCAGCTCGACGCGCTGTCGGCGCAGGCGAAGGCCGACCCGCAGGTGCAGGGCATGGCGCAGCAGGTGGCCGCGGCGGTCGAGGCCGCGAAGCCGCCGGCGCCGCACGAGCTGCTCGGGCGCGTGCGCGCGAACGAGGGCGACCTGCAGGCGCGGCTCGACCTCGCCGAGTACTGGATCGAGTACAAGGAGTGGCCGCAGGCGCTCGAGCAGCTGCTCGAGATCGTGCAGCGCGACCGTGCGTTCCACGACGACGTCGGGCGCAAGCGGATGGTGCAGGTGTTCGAGCTGGCGAGCGCGCAGCCGCAGCTGGTGTCGGAGTGGCGGCGCAGGCTGGGAGCGGCGCTGAACGTGCGCTGAACGCGCCGTGCGCCGCCAGCCACGACGGCGAACTCGGCGGTGACGGCAGGCCGGGGTCCTGTGGGCGACGGCCCCGACGACCCCACTGCGGTCGGGACGGCACCCGAGGGGTTACCCTCTCGGCCCGATCCGGATCCGAGGAGACCCCGCATGTTCCCCACCACCATCGCCGGCAGCCTGCCCAAGCCCGCCTGGCTCGCCGAGACGCACAAGCTCTGGCCCACCTGGAAGGCCGAGGGCGATGCGCTCGCGCAGGCCAAGCGCGACGCGACGCTGCTGTGGCTCAAGGAGCAGGAGGACGCGGGCGTCGACATCGTCACCGACGGCGAGCAGAGCCGGCAGCACTTCGTGCACGGCTTCCTCGAGGCGGTCGAGGGCATCGACTTCGAGCACAAGGTGAGGATGGGCATCCGTAACAATCGTTACGATGCGATGGTGCCGCAGGTCGTCGGCCCGCTGCGCCTGACGGGCCGCGTTCACGCGACCGAGGCGCAGCTCATGCGCTCGCACACGACGAAGAAGATCAAGTTCACGCTGCCCGGCCCGATGACGATCGTCGACACGGTCGCCGACGCGCACTACGGCTCGCGCGAGACGCTCGCGATGGCGTTCGCCGAGCTGCTGAACCAGGAGGCGCGCGCGTTGCAGGCCGACGGCGTCGACGTGATCCAGTTCGACGAGCCGGCCTACAACGTGTTCATGGAGCACGTGCCGACCTGGGGCATCGCGTCGCTGCACCGCGCGATCGAGGGGCTGACCTGCACGACCGGCGTGCACATCTGCTACGGCTACGGCATCCAGGCGAACAAGGACTGGAAGACCTCGCTCGGCGATCGCTGGACGCAGTACGAGGCGATCTTCCCGGCGCTCGCGGCGAGCCGGATCGACCAGGTCTCGCTCGAGGTCGCGAACAGCCGCATTCCCGACGACGTGCTCGGGCTGCTGAAGGGCAAGGACGTGCTGATCGGCGTGATCGACGTCGCGAACGACGCGGTCGAGACGCCGGAGCAGGTCGCCGAGACGATCGGCCGCGCGATGCGCTACGTGCCGGCGGACCGGATCGTCCCCTGCACCAACTGCGGGATGGCGCCGATGGACCGCGGCATCGCGGCGGCGAAGCTGCGCGCGCTGGTCGAGGGCGCGCGGCTGGCGCGCGAGCGGGCGGCCTGAGCGGAGGGCCGGGCCGGGCGCACGGGACGTCCGGCGCAGGTCGTCCCGATGTACAATGGCCAATCTGGCCATCGATACGGGGTGGGCATGAGGATCAGCGCGACCGACGCGAAGAACCGGTTCGGCCAGGTGTGCAGCGAGGCGAAGCGGGGTCCGGTGATCGTCGAGAAGGACGGCCGGCCCGACACCGTGATCGTCTCGTTCGAGCAGTGGGAGTCGGTCACGCGTCCCTCGGGCGCGAGCCTGCGCGCGCGCCGCAGGCAGTTCGTCGAGGCGCACCGGGAGTGGCTCGACGCCTACCGCGAGCAGGTCGAGCGCGAAGGCACCTCCGGCGCGACCCTGCGCGCGTTCTGAACGCGATGGCGCAGTTCGACGTGCATCGCAACCCGGAGCCGGCGACCCGCGGCCGCGTGCCCTACGTCGTCGACCTGCAGTCCGACCTGCTCGCCGACCTGCCGACGCGGCTCGTCGCACCGCTGCGGTTGCGCGACGCCACGATGAAGGCCGCACCCAGGCGATTGTGCCCGTCGTTCGACGTGCAGGGCGTCGAGGTGGTGATGTACCCGCACGAGATGGCGGGCATCCCCGCGAGGCTGCTCGGGCGGCCGGTGGCGAGCCTGCGCGCGTCGAGCGCGGTGCTGGTCGACGCGGTCGATGCAGTGCTGAGCGGCCCGTGAAGCACTGCGCCGGGATCGCCGCGCGCTACCCCGTCGTTGCCCTCGTGCTGCAGGGCGGCGGCGCGCTCGGCGCCTACCAGGGCGGCGTCGTCGAGGGGCTGGCCGAGGCCGGCGTCGAGCCGAACTGGGTCGCCGGCATCTCGATCGGCGCGCTGAACGCGGCGGTGTGGGCGGGCAATCCGCCCGAGCGGCGCGTCGAGCGGTTGCAGGCGTTCTGGGACACGATCTGCCGCCCGCCGGCGCTGCCGGCCTCGCCGCTGAACGCGGTGCCCGCGATGCTCGAGCCGTGGCTGCACGCCTTCGAGGGCGGCATGGCGGCGCTCTACGCGGGCGAGGCGTGGCGCGCCCTGATCGAGGGCCAGAACGGCTTCTTCCGGCCTCGCGTGCCGCCGCCTTGGGCGCTGCACCGGCCGGGCCCCGAGGCGGCGAGCTGGTACGACACCGCGCCGCTGCGCGAGACGCTCGAGCGCCTCGTCGACTTCGACCGCATCGCCTCGAGGCACGCGCCGCGCGTGTCGGTCGGTGCGGTCGACGTCGAGACCGGGAACTTCAGGTACTTCGACAGCACCGAGGAGCGGCTCGGGCCAGAGCACTTCATGGCCTCGGGCGCGTTGCCGCCTGGCTTCGGCGCGGTGCGCGTCGGCCGCGCGTGGTGGTGGGACGGCGGGCTGGTGTCGAACACGCCGCTGCAGGCGGTGCTCGACGGCGCGCCGCGCGGCGAGGACGTGCTCGCGTTCCAGGTCGACCTGTGGAGCGCGAAGGGCGCTGCGCCGCGCGACCTCGCCGAGGTGGCCAACCGGCAGAAGGACATCCAGTTCTCGAGCCGCACCCGCTGGGTCACGGACCGGCTGCAGGAGGAGCAGCGCACCGCGGCGCTGCTGCGCGAGCTGCTCGATCTGGTGCCCGCGAAGCATCGCGACCACCCGGCGGTCAGGCGCGCGGCCGAGCTCGCCGACGACCGTCGCGTCAACGTCGTGCACCTGATCTACGACGACGACGACAACGAGGGCCACTTCAAGGACTACCAGTTCTCGGCGCTGTCGATGCGCAGGCACTGGGCGCGCGGGCTCGCCGACCTGCGCGGCACGCTCGATCACCCCGACTGGCTCGACCGGCCGGCGGAACCGTTCGTCACGCACGACCTGCACCGGGGCCGGCGGCCGGGCTGAGGCCGGCGCGCGCAGCCGGGGCCCGGCCGCCCCCGGCTCGTCCCGGCTGCGGTCGGACGCGGCCCGCTCAGCCTGAACGTACGGTAACGGTTCGCATTCCGATCAGCCCTATTCAACGCAAGGACATGTGTCGAGGCAGGGATCGAGTCCGGCGGATGGTACGGGGCGGTCGCCGCCGACGCCCGGTGCGGCAGCGCGGAACCGGCGCCGGAAAGAAAAAGCCCGCGCCGAGCGGCGCGGGCTGAAACCACCATTGAGGAGGTGGAGGAGACAGACGGGATGTTAACCAGGTTGCTGGTGCGTTGCAACATAATCTTTCGGGCGAACCTGGTGCAACACCCCCCCCTGCCCGAAGACCCGCATTCCGACTATGACAAAGGGTCTTCGTTCCGTCTGTTGCAACGCGTCAGCGCGCGCCCGGCCCTGGATTCGCCGTTCCGGCGGCCGACGATCGGCCGGGCCGCTCACTCCGCCACGGCCCCGCTTCGCTTGACCGCCTCCGTCCACTTGGCCACGTCGACCTTGAGCAGGTCGAGGTAGGGCTGCGGTCCGGCCGCGACCACCTCGAGTCCGAGTCCGGCGAGTCTTTCCCTGACATCCGGAAGTGTCAGCGTGGCGTTGAACTCGCGCGTCAGCGTCGCGGCGACGTCGGCCGGCAGGTTCGGCGGCGCGAGCACCGCGAGCCAGTTGTCGGCCTCGGCGCCGGCGATGCCGGACTCGCCGAGCGTTGCCAGTTCGGGCAGCGCGGGCGAACGCTTGCTCGACGCCAGCGCGAGCGGTTTCGCGCGGCCGGAGCGGATGTGCGGCAGCGAGGTGTTGACGCTGACCGCGGTCATCTGCACCTCGCCGGCGATCAGCGCCTGGATCGCCGGCGCGCCGCCCTTGTAGGGCACGTGGATCATGTCGAGCCCGCCGGCTGCGTGCAGGAAGATCGTCTGCGCGAGGTGCGAGCCGTTGCCGGTGCCGGCCGACGAGTAGGTCAGCTTGCCGGGCTGGGACTTCACCAGCGCGACGAACTCGCGCGGCGTGCTCGCCGGCACCGACGGGTGCAGCAGCAGCACGGTCGGGAAGGTCGCCGCCAGCGACACCGGCGTGAAGTCCTTGAACACGTCGTACTGCAGCCGCGAGCCGTAGAGCTGCGGCGCGACCGCGTGCGTGCCGTTGTCGGCGACGACCACGGTGTAGCCGTCGGCGGGCGAGCGCGCGACGCTCGCGCAGGCGATCGTGCCGCCCGCGCCGGTTCGGTTCTCGACGACGACCGACTGGCCGAGCCGCTCGGACAGGCGCTGCGCGACGATCCGCGCGAACGCGTCGGAGTTGCCGCCGGCCGCGTGCGGCACGACGATCTTCACGGGGCGCGCCGGGAAGGCCTGCGCGCGGGTGCCCGGTGCGGTGGCGAGCGCGGGCAGCGCGGCGAGCGTCGCGATCGCGCGGCGGCGCCCGGCGTGGGTCGGGGGGCGGGTCATTCGGGTCTCCTCGGTTCGCGCGCGGCGTCGGGCGCACCGCGCCTCGGTCCGGCCGATGATAGGGCAGCGACGCGTCAGCGCAGCGTGCCGCCGACGTAGCACCAGCGTCCGGCCTCGAGAACGAAACGGCCGGTCTCGTGCAGGCGGTGGCCGCGCCCGCCGACGCGGTTGCGCGCGACGAACTCGACCGTGGCGTGCGTGGCGTCGACACGCCGGTGCGCGCGCACCTCGAGCCCGAGCCAGGTCGTGCCCGCGACGTCGATCTCGAGCGCGGCCGGGCGTGTGGACGGGTGCCAGGTGTCGAGCAGGTAGGGCACGAGGCCGAGCACGTAGGCCGAATAGCGCGAGCGCATCAGCGCCTCGGCGTCGGGCGCGGCGAGCCGCAGCGGGCCGTCGTGCCAGCGGCCGCAGCACTCGGCGTAGGCGGCCGCGCGGCCGCAGGGGCACGCCGTCTTCGACGACGCGGGCGCGCGTGTCATCGCTGCACCGCCTGCGGCGCTGCGGTCACCGGTGCGGCGCGCGGGCCGACCAGCCCGAGCGCGAGCCCCGTGCCCGCGAGGATCACCGCGGTGCCGGCGAGCATCTGCAGCGTGACCCCCTCGCCGAGGTAGAGCGCGCCCGCGATCATCGCGACCGGCGGGTTGAGGAAGGTCACCGAGGTCGCGCGGACGGCGCCGATGTTGCGCACCAGCCGGTAATAGAGCAGGAAGCCGAGCCCCGAGGACGCGACGCCGAGCACGACGACCTCGGCCCAGGCGCGCGCGCTCGGGGGCTGCGACGGCCAGGTCGCGACCGCGAACGGCGCGAGCAGCAGCGCGGACACCGCGAGCGTGCCGACCGAGATCGCGACCGGGCTCGCGCCGCCGAGCTTCACGCGCGTCCAGTGACCGCCGACGCCCCACAGGAACGACGCGACCAGCATCGCGACCAGCGCCCAGCCGGTGCCGCCAGGCCGGAAGTCCACGCCGCCCCAGACCAGCACCAGCACGCCGGCGAAGCCGATCGCGAGGCCGAGCGCGCGCCAGCGGCCGATGCGCTCGGCGAGCCACAGGTGCGCGACGAGCGCGGCGAACAGCGGCGAGGTCGCGTTGAGGATCGCGGTGAGGCCGGCGCTCATCGACAGCGATGCCCAGGCGAGCAGCACGAAGGGGATCGCGCTGAACGCGACGCCCTGCACCAGCAGCGGCCCCGCGTTGCGCCGCAGCGCGCGCAGTCCGCCGCGTCCGACCAGCAGCGGCGCGAGCACCAGCGCCGAGATGCCGAGCCGCAGCGCGATCAGCGGCACCGGGCCGAACTCGGGCACGGCCGAGCGGATGAACAGGTACGCGCTGCCCCACAGCAGCGCCAGCACGCACAGCTCGAACCCGTCGCGCCACCTCATCGACGCAGCTTAGCCCACGCGGCGGCGCGCGACGTTCCGCATTCGGACGCGGCACGGCCACGCCACGACGGCCGCGGCCCGGACCGCTCGGACGAGTCGGTACGGGCCGCGGGCCCCGCGCCGACGCGGGGCCGGGGGGAACGGCGAACTCAGGGCAGCCGGAACACCGCGACCGTGTCGGCGAGCTGGCGTGCCTGTTCGGCGAGGCTCTCGGCCGCGGCCGCGCTCTCCTCGACCAGCGCGGCGTTCTGCTGCGTGGCCTGGTCGAGCTGGCCGATCGCCTGGTTGACCTGCGACACGTTGTTCGACTGCTCCTCCGAAGCGGTGCTGATGCCGGAGATCAGGTCGCTGACCGCGTGCACGCGGCGCACCACCTCGTCGATCGCGGTGCCCGCGTCGGCGGCGAGCCGGCTGCCGGCGTCGACCTGCACGACGCTGTCGGTGATCAGCGTCTTGATCTCCTTGGCGGCCCCGGCGCTGCGCTGCGCCAGGTTGCGCACCTCGCTCGCCACGACCGCGAAGCCGCGGCCCTGATCGCCGGCGCGTGCGGCCTCCACTGCCGCGTTGAGCGCGAGGATGTTGGTCTGGAACGCGATGCCGTCGATGACGCCGATGATGTCCGAGATGCGCTTGCTCTGCGCGGCGATCTCGCCCATGGTCCGCACGACCTCGCCGACCACCTGCCCGCCGTGCGCGGCCGAGCGGCTCGCGTCGCCGGCGAGCGCCGAGGCCTCACGCGCCGAGCCGCTGTTCTGGGAGACCGCCGCCGTCATCTCCTCCATCGACGCCGCGGTCTGCTGCAGCGAGCTCGCCTGCTCCTCGGTGCGATGCGACAGGTCCTGGTTGCCGGCTGCGATCTGGCGAGAGGCGCCGGCGATCTGGTCGACGCCCGAGCGCACGTCGCCGACGATGGTGCGCAGCGCGCCGGTCATCGCGGCGAGCGCGGCCATCAGGCTCGACGCGTCGCCGGACTGCAGCGGAATGTCGCGCGACAGGTCGCCCGACGCGACCGTGCGGGCGATCTCGACCGCAGCCTCAGGCTCGCCGCCGAGCGTGCGCAGCAGGGTGCGCGTGACCCAGGTCGCGAGCACCAGCGCGACCGTGATCGCCGTCGCGAGCATCGCGGCCATCGTCCACTGCAGCGCGGTGCCGCGGTGCTCGTTCTCCTCGTAGAGCTGTTTCGCGACGTCGAGCTGCAGCGTGGTGAGCGCGTTGATCTCGGCCGACACCGGGTCGATCGCCGGATAGAGCTCGCGTGCGGCGAACGCGGTCAGCGCGGCCTTGTCGCCGGCCGCAAGGATCGACTCGAGCTTCGCGACCGCCTCGTCGGCCTTCGACATCGCCGCCCGGGTCAGATCGACACCGCGCTTCTCGGCCTCGGTGAGCGTCGTCGCCGTGTAGGCCTTCCACTCGGTGCCGATGGTCTTCTGCGCGGTGTCCACCGAGGCGCGGGCCTGCTCGAAGGTCTGCGCGCCGTCGCGGGCCTGGTGCGCGGTGTCGACGATGTTGACCGCGTACATGTCGGCGATCGTCTTCAGCTGCTTGAGCGGGACCACGCGGTCTTCGTAGGCGGTGCGCAGCGCGGCGGTGCCGCGCTCGACGCCCCACGCGGCCAATCCGGCGACGAGCAGCAGCGCCGCCAGCGGGACGCCGGCCAGCAGCATGAGGCGGGAACGGAGCGAGAGGCGGTTCATGGTGTGTCGGTGTAGAGCGGCACGTCGGCCGGGGCAGCTCCGCGACACGGCGATCCGGGTGTCCGAAGCATGTCCACACTGTATCGACCCGGTCGGGCGGCCCGCCACACGGGCGCCACCGGGGGACCCCGGGCGATCACCCGGGTCCGCGGTGTCCCGAGTGATGCGGGTCACGCACAGGGCGCCGTCCGTCGGCGCCGTTCGTCGGCCTGACGATGCGCCAGGGTCGGACCGTCCCGTCGGCGAGACGCCCGCCGGCTTCAGACGACGCCGTCGGCGCGCAGCGCGGCGATCGCGGCCGCGTCGTAGCCGAGCTCGCGCAGCACCTCGTCGGTGTGCTCGCCGAGCCGCGGCGGACGCAGGCGGATCGGCGTGGGCGCGCCGCCGAGCAGGAACGGCGGCGCGGCGATCGGCACCGGCACCGGCGAGTCCGGGTGCGCGACCTGCTGCAGGTAGCCGCCCGCGTGAACCTGCGGATGGTCGAGCGCCTGCTGCGGCGTCAGCACCGGGCCGGTCGGGATCCGCGCGCCGCCGAGCGCGGTCAGCGCCTCGTCGGTCGAGCGCTCGTCGCACCAGCGCTGGGTTCGCTCGGACAGCAGCTCGCCGTGCTCGCCGCGCGACAGGTCGTCGCGAAAGCGCGGGTCCGACTTCCAGCCGGGCTCGCCGACCAGGTCGCACCAGCGCTCGAAGATGCCCTGGCCGACGACCTGCAGCACGATCCAGCCATCTCGGGTGCGGAACAGGTCGACCGGGCCCGCGGTCTGGCCGCGGTTGCCGGTGGGCCGGCGGTTCGGCGCACGCAGCGCCTGCTCGATCATCAGCGGGTTGTTGGCGACCATCGCCGAGCGCAGCAGCGAGCCCTCGACCACCTGCCCGCGGCCGGTGAGCGCGCGCGACATCAGCGCGGCGAGCGCGCCGATCGTGCAGTTGGCGGCGGTCATGAAGTCGACCCAGTTCACGTTGGCGCGATAGGGCTGCGCCTCGGTGCCGGTCATGTAGACCCCGCCGGTCATCACCTGCGCGACCGCGTCGAAGCCGACCCGGTCGGCCCACGGGCCGGTCGAGCCGTAGGCCGACGCGGTGACGAGCACGATGCGCGGGTTGACCGCGGACAGCGTGGCCCAGTCGAGGCCGAGCGACACGAGGCCGGCGCGCGGCAGGTTCGCGACGACGACGTCGGCGCCCGCGACCAACCGGCGCACGACCTCGCGGCCCGCGGGCGAGCCGGGGTTCAGCGTGATGCCACGCTTGTTGCGGTTCATCTGCAGGAAGGTGCCGCCGTCACCCCCCTCGGTGACCGGCGCGACGCCGCGGTCCTCGCCGCCGCCGGGCCGCTCGACGCGGATCACGTCGGCCCCGAGGTCGCCGAGCATCGCCGCGCAGTGCGGGCCCGCGATGTAGCGGCCGAAGTCGAGCACGCGCGTGCCGGCGAGCACGCCCGGCGTATCGGGCGCGCGGTCGGTGGGGGCGGTCATGGGGCGTCTCCTCGTGTGGAGCCGCGAGCATCGCAGCGTGGCGCCGCGCGCGCAAACGAGACGCCCGGCCGGTGGATCGCGGGGTCGAGCGCGCGCGGCCGCGCACGACCCCCGATAATCGGTGCGATGCCACCCGTCCCCCGTCTGGTCCCGTGCTGCGCGACGCTGCTCGCGGCGAGCCTGCTCGCCGCGAAGGCGGTCTCCGCGCAGCCCGCGTCCGAGCCCGGCGCGGCGTCGTCGGCGCTCGACGAGGTGGTCGTCTCGGCGAGCCGCGCCGAGCAGCGCGCGTTCGATGCGCCGGCCGCAGTCCAGTCGATCGGGCGCGAGACGATCCGCGAGGCGGGGCCGGGGATCCACCTCGGCGAGTCGCTCGCGCGCATCCCGGGGGTCGTCGCGCTCGACCGGCAGAACTGGGCGCAGGATCCGCAGCTGTCGATCCGCGGCTTCGGCGCGCGCGCGACCTTCGGCATCCGGGGCGTTCGGCTGATGGTCGACGGCATCCCCGCGACGATGCCCGACGGACAGGGCCAGGCCTCGGCGATCGACCTCGCGGCGGCCGAGCGGATCGAGGTGCTGCGCGGCCCGCTCGCGCAGCTCTACGGCAACGCGGCGGGCGGCGTCGTGCAGGTGTTCTCGCGGCGCGGGCGCGAGCCGGGCGAGGCGGGCGGCGAGGTCGGGTTCGGCTCGTTCGGCACGCGGCGCTACGGGCTGTCGGCCAGCGGCGTGGTGGGCGGCGTGTCGGGCGCGCTCGACGTGTCCCGGCTCGAGACCGACGGTTATCGCGCATGGTCGTCGGCCGAGCGGCGCTCGGCGGGCGCGGTGCTCGAGACGACGACCGCCGCAGGCACGCGCGCGACGCTGGTCGCGCAGGACTTCGATCAGCCGCGCGCGCTCGACCCGGGCGGTCTCACGCGCGCGCAGCTCGAGGCCGACCCGCGGCAGGCGAGCCCGGCGTCGGTCGCGCAGCAGGCCCGCAAGACCGTCGCGCAGCGCCAGTTCGGGCTGGTGGTCGAGCATCCGGTGGACGCCGACCGCACGCTGACCGCGCGCGTGCACGGCGGCCAGCGCGACGTGTACCAGGCGCTGTCGGTGCCCCTCGCCGCGCAGCAGTCGCCGACCTCGGCCGGCGGCATCGTCGACCTCGACCGCGGCTACGGCGGCCTCGGGCTGCAGTGGTCGCAGCGTGCGCGCCTCGCCGGCGGCGCGCTGCGCGCGACGGTCGGCCTCGAGGCCGAGCGGATGGCCGAGCGCCGCCGCGGCTTCGTCAACAACGCCGGCGTGCAGGGCGCGCTCAAGCGCGACGAGGACAACGTCGTGCAGTCGACCGACGCGTACGGTCAGCTCGCGTGGACCTCGGGCGCGTTCACCTGGACCGGCGGCGTACGCACGAGCCGCATCGCGTTCCGCGTCGACGACGCGTTCGTCGTGCCGGGCAATCCGGACGACTCCGGCCGCACCACCTACAGCGCGACCAACCCTGTCGCGGGCGTGACCTGGCATGCGAGCGAGCGGCTCAACGTCTACGCCAACCTCGGCCGCGGCTTCGAGACGCCGACCTTCGCCGAGCTCGCCTACCGCAGCGACGGCGGCAGCGGACCGAACCTCGGGCTCGCCGCGTCGCGCAGCACGCACGCCGAGCTCGGCGCGAAGTGGCGCCCGACCCACGCGCAGGCGATCGACGTCGCGCTGTTCGCGGCGCGCACCGACGACGAGATCGTGGTCGCGAGCAACGTCGGCGGCCGCAGCACGTTCCGCAACGCCGGGCGCACCGAGCGTCGCGGCGTGGAGGTCGCGTGGACCGCGCGGCTCGCGCCCGCGTGGCGCGCGCAGGCCGCGGCGACCTTCCTGACGGCCGAGTTCGTCGACGCGTTCGGCAGCGGCGCCGACGCGGTCGCGGCGGGCAACCGCGTGCCGGGCGTGCCCTCGCGCCGCGTCTGGGCGGGGCTCGGCTGGGCGCCCGATCCGGTGCGCGGGCCGTTCGCCGGCGTCGAGGTGCTGCACACCGGATCGATCGCGGTCGACGACCGCAACACCGACGCGGCCGCCTCGTCGACGATCGCGAGCGCGCGCGTCGGCTGGCGCCACGTCGTCGGGCCGTGGCGGTTCGCCGCGTCGCTGCGCATCGACAACCTGACCGGCGCGAACTACGTCGGCTCGGTGATCGTCAACGAGGGCCAGCGGCGTTTCTTCGAGCCGTCGCCGACGCGCAGCTGGTTCGCGGGGGCGAGCGTGTCGCGCACGTTCTGAGGCCGGGGAGCGCGAGCCGGCCGGCACCCGCGGCAATGGCTCGAAGCGCGCCCGGCTAGAATCCGCCGATGGCCCGCATCATTCCGGACGGCTGGCGTGAGATCGCGAGCGTCGCGTCCGCCGCCGCGCTGCCCGCCTCGGCGCAGCGACACCGCGAGACGCTCGAGCTGCTCGCGCGCGGGCTGCCCGACGACTACACGGTCTACCACGCGGTCCACTGGACGACCGTCGAGCGCGGCTTCTCGGTGTTCGGCGAGATGGACTTCGCGATCGTCAACCGCCAGGGCGACGTGCTGCTCGTCGAGCAGAAGACCGGCTT
Organism: Burkholderiales bacterium; assembly: GCA_020248665.1. Taxonomy (GTDB): domain Bacteria; phylum Pseudomonadota; class Gammaproteobacteria; order Burkholderiales; family Burkholderiaceae_E; genus UBA4615. The sequence continues at coordinate 1,108 of JADCHE010000057.1, read as the reverse complement.
CCTCGAGGAGGGGGCCGAAGGGCTGCTCAAGCGCGAGCGCGGGCGCATCCGCAACGTGCCGGTGCAGATCGCGCACACCGTCGCCGCGCTGCGCGACAAGCTCGCGCGCCGGCCGGGCTGCGAGTCGATCCGCATCGACTACCTGCTCTACTGCCCCGACTACGCGGTGCGCCGCGCCGAGACCGCGGGGCTGTCGGCCGACCGTCTCGTCGACGCGTCGCGGCGCGACCGGCTGGTGCCGGTGATCCGCGAGGCGCTGCCCGCGGGCCGGCCCGGACCGTCGGGCGGGCACGCGCCCCCTCATGGACCCGCCTGGCAGCAGGTCGACCGGTTCTTGCGCGACGTGGTCGAGCTCGAGACCGACGTCAACGCGCTGGTCGGACAGGCGCAGGCGCTGGTCACGCGGATCTCGGGCGGGCTCGCGCACTGGGCGCGCCAGCTCGAGTTCGCGCCGTTCCGGCTGCACGTCGACGGCACTGCCGGCTCGGGCAAGACGCAGCTCGCGCTCGCCGAGCACCGCGACGCGGTTCGGCGCGGCCTGCGCCCGCTCTACGTCTGCTACAACCGCCCGCTCGCCGACCACTTCGCGGCGGTCGTGCCGCCGGGCGGCGAGGTCTGCACCTTCCACACGCTGTGCCAGCGGCTGCTGCGCGACGCGGGGCGTAGCGTCGACCTGTCCGCGCCCGACGGCTTCGAACGGCTCGAGCGCGCGGCGGCGTCGGTGCCGCTCGACGCGCGCTGGCTGTTCGACACCGTCGTCGTCGACGAAGGGCAGGACTTCCCGATCGCTTGGCGCGACCAGGTGCTGCGCCACGCGAAGCCCGACGCGCGCGTGATCTGGCTCGAGGACGCGATGCAGGCGCTCTACCAGCGCGAGCCCGCGCCGCTGCCCGGCTGGGTGACGCTGCACGCGCGCGCCAACTACCGCAGCCCGCGCGAGGTGGTGCGGCTGCTGTCGGCGCTGCTGCCACCGCACGTCGAGATCGAGGCCGCGGGCCCGCTCGCCGAGGCGGGGCTCGAGATCATCGAGTACACCGACGCCGAGGGCCTGCTCGCCGGCACCAAGGAGGCGATCCGCAAGTGCCTAGGCGAGGGCTTCCGGCGCCAC
>JADCHE010000056.1 GCA_020248665.1 Burkholderiales bacterium | reverse complement strand
GGTTGCGGTAGAGGCCCGACTTCTCGTTGAGGCGATGGGCCTCGTCCACGATCAGCACGTCCCAGCTTACGGGCTCGGCGTTCACGAACGAGCCCGAGCCGGAGAACAGGTTGCGGATCCGCGTGGCCGTCATCTGGCCCGTCAGCTTCGCCTCGTACACGGCGCGCGGAGCGGCGTTCTTGGAGACGTACCGGCAGACGAGCCCGGCCTGCGTGAGCGTCGCCAGCAGGTTGATGGCGAGCACGGTCTTGCCTGTGCCCGGCCCGCCCTCGACGATCAGCACCTGCTTCGGGCCGGACTCGGCCTTGCGCGCGGCCGCGAGCGCGGTCTCGAAGACGAGCTTCTGGTCGTCGATCAGGACGAACTCGCGCTTGCCCTCGAGCATGCCCACGAGGCTGTCGGCCAGCATCTTCGAGGGGCGGATCTTCCCGCCGTCGATCCGCCAGATCGTGTCGCCGCGGTCGCCGGTCCGCACCCAGCGGCGGATGAAGGCGCGCAGCTTGTCGCGCTCGGCGTCGCCGCGCAGGAACAGCGGTGCGCGCTCGACGTACCGCGCATAGAACGGGTCGTCGATGACGCCGTCCGGCTCGTAGTTGTGCAGGTAGGCGCAGGGCTCGAGCCGGAAGCCGCCGGTGTGCACCGCATCGTTGAAGTCCTCCAGCAGCGCGGCGTACGACCACGCCTGGTACGACGGATGGCTGACCTCCTGCTCGCCGCCCGCGAAGCGGGTCACGACGATGCCGTCCTTCTCGGTGCGACGCGCCTCGGCCCACTGCTTGAGCTCGACGATGACGATCCGGTCGGTACCGTGGTCGTCGCGGCCGCTGAGGATGAAGTCGATCCGCTTGGCGGTCTGCGGGATCGAGTACTCGATCGCGACGCCCGCGTCGTCGGGAATGGCGTCGTCGTTGAGCACCTTCGCCATGCACAGCAGCGACTCTTTCCATGCCCTGACTTCAGCGGCGCCGACCATGCGGCCAGCGCGCTGCTTCATCGCGTCGAGAATCACGGTCTCGATGTCGCGCCGGAAGGCGTCCTCCAGGAACGCATCCTTTCGCTTCTGGTAGACGATCACGCGAGCAGTCTCCGTGTGCGCATCACGCGGCCGCCGCCGCGTACCGCGCACATAGATCTCCCGGCAGGTCGTGCCGCAACCGCCACCGGATCGCCATCGGCATCTCCGACTGATGGTCGATGTACGAGGCGGGCCCAAGGAAGTGGAACGCCCGCTCATCTGTGCTCTGCCGCCCGAACAGCATCACCCCCGAGCCCTGCTCCTCATGCCGCTGGTACCGCAACCCGGTCGGGCTCCCGGCACGCGTGGTCGATTGACTCTCCCAATGGATCACCGACGGCCCTATCGCATAGTCCCGGTACCGTGTGTTGGGCGAGAAGCTCCCCGCCGACTTGTCGAGCGTGAACGCGAGCAGGTCGGCGCGTGCATCCTTAGCCCAATACACGCCCTCCCGCCACGAGAACACGCCCGCGCCCTCGCCCACGCCGAACGCGGCGAGGATCTCGATGCGGGTGTAGCGAGCGTGTACCTGCAGCGGCACGTCGGGCCGGCCCTCGAGCGGCAGGGGCAGGTGCGTGAGCCGATCCGCGAGGACCTCGAACAGCTCGCCCAGCTCACGCAGCACCTGCGGGTGCTGCCAGACCAGGCGCGCGCCGTCGGCGAGCGAGGTGTCGGCCGGCACGTCCTTGGGGAGCAGGGATGCGACCAGCATCCGGAGCAGCCGCCGGTCGCGCTCGGGCAGGCGGTCCGTATCGGGCGCCTCGGAACGTGCGACCCATGCGGACCACGCGGCGAGCCGGTGCGGATCGTCCACGTGCAGCAGCCGCCCGCAGCCGCGCCGCAGCCGCGCTTCGAGCGGCCCCGGCGGCGGCAGCGTCAGTCCGGCGTCGGCGCACAGGTCCGACCAGCCGAACCGCGCGTCGTACACGTCCTCGACCTCCAGTCCGGTCGCCGCCAGGAAGTCGGGCAGGCGGACGCCCTCTCCGTTCGCCGCGCACTCCCGCAGCGCCTCGACGCGCCGCGCCCGGCTGGCCGCGATGCCCTGCCGCAGGTTGTCCAGCACCACCTTGCGCGCGACCGCGTCGAGCTCCATGTGGCAGCCGGCGGGCAGGAACGGGAAGCCGCGCTCCACCTGCTCCTTCACGCCGACCCGGCTGCCGCCGAGCAGCGCACGCAGGCGGCGGTCGAAGCGGAACTCGCGCCGGTGCAGTCCGACGAAGTCGAGCACGGTGCAGCTCGCCTTGCCGGGATGCAGCCGCAGCCCGCGGCCGAGCTGCTGCATGAAGAGCGTCGGGCTGTCGGTCGGGCGCAGCAGCAGCAGGGTGTCGACCGACGGGACGTCCACGCCCTCGTTGAAGAGGTCCACCGCGAACAGCACGTTCAGGCGGCCATCGGCGAGGTCGCGGAGCGCCTGGGCGCGTGCCTCCGCGGCCGTGTCCGCCCACACCGCCGCGGCCGCGACGCCGGCCTCGGTGAACACCCGCGCCATGAACTGCGCGTGCCGGACGCTCACGCAGAAGCCGATCGCCCGCACGCTCGACGGTCCGTCGGTGCGGCGCACGATCTGCTGCAGCACGCCGCGGGCCCAGGCGTCGTTCGCGGTCAGGAGGTTCGACAGCCCCTCGACGTCATAGCCCGTACCGTGCTGCCACGGCACCTGCGTGAGGTCCAGCCCGTCGTGCACGCCGTAGTACGCGAACGGTACGAGCCGACGCTGGTCGATCGCGTCCCAGAGCCGCAGCTCCGCGGCGATGCGGCCGTCGAACCGGTCGAGCACCGAGCGGTCGTCGGCGCGCTCGGGTGTCGCGGTGAGGCCGAGCAACTCGAGTGGGCTCAGGCGGTCGAGCAGCGCGACGTACGAGTCGGCGGCCGCGCGATGGAACTCGTCGACGATGACGACGTCGAACCGGTCGGGCTCGATCCGCGCGAGGGTCTCCGGCCGGGCGAGGCTCTGGATCGACGCGAACACATGTTCGTAGCGCTCGGGCCGCTCGCCGTCCACCCAGCGTTCGCCGAAGTCGTGCTCGCGCAGCGCGTGGCGGAAGGTCGCGAGCGCCTGGTCGAGCAGCTCCCTGCGATGGGCGACGAACAGCAGCCTCGTGCGCGGCAACTCCCGGCGCAGGCGCGCGTACCAGGCCGCCGCCATCACGGTCTTTCCCGTGCCGGTCGCGGCGACCAGCAGGTTGCGGTGGCGGCCCTGCATCCGCGCGAGTGCGATCTGCTCGAGCAGCCGCTCCTGGAACGGCTCCAGGCGCAGCTCGGTCGGCGGCAGCACGAAGCCCGCGGCCGGCTCGGCGCGCGGCCGGCGCGCATCGAACTCGGCGCGATCGTAGGGCACGAAGTCGCGCCCCTCCCAGTAGCTCTCGAAGGTGGCGGCGACCTTCTCGACGACGGCGCGGTTGCGCACGCCCGAGACCCGGACGTTCCACTCCAACCCCGTCACCTGCGCGGTGTGCGTGAGGTTGGACGAGCCGATGTACGCGGTGGAGAAGCCGGAGTCGCGATGGAACAGGAACGCCTTGGCGTGCAGCCGCGTGCCGCCCTGCTCGTACGACACGCGCACCTGCGCGCCGACCGTCTGCAACGCGTCGAGCGCGGCGGCCTCGGTCGAGTCGGTGTAGGTCGTGGTCAGTACCCGCAGCACGCGGCCCGAGTCGGTGAACCGGCGCAGTACGTCCACCAGCGGCCGGATGCCGCTGCGGCGGATGAACGCCATCACGATGTCGACGCGGTCGGCCGACTCGATCTCCTCGACCAGCTGCCGGCCCACGCCGGGCTCGCCGGGAGCGTTGGTCAGCAGGGTGGTGTCGAGCAGCGGGATCAGCGGCTGGGCGATCGCTTCGGGCTCGCCACCGAGGGTCACGTCGCGCACGGCGGTCAGCAGGCGGGGCGGCTCGGCGGGGCGCTCGTCGCGCAGCGCGTCGCGGGCGCCTTCGGTGCCGGTGTCGTCGAGGTCGAGTGCGTCGACGAGGCGCGCGACCAGGTCGCGGGCGAGCAGTGCCCCGCGCCGTGCGCGCTCGCGCTCGGGGAGCGCGGACACGGCCCGCTCGAGCACCTGCGCGATGTGGAGCGCGAGGCGGTCGGCCGCGTCGGCGTCGGGCAGGGTGCCGAGCGTGGGGATCTGGCGGGCGTCAAGGTGCGCGAGGCGCGATTCGAGCGCCTCGGTCAGCAGGGTCTCGTACAGGCCGCGGGGAAGGGTCACTGCGGGGGACCGTCGAGCGTCGTCCGGATGAGAAACTCTAGCTTGGCGGCGCTGGCGGGCCCGTGGAGAGGCGGATCTTCGCGTGCGACATCGCCCGGTCGGGTGCCAAGCACGCCGTGGCGCTGGCGACTCGGCCAAGACGTCACGAATCGGGCGACCAGCGACGAGTGATCGAGGATGACGATGCAGCACACGCATCGCCCTGCCACCGCAGGGTCGTGAGCACGCAGCAAGCCGTCGCACGCCCGCCGAGCTATCCTTCCCCGCCGCCCCGCCCCCGCCCCCTTCGCACGGAGAGCCGATCTTGACCCCGTCCCCCGCACCGACCGCCCGCGCCGTCGCCCTCGCCCTGCTGTGCGCCCTCTTCGCGGGCGGCGCCGCCGCTCAGAACGTCGCGGCCGAACGCGCGGCCTGCGAGCGGCCCTACAAGCCCCAGTCGGGCCAGGAGGGCAAGGACGTCGTCTGGGTGCCCACCCCCGACGAGGTCGTGCAGCGCATGCTGCAGATGGTCGACGTGAGGCCCACGGACGTCGTCTACGACCTCGGCGCGGGCGACGGCAAGATCGCGATCGCGGCCGCCAGGCTGGGCGCTCGGGCGGTCGGCATCGAGTTCAACCCGCAGATGGCCTGGCTCGCCCAGTGCTTCGTGCGGGCCGAGGGGCTGGACGGCAAGGTCCGCATCGAGCGGGGCGACGTGTTCGAGGCCGACTTCCGCGAGGCGACGGTGGTGACGATGTACCTGCTGCCGGAGCTCAATCTCAGGCTGATCCCTAAGCTGCTGAAGGACCTGAAGCCCGGCACGCGCATCGTCTCGCACGCGTTCGACATGGGCGGCTGGCAGCCCGAGCAGAAGGCGAAGGTCGCCGGCAAGGATGTCTACAGCTGGACGATCCCCGCGCCCGGCACGCCGGCCTACGCAGCGGCGATGGCGGCGTCGAGGCAGTGAGGCGGCGCCCCGCGGGGCCGCCGCGCGGCGTCACGGCACGCGCCTGAGCTTCGCCATCTTGCCGCGAAGCGCCTCCATCTCGGCCTGGCGCTTCGACGGATCGGAGTACCACAGGCCCATGGCGCGCAGCTCCACCGCCACGCCCTTGCGCTCGTACCACACGGTGGGTGAGGTGTTGTCGCCCTGGCCTTCCTGGAACACGGCGCCGTCGGGGTCGCCCGCCACCGGCACCAGCTTGCCGGCGAGCACCATGCCGAACTTCTTCGCGTCCGGCGGGTTCTTGTAGACCTGCATGCCGACCCGCAGCGACCAGCGGCGGCCGTCGTACTGGCACGACCGCACGTCGATGCCCCCTGCACCGTAGGCCATGCCCGGCTTGCCGTCGGCGAACTTCTCGCCGAGCGCGGCCTCGAGCTCGGCGGGCTTGAACGGGCACACGGGGACCTCCAGGGCGTGCACCGGCGCGGCGAGGCCGGCGGCGACGAGGAGCGCGAAGGCAGCACGCATGGACACCTCCTAAGTCCTGGTGCCGGAATCATGCCACCCGGGACGAACGCCGTCGTCCGATATCATCGACGCGGGCCGCGAACGGACTCGCGACCCGGCCGCGCCGCACGCATCCGCATCCGCATCCGCATCCGCCCGCGACCACGACAGACCGTCGCCCCCGACGGCCCCAGGGAGACCGAACCGTGACCGCCGCCCCGCGCGCCCACCGCGCCCCGCCCGTCCCCACCGAGAAGACCCCCGTCCGCGCCGCCCGCGGCATGGTCGTCACCAACCACCCGCTCGCCTCCGCCGCCGGCGCCGAGATGCTGGCGAGCGGCGGCAATGCGGTCGACGCCGCGGTCGCCGCGCTCTTCGCGCTCTCGGTCGTCGAGCCGATGATGGTCGGCCCGCTCGGCGGCGGCTTCGCGCACCTGCGTCGTCCGGACGGCGTGCACGAGGTGCTCGAAGGCCAGGGCCGCTGCCCGGCGGGCGTCGGGCCGACGACCTTCGAGCCCGATCCGGCGGCCCCGCCCGGCGCGCTCGATGCGGTCGGCCGGCGCAACGCGGTGGGCCGCAGCTCGGTCGCGGTGCCGGGGAACCTCGCGGCCTGGTGCGAGCTGCTCGCGAGGCACGGTCGGCTGCCGCTCGCGGACGTCGTCGAGCCGGCGATCCGGCACGCGGCGCGCGGCTTCGCGGCGACGCCCTATCTCGCCGAATGCGTCTCGGACTGCGCGGCGGACCTCGCGCGCGACCCGGAGATCGCGCGCATCCTGATGCCGGGCGGTGTGCCGATCGCGGCGGGCGCGCACGTGGTCAACGGCGCGCTCGCCGACTCGCTGCGCACGATCGTGCGCGAAGGCCCGGCCGCGCTCTATTCGGGTGCGATCGGCCGTGCGCTCGCCGACGACATGGCGCGCCACGACGCGTGGCTCTCCACCGACGACCTCGCGCGCTACCGCACCTCGATGCTCGAGCCGCTGCGCGCGCGCTACCGCGGCTTCGAGATCGTGGGGCCGCCGCCGCCGTGCAGCGGGCCGCTGCACGTGGGGCAGATGCTGGCCCTGCTCGAGGGCTTCGACCTCGCGTCGATGGGCTTCGGCAGCGCCGACGCGTCGCACCTGCTCGCCGAGGCGCTGAAGATCGCGTTCGCCGATCGCGCGGCCGCGACGGCCGACCCGGAGCACGTGCCGGTGCCGGTCGCGCGGCTGCTCTCGCGCGACTACGCGGCGCTGCGCCGCGCGGGCATCGATCCCGCGCGGGCCCGCGCGCACGCGGCGGGGGTCTCGCCCGCCGAGGCGACACCCGCGCCCGACGACGGCGCGCACACCACGCACCTGACGGTCGCCGACGGCGACGGCTGGATCGTGAGCGCGACGCAGACGATCAACTCGCTGTTCGGCGCGCGCTACATGGTGCCGGGCACGGGGCTGATCCCGAACAACTACCTCTACGTCTTCGACCCGCGCCCGGGCCGCGCGAACTCGCTCGCACCGGGCAAGCGGGTCACCTCGTCGATGGCGCCGCTGATCGTGCTGCGCGACGGCGCGCCGCGATGGGCGCTCGGGCTGCCGGGCGGGCTGCGCATCTTCCCGTCGGCGATGCAGGCGCTGGTGAACCTCGTCGACCACGGGATGTCGCTGCAGCAGGCGGTGGAGGCGCCGCGGCTGTGGACGCAGGGCTATCAGCTCGAGATGGAGCCGGGCTTCGCGGACGCGACCGTCGACGCGCTGCGCGCGCGCGGGCACGACGTGCTGCGCGTGCCGAACGTCGGCGGCGGGCTGTGCGCGGTGGGCTTCGAGCCCGACGGCACGCTCGAAGGCGCGGCGTGCTGGCGGGCGGACGGCACGCCGGTCGGGGTGGGCGGTGGGCTGGCGCGGGCGGGGGTGCGGTTCCTGCCGGAGGCGCGAAGGGCTTAGGCGTGCGCGTCGCGCGGACGGCCGGTGCGCCCGGCCGTCGCGCCTACCGCGGCAACCACCGCTCCACCGCCTCCATCAGGCCCGCCCGCACCGCGGCCTGCCGCTTCGGATCGGTGTCCCCGCACGCCCACCGACACATCCAGTCGGTCGGCGACTCGAAGTCGCAGTGCGACGCGCCCTCGATCACCGTGTCCTGCAGCAGCCGCGGCAGCAGCCGTCCCCACGGCGCGGCCACCGACTGCGCGTTGCACCGCGACGGCGGCGCGTGCAGCAGCAGCGCCTCGGTCTTCAGCGAGGGCGCGAAGTCCCGCCCCAGCGCCCCGCCCTCGCCCCGCTCGACCTTGTCGAACGGATCGAGCCCCACGTAGCCGACGACGCCAGGCGTCCCCGCCGCGAGCAGGCTCGACAGCCCGCCCGCCGAGAACCCCACCAGCACGACGCGCTGCACCGGCGCGCCGAAGGTGCCTCCGGCGCGCAGCCGCGCGACGAGCTCGGACAGCCCCTGCGCGTTGCGGCGGAAGTCGAAGGTGTAGGGCATGTCCGGCGACAGCGCGAGCGCGCCGGCCCCGGCGATCGCGGCGGCGTGGTCGCCGAGGGTCGTGCGGCTGCGGGTGAAGCCGTGCGACAGGATCACGGCTCCGCGCGGCTCGCCCGAGGGGCGGTGGACGTCGATGCGGACCTCGCGGCCGGCGAGGGTCTGGGAGACGGTGGTCGGTGCGGCGGGCTGCGCGGCGACGGGGGCGAGGGCCGTGCCCAGCACGAGGAGCAGGCCGGCGAGGTGGCGTGACCGGGGAGCGGGCATGTCGGTGATTCTCCGCCGGTTCGGGCGCGACGCACGGGGCGCACTTTTCCGCGGAGATCGTGTCCGCGCGACCTAGGGCGTGCTCCGCGTCGCAAGCACCGCGGCCAGCCCCGGCAACTGCTCCACCCGCCGGACCCCGCCCGTGCACCGCCCCCACCACGCCGAGAACGACGCGCACGGCCGCTCCACCTCGGCGAACAGCCGCACCGGCTCGCGCTGCACGACGACGCGCGGCAGCAGCGCGGACACGTGCGGCTCGGCCCAGGTCGTCACCGACCGCGCCCCCGCGAGCGCTCGCCCGAGCGACGCGCCGTCGCCGTGCCAGCGCACCGGCGCGATCGCCGCCATCCGCGTGCCCGCGAACGCCCAGCGCGTGGCGCTCCACGGCCATGCGGCATGGTGCTCGGCCGGCCACCAACCGACGCGCGCGCAGCCCTCGGGCAGGTCCGCCGGCGGCTCGCCGAGCGCCCACGGATGCACGAGCCAGACGTCGCGGCCGGCCACGTCGGCGGCACGCGGCGCGGTGGCCCCGGGTTCGACCGGCGTCGCGTGCAGCGCGGGCTCCTCGACGCCCTCGCCCCGAGGCGTGCAGGGCACCGGCCGCGGATCGCGGGCGATCGCGTCGAGCGCCTCGTACGTGGTGTCGACGACGGTGCCCTCGCTGCGCCACTCGGCCGGCGCGTAGCGCGCGACGTTCTCCGCGTTGAACAGGTACGGCTTGCGGCTCGCGGTGCCCGCGACCCACTGCCAGCTCAGGTGGTTGCTCGCGAGGTCGCCGTCGAGCAGGTGCGCGAGCATCCAGTCGGCGCCCGCGCGCCAGTGCACCTTGCGCAGGTGCACGACGTAGCTCGCGACCCACATCCGCGCGTGGTTGTGCAGGTATCCGGTGGCGTAGAGCGTGCGCACCGACGCGTCGACGACCGGCACGCCGGTGCGTGCCTCGCGGACGTCGCGCGGCAGGTCGCGCGCGTAGGCGCGCTCGGGCAGCGGCCCTTCGTGCAGCGACTCGAGGATGCCGTCGCCCCGGTGCGACCACGCGTGGCGGAAGTACTCGCGCCAGCCGAGCTCCTGCACGAACTTGTGCTGCACGTCGACGCGGTGGCGCGCGACGACGCCGGCCAGCACCTCGGGCAGGCCGACGAGGCCGTGCGTGACGTACGGCGACAGCCGCGTCACCGCGCCGTCGAGTGCGTTGCGGCTGCGCGCGTAGTCGGACGGACGGACGGCGACGATCCGCGCGCGTGCGGCCCCGAGCGTCGGCGGGAAGTGCTCGAGGGGCGTCGCGGGGTCGGCGATCAGGCGGCCTTCTTGGCCCACGCGTTGCACCAGCCCTTGCCGGCGACCTGCTTGCCGGCGAACAGCGGGCAGCCGGCCCAGGCGTCGGCGGGCTTGCCCGCGTAGAGCGCGCAGTTGCTGCACAGCTGGCCGGCGGCGTACTTGGGGAACTTCTTCGCGTCGACCTTGCTCGCGTCGTGGACGTAGCCGAGCGCGACGGCCTGCGGATCCTTCTCGTCGAGCTTGACCTGGGCACGGACCGGCACGGCGGTCAGCGCGGCGCCGCCGGCGGCGACGGTCATCAGGAAGGTGCGTCGGGGAGAGTGCATGGAAGCCTCGATGATGCCATTTCGGGGAATATGTTCTTCAGACGCGGCCGCGCGCCCGAAGTTGCAGCGCCCCGGGCTGCGCGATCGCGTCAGGCCGCCCCGGGATCGTGCGACCCTGCCATCATCGTCTCCTCCCACCGTCGGACCGTCCCCCATGCTCAAGTGGCTGCTGGCCCTCGCGCTCGCGACCGTTCATGCTGCGTCGATGGCCATCGAGGAACCCGCCTACGAGGTCGAGCGCCGGCTCGACGGCGACGACGTCGAGGTGCGCCGCTACGCGCCCTATGTCGTCGCGCAGGTGCGCGTCGACGGGCCGTCCGACCGCGCCGACAGCGAGGGCTTCCGCGTCCTCGCCGGCTACATCTTCGGGAAGAACAAGGGCGAGCGCCGGCTGGAGATGACCGCGCCGGTGACGCGCGCGGCCGCCGAGCCGGTGAAGCTCGAGATGACGGCGCCGGTCACGCGCAGCGCCGACGCGCAGGGCTTCCTCGTGCAGTTCGTGCTGCCGAAGTCGGTCACGCTCGCCACCGCCCCCGAGCCGATCGACCCGCGCGTGGAGCTGCGCGAGGTGCCGGCGCGCCGGATCGCCGCGATCCGCTACTCGGGCACCTGGTCGCAGGCGAACTACGACGAGCACCTGGAGCGCCTGCGATCGGCGCTGCGCGCCGCGAGGATCGAGCCCGCGGGCGCGCCGACGCTGTCGCGCTACAACGGGCCGATGACGCCGTGGTTCATGCGCAGGAACGAGATCTGGCTGCCGCTGGAGGCGGGAGGGCGCTGAGGCGGCGGGCCGTGTACGAAGGCCGATCCCGTGGAACACCCGGGCCGCCATGACTTTCGTGATCACCCGAGGCCCGCCGTGCATCGCGGCGCGCCATCGCAACACGCTGCACGTCCTTGCGAAGTGAGCCGCAGACGTGAGCCGCTCTGGATCGACGAACGAGACGCTCTGGCGATCCACGATCGTCTGATCGCGTTGCACGGCGGCCCGCCCGGGCTGCGCGACGCCACGCTGCTTGCGGCGGCCGACGCGGCCGGCATCAGCCGGATGGCCCCTCACACCGACCTGCACGCGCTGTCGGCCGACGACTTCCACCGCGTCTACGCGATCGGCACGACCGTTCCAGATGACGCGCGCACGCTCGCGCCGCAGGTGCGGGTCGACGCGGTGTGCCCGGCGCGGGTGGAGCAGGGCTTCGTCGAGCGGCTCGCGCCCGATTCGTTCGCCGACCGCGCAGCCCACCGCAAGCGGGCCTCGCCGCTGCAGCGGCTCGGGCGTCCGGACGAGGTGGCCGAGGCGATCCACTGGCTCGCGACCTCGGCCTCGATGATGACCGGCCCGATCGTCGAGCTGGATCCCGGGATGCACCTGAACGCGGTCCGAGCGACGCGGGCAGCCCGACCGCCGGCCCGGCGGGGACTACCGCCGGTCCCCCGGGCACTGGAGCGCGCGTGGCCGCGGTCGATGTCGCTTCGAAGGCACGACGGCCATGATGCGCACTTCCCCCCTCCGACCCGACGCGCCCGAGCCGCACGACGCCCCCGCGGCGACCGACGCCCCGGCCGTGGCGACCCGGCGCGGCGGCGTCCACGCGCTGCCGCGCCCCGTCAGCGTGGCCGCCCCCGCGATCTCGGGCGAGCTCGCGCACGCCGGTGCGCCGCGCCGCGACGCGCTGCGCCGCTTCGTGATCGGGCGCCCCGTCTGGGTGACGCTGCCCGCGCTCTTCGCCGCGAGCGTGCTCGCGTCGGTCGGGATGCTGTTCGCGCTGACCGAGCTGATGGGCATGGGCTACGGACCGACATTCAGCCGTTCGATCGCGATCGCGGTGGTCGCGCCGATCCTGGTCACGGTGCCGGTCGGCGGCTTCATCATCCGGCTGCTGCGCGAGGTCGACGACGCGCGCCGGCAGGCGCAGGAGATGGCGTGGCTCGACCCGCTGACGGGGCTGATGAACCGTCGCCGGGTCGTCGAGATCGGCGCGGCCGAGCTCGATCCGTCGCGCCGCCGGGGCGGCGAGTGCGCGGTCGCGCTGATGGACATCGACGACTTCAAGCGGATCAACGACGAATTCGGCCACGGCGCCGGCGACAGCGTGCTGCAGGGCGTCGCGCGCGCGCTGTGCGAGGCCGCCGACGGCGTCGACCACGTCGCGCGCTGGGGCGGCGAGGAGTTCGTCGTGCTGATGCCCGGCGCGTCGCTGGAGGACGCGCTCGCGCAGTCGGAGCGGCTGCGCACCGCGGTCGAGGGGCTCACGGTCGCGGCGGGTCAAGGGCGGCCGGTGCGCTGCACGGTATCGATCGGGCTCGCGACGGCCGGTCACCTCGACGGCTTCGAGCAGCTGGTCAACAGCGCAGACCGCGCGATGTACCGGGCGAAGGCGGCGGGGAAGAACCGGGTGGCGGTGGGGTAGCCTCCGGCCAAGTGCGCGCCGAGATCGACGCGGACCGCAGGCCGGGCCGCTTCCTGCTGCTCGGCTCGGCCTCGTTCGGGCTCCTGGGGCAGTCTCGGTCGCTCGCCGGCCGGCTCGAGGTGGTGGACATGGCGCCGCTGCTGCTGCCGGAGGTCGCGACGCGCTTCGAGGACATCGGGCACCTGCGGGTGCGCGGCGGCTTCCCCGGCCGCTACACCGCGCCTGACGAGGACGGATCGTGGCAGTGGCGGCAGGACTTCGTGCGGCACTTGCGGCGCGCGCGGCGTGGGCCGCGGCGGTGGCCGGCACGCTCGTTGGGGTGCCACCGGCCGGCGCGCAGTCGGAGCCGTTCCCTTCGCGGGCCGTCACGGTCGTCGTGCCGTACGCGGCCGGTGGCGGCACCGACGCGATCGCACGGCTGGTCGCGAAGGACCTCTCGGCGCAATGGGGCCAGCCGGTGCTGGTCGAGAACCGCGCCGGCGCCGACGGCTGGGTCGGCACGCAGCGCGTGCTGCAGCAGCCGGCCGACGGCCACACGCTGCTGGTGCAGCTCGACTCGATGCTGCTGTGGCGCTGGGCGATGCCGGAGGTGAAGTTCGACCCGGCCACCGACGTGAAGCTCGTCACCAAGCTCGCGAGCACGCCGATCGTCGCGCTGGTGAAGGGCGACGTGCCGGCGGGCTCGATGCGCGAGCTGTTCGAGCGCTGCCGCGCGGCCGCGAAGCCGTGCGCGTTCGGCGCGTCGACGGTGTCGGCGAACCTCGCGGTGCCGCTGCACTCGGACGGCCGCGCGAAGGCCGAGGTGCTCGCGTCGATCGACGCGCAGGGCGTCGCGACGGGCCGGGGTGCCGATAGAATCGGGCCGCATCCGACGCGACGTAGCACGACCGTGACCTCCTCTCCGCCCCGCAAGGCCGTCGTCCTCCTGAGCGGCGGCCTCGACTCCGCCACCGTGCTCGCCATCGCGAAGTCGCGCGGCTTCGAGGTCTACGCGCTCAGCTTCCGATACGGCCAGCGCCACGCGGTCGAGCTCGAGCGCGCGCGCGAGCTCGCGCGGCACCTCGGCGCGGCCGACCACGCGGTCGTCGAGTTCGACCTGCGCCGCTTCGGCGGCTCGGCGCTGACCGCGGACATCGCGGTGCCGAAGGACGCGCCCGACGCGCCGGTCGCGCCCGGCATCCCGGTCACCTACGTGCCCGCGCGCAACACGATCTTCCTGAGCTTCGCGCTCGCGTGGGCCGAGACGCTGGGTGCGAGCGACGTCTTCGTCGGCGTCAACGCGCTCGACTACTCGGGCTATCCGGACTGCCGGCCCGAGTACATCGCGGCCTTCGAGCGCATGGCGAACCTCGCGACGAAGGCGGGCGTCGAGGGCACGCGGTCGCTGACGATCCACGCGCCGCTGATCGACCTGTCGAAGGCCGACATCGTCCGCGCGGGGCTCGCGCTCGGCGTCGACTACGCGATCACCTGCAGCTGCTACGACCCGGGGCCGCACGGCGAGCCCTGCGGGGCGTGCGACGCGTGCCGGCTGCGGGCGAAGGGGTTCGCGGAGGCGGGGGTGGCGGATCCGCTGGTGGAGCGGTTCGGCGGAGTGTGACGCCGGCGGATCACAGCGACGCCAGGAACGCGTCGAGCGTCATCGCGGGGCAGAGCCCGCGCGACCCGACGAGCGCGAGGAGCGCGCGGTCCCCGGTCACGACGCCTGCGGTCGCGCGGCCGCCATCACCGACCCGTCTTGGCCTTCGTCGACGGGGGCCGAGCGGAGCCGGTGCGCGCGTACCGGGACCGGACAGGTTCGGCGAGGACGCCGGGTTCGGCCACCTCGGTCCGGGCCCACCGGACCGCACGGTCGACGTCGTCGACGGTCAGGCCGAGCGCCTCGAGCTTGCCACGGACCGCGTCGCCTCGCTGGATCCGGACCGGCGTCAGCACGACCTGGCCGCCGCGGAGCTCGACCTCGAAGTACTCGGGGGCGCCGACGGATTCGACGACGACCTTCGGCAGCGTGAGCTGGTTCTTGGAGGTGGGCTTGGCAAGCATCGGATATCCTTTGATCAAGGACTCCTTACTCCACCACCGCGGCACCGCTGCGGACGCCTTCAGCGGACGCCGGTCGACCTGCGGTGTTCCCGCCAATTCCCCGAAGCGATCCGCGCCCCCCGCCCGACCGTCTCGCCCGCCACGTACGTCCACGCGCGCCGCGTCCCCTCCGCGGTCGTCACGTCCACCAGCGTCCGGTGGTAAAGCCGCCCCGGCCGGCCATAGCCGTCGAACGCCTCGAGCGCGTCGAGCGGTCCGAGCCGCGCCTCGACGTCGTCGAGCTCCACGAGCTCGCCGTGCACGGTCGACGCGCCGTCGAGCACCATCACCGGATAGGGCTCCCCGGTCTCGAGCAGCGCGCCGCGCACGGTCGCGTCGCGCACGCGGCGCACCGGGCGGTCGTGCATCACGTGCGCGTTCGCCTCGCCGCGCAGCAGCGTGCCGTAGACGAACACCGCGTCGACCCACGCGGCGCCCGGGCCGCCCGCGGCGGCCGCGCGCAGCGGCGCGGGGTCGTGGCCCCACGCGGCGTAGCCGGCCTCGACCGAGCGCAGGTAGTCGTCGGTGGGCGCGTGGTGCACGTCGCGGCGGGCGTCGGTGACGACGTAGACGACCGCGGGCACGACGGTGCCGTCGCGCACGATCGCCTCGGTGTCGCGGCGCGCGTAGGCGCCGGTCGCGACGCCCTCCTTCGCGTCGAGTGCGGCCCAGCCCCTCGGCGAGAGCTCGAGCAGCGCGCCCTGTACGACGCTGCCGCGCCGCGCGCGCACGTCGAGCGCGCCGGCCTCGTGCCGCGTCGATCGGTAGCCGAACGACAGCGCGTGGTCGGGCAGCCACGCGGCGCCGACGGGCCGCGCGTGCGACGCGTCGAGGCCGCGTTCGCGCAGCCAGGCCGCGAGCGTGTCGGCGCACAGGTTCGAGCCGTAGGCGAAGCAGGGGCGGTCGTCGGTCACAGCCGGTCGTGCTTGTCGCTGCGGCCGCGGGCCCTGTCCACCGGATAGCGCGTCGCGTTGATCGCCATCTTGCGGCGCGCGGCGTCGGCGAGGTCGACGTCGAGGCGATCGGCGAGGCGCACCAGGTAGAGCAGCACGTCGGCCATCTCCATGCGCACCGCCTCGAGCACGTCGGGCGGCAGCGCGTGCGAGCGGTCGTCGGGCAGCCACTGGAACGGCTCGAGCAGCTCGCCGGCCTCGACGACCAGCGCCGCGGCCAGGTTCTTCGGCGCGTGGAAGCGCTCCCAGTCGCGCTCGGCGGCGAAGGTGCGCAGCGCGTCGCGCAATTCGGCGAGCGGGTCGCCCGACCCGGGCGCTGCCGTCGTCGCGGCACGGGGCGCCGCTGTCGGGGGCGGCAGGTCGTCCGGGCGCGCGTCGGTGCTCATCGCGGGATCATGCCATCGGACGCAGGGGTCGACACGCGCCGCCGACGCGCCGACTAGGTCGCGGCTCGCTTCTTCGCGGGCGCGTGCGTCTCGGTCGCGGGTTTCTTCGTCGCGGGCTTCGCGGGTGCGGGCTGCTTCGCACCCGCCGCCTTCACCGGCAGCCACTCCGCCGCGAACAGCAGCCAGGCGTCGGCGCCCGCATCCTCGTCGAACGCCGACTCGCGCTCGTCCCAGAAGTCGCGCCACAGCCCGAGCAGGTCGGCGTGGTACTGGTGCGGCGCGTTCGCGTCGAGCCAGGCGGCGGCACGACGCTCGTCGGGGCGCTCCGCGAGCGTCCTGCGCAGCAGCGTCACGGCGGCCTTCGGCGCCAGCGGCCAGGCCGACTCGAAGCCGATCACACCCTGCAGCATCGTCGCGAGCAGGCGCGGCTCGTCGGTCGCGCCGCCTGTCAGCACCTGCCAGTGCGAGGTGGTCAGCTCGCCGACGTCGTCGACGTCGTCGAGCGCGTCGGCGGGCAGCACCAGCCACGCGTGCAGCGGGTTGCTCAACGGGTCGCCGGCGACGAGGCGGTGCACCGGCTCGTCGGACGCGGCGATCGCCTCGATCACGCGCGGGCCCTCGGTCGACCACACGTCCTCGACCGCCTCGCGGTGCTCGGGCGGCACGCCGGGCGGCAGCACGCGGAAGCGCGCCGGCGCGCGGCGCACCGCCTCGAAGAGCGCCTCGAAGCCGCGCACGCCGTCGATCCACGCCGGCTCGCGCGCGTACGCGCGGATCAGCAGCGCGGTCAGGATCACCTGCTCGGGCTCGTAGTACGGCTCGGGCGGCGTGCCCTCGAGCGTCGCGGCGAGCGCATCGGCGGCCGCTCGGCGACGGCTCGCGAGTTCGGCCTCGCGCTGGCGCTCGAGCAGCACCTCGAACGGCAGGTGCGCCCACTCGGCGACGACGGCCTCCTCGAAGCGACGCCGGTTGACCGGGTCCACCGCATCGGGATCGACGCCGTGCTCGATCGCGAGCACGCGCTTGATCGCCTGCGACGCGCCCTTGGTGTGGAACAGCAGCCCGTTCTCGGCGAGCGAACGCGCGGCCGCGGCGACGTCGCCGCGGCTGACCTGCTGCAGGTGCAGGTTCACCAGCCCGAGCATGCTGCGCATCGCGCGCTCGAGGTCGTCGCGCAGCGACTCCGAGCCGAGCACGCCGGCGATCCGCCGGATCGCGCGGGTACCCTCGGCGACCAGCGCATCGCGGCGCGCGCCGTCGATCTCGCCGGTGCGCACGCCGTGCGTCCAGGCCCGCTCGAACAGCGTGCGCGCGTCGTGCCGGGCGACGGCGGTCACAGCACGTCGTCCTCGTCGTCGTCGGCCGGCCCGGCGGCCCCGGCGGCGGGCCTGGGCGGCGGCGGCGCGGCGGCCGCGCGGTGATGGCGCGCGCGCAGCATCTCCAGCATGTCGCGGAAGATCTCGTAGTGCTCGACGCGCAGCCGCCATGCGAGCTCGCGCCAGTCCCCGTCCCGCACCTCGCGCAGCGCGACGACGCCGCGCCGGGTGTCCTCGTCGAGCTCGGCCTCGAGCAGGTCGGCGTTCGAGGTCGGGATGCCGTCGATCTCCTCGCCCTCCTGCTCGTCGAAGGTGCCGTTCAGCAGGAAACGCTCGACCTCCTCGTGCCGGTCCTCGAAGTAGTCGCACAGCACGTTCAGGCCGTCCTCGGACGCGCCGAGCGCGACGACGAACTCGTCGGTGCGCGACTCGTCGGCGAACGCCACGGCGTTGACCATGCCGCGCAGCCGATCGTGGCCCTTCTCGCCGTACTGGCGCTCGAGCACCGCCGCCTCGACGAAGCGCCCGGGCGCGATCAGCTCGCCGACGATCGACGGCTTGGCGCTGTCGTGCTCGCGCAGGATCGCGACGACGTCGCGCGGCGGCATCTCGTCGATGACCTTCGCGAGCGCGCGGTCGCCCTCCTGGTCGGCGAGCACCGCGAGCGCGCGCTCGGCGCTCTCGATGTCGCCCTCGAAGACCATCGCGGACACGGTGGTGACGACGGGATGGGTCACGGCTCGCTCCTCCGGTCGAAGCCCTGCTGCTCGAGGAAGTCGTCGGCGAGGCCCTCGACGTCGTCGTCGCCCTCGCCCTCGTCGCGGTCGTCCCCGTCGTCGCGCTCGCGGCGCGCGGCGCCCTCGGTCTCGGGTTCGACCGCCGGCCCGGTCTCGGCGCGCTGCTTCGAGAGCAGGTACTCGAGGCCCACGACCGTCGCGAGGAACGCAGGCC
>JADCHE010000055.1 GCA_020248665.1 Burkholderiales bacterium | reverse complement strand
TGAGCGGACCCGCCGCGGCTCATCGTCTGGACCGCGGTCACGTTCAGGCGGTCGCGCGCGAAGACGTCCGACACGTCCCGGAGCAGGCCCTGCCGGTCGCGCGCGCGCAGCACGATGTCGACCGGGTACGTCGGCGCCGCCTCGCCTCGGCGCGGCGGCTCGCGGCGGGTCCGCCAGTCGCCCCAAGAGGTCTCCAGCACACGCTCGGGCGCTCGGCGGGCCATCTCGGCAAAGCTGCGGCACTCCGCTCGGTGCACCGAGACGCCCCGTCCGCGGGTCACGAAGCCGACGATCGGGTCGGGCGGAGCGGGCCGGCAGCACCGTGCGAGCTGGGTCATCAGGAAGTCGACGCCAACGACGAGCACGCCGCCGGCGGGCGGCTCCGCGCGCGCCGCGCGCGAGGTCGCTCCGGGCGCGAGCTCGGGCACGGACACGACGGATTCGGGCGCGGCGACCCCTTTTCCGACGTCCAGCGCGCATCGGCCGCCCTCGGGGGTCGCCCGCACGCCCTCCTCGAGCATCCGCGGGCCGACCTCGTCGCGGGCGACGGCGACAAACAGGTCCTCGGGCTTCGGGAACCCGAGCCGGCGGGCGAGCTCGTCGTAAGAGAGCGCCGTGCGCCCTTCGCGCTGCAGGACCTTCTCGACCTTATCGCGGCCGCCCGCCATGTCGCGCTCGAGTTCGAGCGCGTTGAACCACTGCCGCACCTTGGTGCGCGCCCGCGGGCTGCGCACGTAGCCAAGCTGGGGATTGAGCCAGTCACGCGACGGGCCGGCGCTGCCTGATCCGGCGCGAACCGCGACGATCTCGACCGTCTGACCGCTGCGCAACGGGGTGTTCAGCGGCACCATCTGGCCGTCCACGCGCGCGCCGCGGCACCGGTGCCCGAGCCCGGTGTGGACGTGGTAAGCGAAGTCGATCGGAGTCGAGCCCATGGGCAACTCGACGACGCGCGCCTGCGGTGTCAGCAGGTAGATGCGCTCAGCCACGCCGACCGCCGAGATCGGCATGCGCCCGCCCAGCGTCGTGCCCACCTCCTGCTGCCACATCAGCAGCTGGCGCAGCCACTCGACGCGCTGGTCGTGCGAGTCGCCTACGGACGGGCCGGCCGACGACTCGCCCCGACCTTCCCGCCGCCGGCCCTCGGCGGCCGGCGAGCCCGACAGTCCGGCCGCCCCTTCCTTGTAGCGCCAGTGCGAAGCGATCCCGAACTCGGCGTGGCGGTGCATCTCGTGCGTGCGGATCTGCACCTCCAGCGGGCGTCCGTCCTCGGCGATCACGACGGTGTGCAGCGACCGGTATCCGTTCGGCTTCGGACGGGAGATGTAGTCGTCGAACTCCCTGGGCACGGGCGGCCAGATCTGGTGCACCAGCCCGAGGACGGCATAGCAGTCCTTCACGTCGGACACCAGCACCCGGAACGCGCGCAGGTCCTGGACTTCGGAGAAGGTCAGGCCCTTGGTGCGCATCTTGTTGTAGATGCTGCGGATGTGCTTCGGGCGGCCGGTGACCTCGGCGTAGAGCCCCTGCCGCGCTAGCTCGGCGCTCAGCCGCGCGACCGCGCCGCGCACGAACGACTCGCGCTCGGCGCGCCGCTCCTCGAGCTGCTGCGCGATGCTGCGGTACAGCTCGGGCTCCAGAAAGCGGAAAGCCAAGTCCTCCATCTCCCACTTGAGCTGGCCCAGCCCGAGCCGGTTGGCAAGCGGGGCCAAGACCTCCAGAGTCTCGTGTGCGATCGCGGGCTCCGGCGGGCGGCGCGACTCGGCGTGCCAGCGCAACGACTGTAGACGGGAGGCCAGTCGCAGCAACACGACCCGGATGTCGCTCGCCATCGCGAGCGTCATGCGCCGCAGGGTCTCGAGTTGCGCGCCAGAGCTCGATTCGTTGACCCGTAGCGTCAGGTCCTTGAGGCGCAGCAGCTGCCGCATCCCGTCGACCAGAACGCGCACTTCCGCGCCGTGCAGCGCCTCGATCTCGTCGAGCCGCAGCAGATCGCCGGCACCGAACAGGATGGCGGCCACCCTCGTGTCCGCGTCGACGTTCAGCGCCGAGAGGATCCCTAGCGTGCCGCGCGCGTGCGCGAGGATCAGCTCCCCGCTGCCGCCGAGCGCGCCCTCGCCGACGCGGGCGGCCACGAGCTCAAGCGCACGCGCGACGGGGTCGGACGTCGAGTCGGCGTTCGGCGCCCGCCCGGCGGCGAGGGCCGGAGAAGAGTCGGGTACGACCATCGTGGCATCCGGGCCGCGGACCCCCGGGCCCGCGCGCTCGCCGCATTATAGGCGCCCGCCCACCGCCGACCCCCCGATGATCTGGTCCCTCAGGCGCCGTCGCCCCCTGCCGATCGACCCCGGTACCTGGGCCGGGCTCCGCGCCCGTCTCCCATGGCTAGCCCGTCTGGGCGAAGCGGATACCGATCGCATGCGCGACCTGGTCGCTCAGTTCCTGTCGAGCAAGACTTTCACCGGCACCCACGGCCTCGAGCCAGACGACATCATGCGTCTGACCATCGCCGCGCAGGCCTGTCTCCCGGTGCTGCACCTCGGGCTCCAACCGTACGACGACTTCGTGGAGATCGTTGTGTATCCGTCGGCGTTCGCGGTCAGCCGCTCGATCACCGACGAGGACGGGCTCGTCCATGAGTACGACGACGTACTGTCGGGCGAGGCGATGCATCAGGGGCCGGTGGTCCTGTCCTGGGAGGACGTCGCCGGCGAGGCCGCGGACCCGGTCGCGAACGTCGTGATCCACGAGTTCGCACACAAGCTCGACATGTCCGACGGGGAGGCCGACGGCTGCCCGCCGATGCCCGCATCTCGACGCGCGGCATGGCTCAGAACCCTCGGGGACGCGTACGACGCGTTCGTCGATCAGGTCGACCGCCTGGAGGCCTCGATGCCCGCCGACCTCGACCCCGAAGCGCCCGCCGCCGACGCGTGGTACTCGCGGCTGCCGCTCGACCCGTACGCCGCGACCGACGAGGCTGAGTTCTTCGCGGTCGCCTGCGAGGTGTTCTTCGTCGACCCGGGACGGCTCGCCGAGGCGTTCCCGGGTCTCTACTCGGCGCTCGCCGCGTACTACCGGATGGACCCCGCCGGACCGTCCGCACGACCCGCGGCGTGACGAAACCGGCCCGGAGAGCAGCCGTCCGTGCGCCCTCGGCGGCCGTTGTGCCAAAGTTCCTAGGCTCCGACGCCCTCTCCCCAGACCATTCCGGGGCGTCATGATCCGACTCTTCAACCACTACCTCTCGGTGAGGCTGCTCCTGCTCACGGCGCTGGAGGCGTTCGTCGTCTTCCAGTCGGTCGTGCTCGGGTTCGACCTGCGTGAGGCCAATCCGCGGGGCGACTCCCCGCTTCTCGAGGCGACGACATTCACGGCAGTCATGCTGCTGTCGATGTCGGCCCTCGGGCTCTACCAGATCCATGCGGAGCCGTTCCGTACGACCGTCCATCGGCTGCTGATCGCGTACGGCCTGGCGCTGCTGTGCGTGAGCCTCGTGTTCTATCTGTTCCCGGAGACGTACATCGG
The DNA here is from genome assembly GCA_020248665.1 of Burkholderiales bacterium. Classification (GTDB taxonomy): domain Bacteria; phylum Pseudomonadota; class Gammaproteobacteria; order Burkholderiales; family Burkholderiaceae_E; genus UBA4615. Next base: position 37,817 of record JADCHE010000055.1, on the reverse strand, counting down.
ACGCGGAGTGTTGGCGTGGAGCACCCTGCTCGCGCTCGCGAGCGTGCTGCTGCTCCGGACCGTGTTCTTCCGGCTGACCGACGTGGGCCTGCCCAAGCGCAGGGTGCTCGTGCTGGGTAACGGCGCCGAGGCCGAGGAGGTGATCCGCTACCTGCACGAGGGCGCGAGCCGCAAGTCTGTGCAGTACGCGGGCTTGTACCCCGTGATGCCCGACGCGTCCGAGTCCAGGGAAGCGCTGAAGCTTTCACACGACGGGCTGCGGCATACCGTCGAAGAGCTGCGCGTTTCCGAGATCGTCGTCGCGGTGCGCGAGCGTCGGGGCGGGGTCCTGCCGCTGCGACGACTGCTCGACTGCCGGCTGCGTGGCATCAAGGTGATGGACCTCCAGTCGTTCTACGAGCGCGAGCAAGGGGTGCTGCACATCGACAACATGCGGGCCAGCTGGATGATCTTCGGCAACGGCTTCGGACAGAGCTTCACCCGCGACGTCGTCAAGCGCCTCTTCGACGTGGGCGTCTCGCTGGCGCTGATCGTGCTGACGCTGCCGCTGCTGCTCGTCGCAATGATCGCGATCGTGATCGAGTCGGGGATGCCGATCCTGTACACCCAGGAGCGGGTCGGCGAAGGCGGCCGTCGCTTCCGGATCGTCAAGCTGCGCACGATGGTCCAGAACGCGGAGGCCGACGGCAAGCCGCGTTGGGCCGGGCTGCGGGACGCTCGTATCACGCGGGTCGGCGCCTGCCTGCGCCGCACGCGGATCGACGAACTGCCGCAGCTCTGGAACGTGCTGCGCGGCGACATGAGCTTCGTCGGCCCGCGCCCCGAGCGCCCGTACTTCGTAGAACAGCTGACCGAGAAGATCCCCTTCTACGACGTGCGCCATTCGGTGAAGCCAGGCGTCACCGGGTGGGCGCAGGTGCGCCACACCTACACCTCGACCGTCGAGGAAGGGATGGTGAAGCTTCAGTATGACCTGTACTACGTGAAGAACCATTCGTTGTTTCTCGACCTGATGATCCTCGTCGAGACGGTTCAGGTGGTGCTCCTCGGGAAAGGGGCTCGCTGATCGAAGCCTCGCAGATAGGTACGCTCGCTTACACGACCGATGCGCTCGCGTGGGTCGGGCTTCTGCTGTTGCTGACGGCGCGGGGCGGAGGACGCGGGCCGGGCCGCCTGCTCGTCGCGGCGGTCCTCGTGCAGGCGGCATGGGGTGCCGCGAACGCGATGACGCTCGCGTACGGGACCTGGCCGCTCGCCACCGCGCTGATCGAGGCGTTGCGGCCTTTCGCCTGGTCGGCGTTCATGCTGACGCTGCTGCGCACGTGGGTCGGCACACCGGCCCTCGGCTTCGGAATCGCGCTGTCAGCGGTCCTCGCGGTAGCGCAGACCTGGCTGGCGGCGGTCGCCGCGGACCCGATCTCGTTCGCGCTGGTCGCGCTGGTCGCCAACATCTACACGCTGCTGTGCGTAGAGCAGGTCTACCGGAACGCGACCCCCCCCTACCGCTGGGCGAGCAAGTTCCTGTGCCTGGCGGTGGCCGCGATGGCCGCGCTGGACGTCGCGCTGTACGCGACCGCCGTCAACGCGGGGCGCGTCGAGGCATCGGCCTGGATCGCGCGGGGCTTCGCGTTCGCGCTCGCCGCGCCGCTCGTCGCCGTCACCGCCGCCCGGATGCCCTCGTGGCGGCTCGACGTCCGGGTCTCGCGCACCGTCGTCTTCCACTCGGCGACCCTGCTCGCGTCGGGCCTATTCCTGCTGACGGTCGCCGCAGCGACCTACGGCGTGCGCTGGTTCGGCAGCTCCTACGGGACGCTGATCCAGATCCTGCTGCTGTTCGCGGCGCTCGTGGCGATGGTGGCGCTGCTCGCCTCGGGCGCGCTACGCGCGCGCCTGCGGGTGTTCGTCACCAAACACTTCTTCAGCTACCGGTTCGACTACCGCAGGGAATGGCTGCACCTGACCGCGGCGCTGGCCCGTCCCGAAGGCGACGGCGAGGGTCTGCCGCACCGGGCGCTGTCGGCGCTGGCCGACCTGGTCGACAGCCCGGGCGGCGCGCTCTGGACCCGCCGCGACGACGGGCGGTTCGGTTGCGACGCGCGCCGCTCGACGCGCGAGCGCGATCCCCTTCCTGCCGACGCGCCGCTCGCCGGATTCCTGGCCACGACCGGCTGGATCGTCGATCTCGACGAATGGCGTCGGTATCCGGGCCGCTACCAGCACCTGACGCTCCCGCCGTCGATCGCCGACGACCCCGACGCCTGGCTGATCGTACCGTTGCTCCTGCACGACGATCTGATCGGCTTGGTGCAACTGCAGCGCGGCCGCATCGACCCGCGGGTCGAATGGGAGCTGCTGGACGTCCTGAAGACGGCCGGCCGGCAGGTCGCCGGTCATCTCGGGGTCCGGCTGGCGGTCGAGAAGCTGGTCCAGGCACAGCAGTTCGACTCGTTCAACCGGATGAGCGCCTTCGTGGTGCACGACCTGAAGAATCTCGTCGCGCAGCTGTCACTGCTGCTGGGCAACGCGCCACGCCACCGCGGCAATCCCGAATTCCAGCGCGACATGCTCGAGACCGTCGAAAACGTCCTCGAAAGGATGCAGCGGTTGCTGATGCAATTGCGCGTGGGCACTCGGCCGATCGAGCAGCCGGCGCCGGTGCGGCTGTCGGCGGTGCTGGGCGCGGCGGTCGGCGGCAAGCGGAATGCGGGCGTGAAGGTCGCCGTGGAGTTCGGCGACGTGACGGAGGAAGCGAGCGTGATCGCGCACGAGGATCGACTGGAGCGCGTCATCGGGCATCTGGTGCAGAACGCCACCGAGGCGACGCCGCCCGGCGGCTCGGTGCGCGTGTCGACACGCACGGACGGCGGTGAGGCGATCGTGGAGATCGCCGACACCGGCCGCGGGATGAGCCGCGCGTTCGTCGAGACCGAGCTCTTCAAGCCCTTCGCCAGCACCAAGCCCCACGGCATGGGCATCGGGGCCTTCGAGAGCCGCGAGTACCTGCGGGAGATCGGCGGCAGCCTCGCGGTGTCCAGCATCGAGGGCGTCGGGTCGACGTTCACGGTCCGCCTGCCCCTCGCGCGAAGCAGCGTCGCCGCGGACGTCACGCCGTGAACGTCGCCGACAAGCGCCCCGCCCTGCTGGTCGTCGAGGACGACCGCGGCCTGCAGCGCCAGATACGCTGGAGCCTGGCCGACTACGACGTGGTCTTCGCCGAGGACCGCGACAGCGCGATCGCGGCGCTGCGCCGCATCGAGCCCGCGGTCGTCACCCTGGACCTCGGCCTGCCGCCGACGCCCGACACGACCGAGCAGGGCTTCCGGATCCTCGAGGAGATGCTCTCGCTCGCGCCGGCCACCAAGGTCGTCGTCCTCACCGGACAGAACGACCGTGCGAACGCCGTCAGGGCGGTCGCCCTCGGCGCCTACGACTTCTTCGCCAAGCCGTTCGACGCCGAGGTGCTCGGGCTGGTCGTCGCGCGCGCCTTTCGCCTGGCCGACCTCGAGCGCGAGAACCGCCGGCTGCAGGCGTCGCGCGTGCCCGATAGCGTCGAAGGCCTGCTGACGCGCGACCCGGGGATGCTGAAGGTCACGAGACAGATCGAGCGGCTGGCCCCGACCCAGGCGTCGGTGCTGCTGCTGGGCGACTCCGGCACGGGCAAGGAGCTGCTCGCGCGGGCGCTGCACGTCGGGTCGCCGCGTCACGACAAGCGCTTCGTCGCGATCAACTGCGCCGCGATCCCCGACACGCTCCTCGAGTCCGAGTTGTTCGGCTACGAGAAGGGCGCGTTCACCGGCGCGGCGCGGACCACCCCGGGTCGCATCGAGACCGCCGACGGCGGGACGCTGTTCCTCGACGAGATCGGCGACCTGCCGATGCCGTTGCAGGCCAAGCTGCTGCGGTTCCTGCAGGAGCGCGTGATCGAGCGGATCGGGGGGCGCCAGGAGATCCCGGTGGACGTCCGGGTGGTCTGCGCGACCCACCGCAACCTGCGCGAGCGGATCGCCGAGGGCGACTTCCGCGAAGACCTGTTCTACCGCCTGGCCGGGATGATCGTGACGATTCCGCCGCTGCGCGAGCGAGCCGGCGACGCGACGCTGCTCGCCCACGCGTTCGTCCAGCGCTTCTCGAAGGCGAACGGCCGCGAGCGTCTCGCGCTGCGACAGGACGCGCTCGACGCCATCGAGTCCCATCCGTGGCCGGGCAACATCCGCGAACTCGAGAACGCGATCAAGCGTGCCGTGATCATGGCCGACGGTCAGACCATCGGCGCGGACGATCTCGGCCTGTCCGCACCCCGGGAGGCGATGTCGCTGAACTTGCGCGAGGTTCGCGACGAGGCCGAGCGCCAGGCGGTGATCAAGGCGATGGCCCGGTGCGACGGGAGCATCGCGAAAGCCGCGGACCTCTTGGGCATCAGCCGCCCGACGCTCTATGACCTGCTGAACCGCTTCGGACTGCGCTGAACCAGGACTGACCCGATGCCTGCCCCGACCTCCCGGCCGTTCCGACGCGCGACCTCGGCCCTCGCGCTCGCCTTCGCGGCCGCGTTGAGCGCGTGCCAGCGCGATACGCCCGAGACGTCGCTCGCAAAGGCCCGCGAATCGTTCTCGGCCAGGGACCTGCGCACCGCGGAGATCCACCTCAAGAACACGTTGCAGGCGCGTCCCGACACGGTCGAGGCACGCCTGATGCTGGCCGAGATCCACACCGCTCGACGGGACATGGCATCGGCGCAGAAGGAGTGGCGACGCGCGCTCGACTTGGGCGCTCCGGTCGACCGGGCGCTGCCCGGCCTGCTCGAGGCGATGGCCGCGATGGCGGACTTCAAGGGACTGCTGGAGTCCGCCGACGCGGCCAGGCCCGAATCTCCGCAAGCCGCCGCGGCGGTCGCCTACTGGCGAGGGGTGGCGCTCGCCTCGACCCGACGTGCCGAAGAGGCGCGCGTCGCCTTCGAGGCGTCGGTCGCGGCGGACCCGAGGCAGCCGCTGGCACGCGTGGCCCTCGCGAGCCTGCGGGCCGGCGCCGGGGACCGCACGGGCGCCGAGGCGGCGCTTGACGCGGTCCTGGCCGAGCACCCCGCGTCGGCATCTGGACTGCTGCTGAAGTCGGACCTGCAGCTGTCGCGCGGCGACGCAGCCGGCGCGCGCGTGTCGCTCGAGAGAGCGGTCGCGGCCATCCCGGCCGATCCGGGCGCGCGGATCCGGCTGATCACGCTCCTGCTCGAAGGCCACGCGCTGGACGACGCCGAAGCGCAGCACGCGGAGCTGCGCAAGATCGCGCCGGCCGCACCGATGACGAACCACCTGCGTGCGGCGATCGACCTGCGACGGGGCCGCTTCGAGGCCGCCGGCGAAGCTGCCCAGAATGTGCTCAAGGCGAACCCCGACTTCCTGCCGGCCGTGGCGATCGCCGCGACCGTCGCGCTCCAACAGAACCAGCTCGAGCAGGCCGAGCGCTATGCCCGTAAGATCGTCGATCGCGCACCGGAGTCGGTGATCGGCGCCCGGCTGCTCGGGTCTGTTCACCTCAGGAAGAACGAGCCCGAGAAGGCGCTGCAGATCGCGCGGGCGGCCATCGAGCGCAACACCCGGGATGCCGCGCTGCTCGGCGTGGCCGGCGAGGCCGCGCTCCGACTCAACGACGTCGCGGCGGCGACCGGGTACTTCGAGCGTGCCAGCCGCATCGCGCCCAACGATGCGATGAAACTGGCGGGCCTCGGCATCGCGCGGCTGTCGGCCGGCAAGCTCGAGTCGGGGTTCGCGGACCTGGAGGCGGCGTCACGGATCGAGGGCGCCTCGGTCGACACCGACCTCGCGCTGATCTCCGCTCGGCTGCGCGCCCGGCAGTTCGACCAGGCGATCGCCGCCGCCGACCGCCTGATCACGAAGACGCCGGATTCCGCCCTCGCGCACAACATGCGAGGCACGGCGCTCACCGGCAAGGGCGATCTCGCCGCCGCCCGTCAGGCGTTCGACAGGGCGCTGCAGATCGATCCGTCCTTCTTCGCGGCGACCGCCAACCTGGCGCAGCTCGACGCCCGCGAGCAGGGGGTCGACGCCGCGCGCAAGCGCTTCGAGGCGCTACTGCAGCGCGATCCGCGGAGCGCCCGGGCGATGATGGCGCTCGCGGCCCTGGCGCCGAGCGGCGCTGCGGGCGACGCGGAGCGGGTCAAGCTGCTGACCCGGGCCCGCGAGGCCGACCCGACGCGCATCGAGCCGGCGCTCGCGCTCGCGCAGGCGCAAGTGCGCACCGGACGGGCGCGCGACGCGATTCCGATGCTGCAGCAGACGGTGGCCCAGCACCCCGCCGATCCCCGCGTGCTCGACGCGCTCGGCACCGCCCTGTCGGCCAACGACCAGAAGCAGCAGGCGGTCGAGGCCTACGAGCAGCTCGTCGCCCTGGTGCCTAAGTCGGCCGCCGCTCACGCGCGGCTGGCCGAGGCGCGGATCGCCGCGGGCGACCTGACGGGGGCCGCGACGAGCCTGAAGCGCGCGACCGAGCTCGACGTCGGTCCGTCCTACGTGCCCGGCGCCGGCGTGATCGGCGCGATGGTCGCCGGCGGGCGCAGCGAGGACGCCCGCCGGCTGGTCGAGCTGATGTCGCGCTCGGCGCCGCGCAGCGCGACCGCGCTGTCGCTCCAGGGCGACCTGCACTTCGCCGAGAAGCGATTCGGCGAGGCCGCGATCGCCTACCGGAGCGCGTTCGGCGTGCAGCGCACCGCCCTGCTGGCCGCCAAACTCCATCAGTCGCTGGCGCGCGCCGGCCGGGCGCAGGACGCCGAGGCGTCGTTGCGCGATTCGCTCAAATCGATGCCCGACGACGTCGCGCTGCGGATGTACGCCGCGGAGGCGGCGATCGGAGCACGCCAGTGGCGCGGCGCCGCCGACCTGTATCGGCAGGTGCTCGCCGTCCAGCCGGGCAACGTGGTCGCTTTGAACAACCTCGCCTGGTCCCTGAAGGAGCTCAAGGATCCGCAGGCCCGAGAGTTCGCCGAGGCGGCACTTTCGCGCGCGCCCCGCTCGCCGGCGGTGCTCCACACGCTAGGCACGATCCTCGTCGACGGAGCGGACCCCGCGCGCGGTAGCGAGTTGTTGCGGGATGCCGTCCAGGCCGATCCCGAGGTGGCCGAGTACCGGCTCAGCTTTGCGGTCGCGCTCGCGGCCGCCGGCAATGCGGCGGGCGCACGCACGCAGGCCGAGGAGCTGCTCAGGATGTTCCCGGATTCGCCCCAGGCCGGGCGCGCCCGGGAGATCGCAGGGATCCGCTGACGGGTCGGGCCCGGAGTACGCCCGTCCGACGGCCGACCGTTTGAGCCGTCGTGCCCATCCGGGTGATGCCGACCGCCGGCCGACCGGCGCGTGGCGGCTTCACAGTTGCCGGGGAGGGATGCTGTCTGACACGCGGTTGTCTTCCCTTGAGTGAATTTCTTCCGCGTCCGTCGGCGCCTACCGACCGACAATGGGACGTTCTCGGGCGGTTGTGTGCCGCTCACGTAGCGTGCCGGATGGCCCGGGTCGGATAGCCGCCCTCCCCACGACGCCCTCGACAGGAGCCCAGCATGTCCCCGCGTCTCTCGTTCGTCGTCGTTCCGCTCGCGGCGCTCGTGCTCGCCGGGTGCGCGTCGTCCAGCCTGCCTCCCGCGCCCGTGAAGGCAGCGAGCACCTCCTACCAGTACCAGGTCGGCCCCGGCGACCAGCTCGAGATCAACGTGTGGCGCCATCCCGAGCTGTCGGCCCGGGTGCCGGTGCGCCCGGACGGCAAGGTCACCTCGCCACTGATCGAGGACCTGGTCGCGGTAGGCAAGAGCCCTGCCGCGCTCGCACGCGAGATCGAGCAGCGGCTCGCAAGGTACATCCGCGAGCCCTCGGTGACCGTGCTCGTCACCACCTTCGTCGGCAACTCGAGCGAGCAGGTGCGCGTGGTCGGCCAGGCGGCCCGTCCGGCGGCACTGCCCTACAAGCAGAACATGACGCTGCTCGACGTGATGATCGCCGTCGGGGGCATCACGGAGTTCGCCGCGGGCAACCGGGCGGTGCTGATCCGTCAGGCCGAGAACAACAAGCAGTACTCGGTCCGGCTGAAGGACCTGCTGAAGGGCGGCGACGTCAGTGCGAACGTCGAAGTGCTGCCCGGGGACGTGATCATGATCCCAGAAGGCCTGTTCTGACCGGAACGCCACGATGATCGAGCTGTTCAACACGCTGAAGTCGGTCCTGCCCGGGCTGTGGCGGTTCCGCTGGACCGCGCTGCTCGCCGCGTTGCTGGTCGGCGTCGTCGGCGGCGGCGTCGTCATGACCCTGCCGGCGAAGTACTCGGCGACGGCGCGCGTCTACGTCGACACGCAGTCGATCCTCAAGCCGCTGATGCAGGGCCTCGCCGTCCAGCCGAACCTCGAGCAGCAGATCCAGATGATGGCGCGCACGCTGGTGAACCGACCGAACATCGAGCGGGTGATCCGGATGGCCGACATGGACCTGAAGTTCGACTCGGCGAAGGAGCGCGACCGGTTGATCGACGATCTGCTGAAGGACATCCAGTTCCGCGCCAGCCCGGGCTCGCAGGCCAACAGCAACATCTACAACCTCGCCTACACCGCGGGCTCGCCCGAGGAGGCCCGCAAGGTCGTGCAGGCCCTGCTTTCGATCTTCGTGGAGTCGAATCTCGGCGGAAAGCGTCGCGACTCGGAGAGCGCGCGCAAGTTCATCGACGAGCAGCTGCAGGTCTACGAGAAGCGGCTGCTCGACGCCGAGAACGCCCTGAAGGACTTCAAGCTCAAGCACCTCGCGGTGATGCCGAACCTCGCGCAGGACTACGTCGCGCGCAGCGGCGAGGCACAGCGCGAGCTGCAGCAGGCGCGGCTCGAGCTGCGCCAGGTCGAGAACGCTCGGGACGCGCTGCGCCGCCAACTCGCCGAGGAGAAGCCGTCGTTCACGTCCGTCGAGGCGACTGAGGCGATGGTGCCGCGCGGTCCGACCGAGACGGAGGTCCGGCTCGAAAACGCACGCAAGCAGCTCGACCAGGCGCTGCTGCGCTACACAGACGAGCATCCGGACGTCGTGAACCTGCGCCGCATCATCCGAGACATGGAGCAGCAGCGCGACGCCGAGCGTCGCCGTGAGGCTCCCGCGACGACGCGGCCGGGCACGACCACGGTGCTGCCGAACAAGGTCTACCAGGACATCAAGGTCCAGCTCGCCGACGTCGAGGCGAAGGTCGCGTCGCTGCGGGCGCGCGTCGCCGACGCCGAGTCGCGGGTCTCCCAGGCGCGTGCGATGGCCAACGCCATCCCCGCGGTCGAGGCCGAGTACACCCAGCTGACCCGCGACTACGAGGTCAACAAGAAGAGCTACGAGCAGCTGCTCGCGCGCCGCGAGGCGGTTCAGATCTCGGGCAGCATGGATTCCACCCAAGGCGTGGGCGAACTGCGCGTCGTCGATCCGCCGCGCGTCTCGCCGGTGCCGGTTTCGCCGAACCGACCGCTGCTGCTCGGGGGTGTGCTGATGGGGTCGCTGCTGGCAGGGCTCGCTTTCGCGTTCGTGCGCGACCAGGTCCAGCCGGTCTACTTCTCTCAGCATGCGCTGCGCGAAGACACGGGCGTACCACTGCTGGGCACGGTCACCCGCTTCCGCGACCTGGACACCGTCTCGCGGGACCGGCGTGCGCTGGCCGGATTCGTCACCGCCGGACTGCTCTACGTAGGGTTCTACGCGGGGCTGATCGCGTGGAACGCACTCGAGCTTCTGAAGGCCTGAGCGAGCCGCTCGCCTGGCCCCCTTGGAGATCCACCGATGAGTCTGATCGAACGCGCGATCGGCAAGCTGGGCGAGACGCCCGGCAAGCTCGCGCCGACGCCGGAGCGCGCGATGGACGCGATCCGCGACAGGGCCCCGGGGGTCGAACCGGCCACGGCGGCACCGGGTCGGTCGCTACCGCTCGGCTCGGGGCCGGTCGGTGCCGAACCCGCGCGAATGCGCGAGCGGCAGCCGACGGTCGAGCCCGGGTCCGCGCCTGCGCTGAGACTCGACGTCGCCTCTCTGGTCACCCGCGGGTTCGTCTCGCCGGAGGGTCTGCGCAGCCCCGTGGCGCAGGACTTCCGCGTGATCAAGCGCCCGCTGCTCGCCAATGCGTTCGGGCGCGGCACGGCCGCGCTGCCCAACGGCCGCTGCGTGATGGTGAGCAGCGCGTTCCCGGACGAGGGAAAGACCTTCTCTGCGGTGAACCTCGCCCTCAGCGTCGCGACCGAGCGCGACACCGAGGTAGTCCTCGTGGACGCCGACGTGGCCCGCCCCTCGCTGCCGGAGGTGCTCGGCGTGCCGCCGGTGCCCGGACTGATGGACGGCCTGCTCGACTCCTCGATCGACCTCGACGCGCTGGTGCGCCCCACGTCGATCGATCGCCTGTCGCTGATGCTCTCGGGGCGCGGCCACGACGCCGCGACCGAGTTGCTCGCCAGCGACGCGATGGTCCAGATGATCGCGCGGCTGATGGCCCGTTTTCCCCAGGCACTGATCGTCTTCGATTCGCCGCCGCTGCTGCTCACGACCGAGTCGCGCGTGCTGGCCACGCACATGGGTCAGATCGTGCTGGTCGTCGAGGCCGGCAGGACGCCGCGCGAGGCGGTCAAGGAAGCCCTCTCCACCGTCGAAGGCTGCGGGTTCGTCGGTATGGTTCTCAACAAGTCGGCCGGCTCGAAGCAGGGCTACGGTTACGGCTACGGCGGCCAACACGGCTACGGCGATCGCGGATGAAGACTTCGACTGACTCCGGCAGGACCTCGATGCGACGCGTACCGGGCAGGCTCCGCCTGCCGAAGGCGCTCGTCGCCACGCTGGCGCTCGGCGCTTCGGGCGCCGTGCTGGCCCAGGCGACGGGGGGGATCCAGGCGCCGACCACGACCGACCCGAACGCGCCGCGCTCGGTGCTGCCCCGGTCCACGCCGGGAGGCACCACGCTGCCCGGGGCGGTCAGCGCGCAACCGACCCGGATCGGGACGCCCGACCCGAACCGGCCCGCGTTCGCTTGGCAACCCGGCATCCTGTCCACGCTCTCCTACTCCGACAACATCGATCTCGGCGAAGGCGGCACCGCGCGCAACGGCACGATCCTCGAGGTCGCGCCGTACGTCGACATGCGGTTCAACTCGCCGCGCGCGATCGGCGCCTTCGGCTACCGCGCACGCGGCCTGAAGTACTGGAACAGCCAGGTCTTCGACACGGAGTTCCGCAACGACCTGCGGGGCGCGATCGACGCCGCGATCACCGACGAGACGCTGCGCGTCTACGCATCCGCCTACGTGTTCGACATCAACCGCAATCCTTTCGGGGCGACCACGGTCGATCCCGGCTCGCGCTCGTCGACGCGCACGCTGTACCGATCGTTCGAGGTCTCGCCGTACCTGTCCGGCGACGTGGGCCAGTCGATGGAGTACGTGCTGCGCTACCGGCTGAACCACATCGATCCGGGCGGCACGTTACTCTCCAGCACCGGCAGCGCGCTTCTCGGCGAGGCGAGGTCGCCCACCGAACGGCTCGGACTCGGCTGGACCAGCCGCGTGGCGACCACGCAGTACACCTACGAGAACGACTTCGACTACCGGAACTCGCTGATCGAGCTGCTCGGCACGTACGCGCTGTCGCCGACGCTGCGGCTCGGGCTCGGCGCCAACTACGCGGCGAGCTCCACCCTCACCGACTCCGACGGCAATCGCAGCGGCTTCGGCCCGAGCGCGTCGTTCGACTGGGCGCCCGCCCCGCGAACGCTGGTGAACGGCCGCTGGTCGGGCACCTACTACACCAACGTCGCGAACGTCCGTGCGGTGCACGCCACCGGTCGGTCCACGTTCGGGTTGACCTTCGACCGAGGCGTGCGCGACGGCAACGAATCGAGCCTGCTGTACTTCGATCCGCTGCGGGTGTTCGGCGGCTCCGCCGTGCGGGGCGGCGTCGGCGCGCTGTCGCCGGTCGGAGGCGCGCTCGACCAGCAGGGTCTCCTCGACGCCGCCGGCAGGCCGTTGTCGACGGCGTTCACGCAGAGCCCGATCGTGAGGATCGAGGCGCTGATCGCATCGTGGGGCTACGCGACGACGCGCACGGGGACGCTCGCGACCGCGTACATGAACAACCAGCGCCCCGCCGTGATCGTTCCCGGATTCACGAACGTCGCGGACTTCGACCAGGTAGGCGTTTCGCTGCGCTGGAGCTACCAGCTGACCCCGCGGCAGATCCTGCAGCTCGGCGGTCTGCTGCAGACGACCGAGTCGAACACGCTGCGCACCGACACCACGGTGACGAGCGCGAGCGCAGGATTCCGCTACCTGCTGACCCCCAATCTGACAGGCATCCTGAACTACCGCTTCACTCGCCAGCGCATCGACGGCGGCACCTTCGCCGGCTACGACGAGAACCTCGTCCAGGTCGGCGTCGACTATCGGTTCTGACCGTGTACGAGAGCTACTTCGGCCTTCGTGCCAAGCCGTTCCAGCTGAATCCGGACCCCGATTTCTTCTTCGGGAGCCGGGGCCATCGCCGCGCGATGGCCTACCTGGAGTACGGGCTGCACCAGGGCGAAGGCTTCATCGTAGTCACCGGGGAGGTGGGCGCGGGCAAGACCACGCTGCTGCGCGGCCTGCTGCGCAAGATCCCGCCCGAGCGGATCCAGGCCGCGCAGATCGTCAGCACCCAGGTCGAGGCCGACGACCTGCTGCGCCTGGTGGCCGATGCATTCGGGCTGCCCGCGCGGGGGATCGACAAGGCGGGCCTGCTCTCCGGCCTGCAGGATCACGTCCGCGGTCTGCACCAGGACGGCCGGCGCGCGCTGCTGATCGTCGACGAGGCGCAGAACCTCTCTCCGCGTGCGGTCGAGGAACTGCGGATGCTGTCGAACTTCCAGATCGACGACCGCTCGCCGCTGCAGAGCTTCCTGGTCGGCCAGCCCGAGTTCCGCGCGATCATGCAGCGGCCGGAGATGCGCCAGCTGCGCCAGCGCGTGATCGCGTCCTACCACCTCGGGCCGCTCGACCGGGACGAGACCCGTCACTACATCGAGCATCGGCTGCGCCACGTCGGCTGGCGCGACGATCCGCGCTTCGATGTAGCCGCCTTCGATGCGATCCACGCGGCCACGGAGGGCGTGCCGCGACGGATCAACACGGTGTGCGACCGGCTGCTCCTCGCGACGTTCCTCGCCGAGCAGCATGCCATCACCGAGCGCGACGTCCACACCGTGGCCGCGGAGCTCGAGGCCGAGCTGGGCCCGTCCTCGATCGAGGCGCCGCAACCCGGGGCGCCGTCCGCCGAGGTGCTGCCGCTGGCGAGGTCCCGCGCAGCGCCTGCGGCCGGAACCGCCCCCGACGCCGGGACCCTGCAGTCCGATCGCCTCGACGAACTCGAGGGCCGCGTGGCCGCGCTCGAGACGTCCGGCACGATGATGCTCAACCTGCTGAAGAACCTGCTGCGCTCGCTGCGGGGGGCGCCGCGCGACGCCTCGTCCGGCTCCTGACCCGCGCGGAGGCCCCCGTGTCGTCGGTCTACGGATTCGCGTTCCGCTCGTTCCTGTACCCGCTGTACGAGACGCGACTGCGTGGTCGAAAGACGCTGCGCTACCTCGCCGAGTACGAACGGCAGCAGTGGATCGAGCCCGAGGCGATGCGTCGGCTGCAGCTCGATCGCGTGCGTGCGCTGCTCGAGCACTGCCAGCGCAACGTGCCGTTCTACCGGGAGCGGTGGCGCGAACTGGGCTTCGACTGGCGCGACGTGCGCGACGTCTCCGACCTGCAGCGCTTGCCGCTCACGTCCAAGGACGACATCCGCCGGCACTACGAGGCGATGGGCGCCGAAGACTGGCGCGGGCGCACCCTGCGCAAGTCCACCGGCGGATCGACCGGCCAGCCGTTCCACTTCGAGTACACGCGCGAGAGCTACGAGCGCAGGATGGCGGTCATGATGCGCGGCTACGGCTGGGCCGGCGCGAGCTTCGGGGCGAAGCGGCTCGACGTCTGGGGCACGGACGTCGGCGATCCCCCCTGGTGGAAGCGCACCAAGGCGCGGCTGTTCGACGCGGCCCTGCGGCGCCGGGTGCTCGGCTCGTTCCACATGCGCGACGACAACCTCGCCGACTATGTCGCCGAGATCGACCGCTACCGCCCCGAGGTGATCGTCGGCTACACGAGCGCACTCGAGACGCTGGCGCGCTGGATAGACGGCCATCGCGCGCCGGCGTGGCGCCCTCGCAGCGTGCTCACGGCCGCGGAGATGTTGAGCGACGCGCAGCGCGCGCTGATCGAGAAGGCGTTCGGCGCGCCGGTGTTCCACACCTACGGATGCCGCGAGTTCATGCTGCTGGGCGCCGAGTGCGAGCACCACACCGGCTACCACCTCAGCGCGGACCACCTCGTGGTCGAGGTCGCGGACGACGCCGGGCAGGTCGTGTCCGAAGGCGTCGGACAGGTGGTCGTCACCGATCTTTCGAACCTGGGCATGCCGTTCGTGCGCTACGCGAACGGCGACCTCGCGCGCGCCCACCCTGCCCCGTACTCGTGCCCGTGCGGGCGCGGACTGCCGCTGATGGGCGCGGTCGAGGGCCGGCGGCTCGACATGCTGCGCACGCCCGACGGCCGCATCGTCCCCGGAGAGTTCTTCCCGCACCTCATGAAGGAGGTGGCCGCGGTCGGCTCGTTCCAGGTGCGTCAGAAGCGCCTCGATCGACTCGACATCCTGGTGGTGCCGCGCGGCGAGCTGCGCGACGACGACGAGGCGTTCCTGCGGCGCGAGATCGCCAAGGTGTTCGGTGGATCGATCGAGATCACCGTCGAGCGGGTCGCCGACATCCCCCTGACCCCGACCGGCAAGCGGCGCGTCACCGTGTCCGAGCTGCCGGCGACGCTGCCGTGAGGATCTTGCACGTCGTGGAGACCCTCGAGGTCGGCGGGCTGGAGCGCGTCGTGGTAGCCCTGTCGGCCGAGCAGGTCCGACGGGGCGACACGGTGACGATCGCCTGCCTGTTCCACGAGGGCCCTCTCGCCGGCGACGCGCGCGCCGCCGGCGTCGAGGTGATCTCCTGCGACAAGCGGCCGGGTGCGGACGGCGGCGCGCTGCGTCGCCTGCGGTACGCGCTTCGGTCGCGGTCGCCGCAGGTGCTTCACACCCATAACCCGACCGCGCACTACTACGGGGTGTTCGCCGCGCTCGGCCTGCGGGGGATGCGCCGCATCAGCACCCGCCACGGCATGGGCAGCTTCCGCGCGTCCCGCCGCCGCGAGCGGCTCTATCGGCTGTCGATGATCGCCACCGACTCGGCGGTCGCTGTCTGCCAAGCGGCACGGGAGCGATTCGTGACCCGGGGCGTGATGCCTCGCGGGCGCAGCGAGGTCGTCGTCAACGGCGTAGACCTGGCCCGGTTCGCGGCACGCGACCCCGCGCGTCGCGACGCGCTCGTCCGGGACCTCGGGCTCGGCGACACCGCGAGCCTCTTCGGCAGCGTCGGTCGGCTGAACGAGGCCAAGGATCCCTCGAACCTCGTCGACGCGTTCGCGCGCACGGTCGCCGCGCACCCTCGGGCCGCGCTGGTCATCGTCGGCGACGGCGAGCTGCGGGCCGCGGTCGAGGCGCGTGTCCGCGGGCACGGGATCGGCGACCGGGTACGCCTGCTCGGCACGCGCGCCGACGTGCCGGCGCTGCTCGCGTCGTTCGACGCGTTCGTGCTCGCCTCCGGCACGGAGGGCTACTCGCTGGCGCTCGTCGAAGCGGCAGCGGCCGCGCTGCCCGCGGTCGCGACGGACGTCGGCGGCAATCGCGAGATCGTGTCCGATGGCCGCACCGGGCTGATCGTGCCGCCCGCCGACCCGGCTGCGCTCGCCGCCGCGATGATCGCCCTGGCCGGGGACCCCGAGCGCCGGGAAGCGCTCGGCACGGCGGCCAGGCGCTGGGCGCTCACGCACGGCTCGCTCGGCGCGATGGCGGACGCGTACGGCCGGCTGTGCCGCGGGGAGGCTACCGATCCGGCGCCCGAGGCCGCCGCGCGGGGATCGGCGCCGCGAGTCGACGATGGTGGGGTCGCCTCGTGAGGCCTCGCGTGCTGGCCGTGACCAACCTCTACGCGTTTCCGTGGGATCCCACTCGAGGCGTGTTCAACCAGCAGCAGTTCGCGCGGCTCGCGGAGCTCGTCGACCTGACGGTGCTGGTGCCGGTGCCCTGGCCAGACGCGCTGCGCCGCCGGCGCGAGCTTCGGGCGGCGCGCTGTGACCGGGCGGCCCGCGAACGCGTCGACTACTTCGTGTTCTGGTACCTGCCCGGCGTCGGCCGCAGCCTGAACGGGGCGTTCATGCTTGCATCGCTGCTGCTGCAGCGGGCCGGCACGGTCCTGCGCGGCGACTGGCACTGCCTGCTCGGCAGCTGGGCTTTTCCCGACGCGGTCGCCGTCGCCGCGCTCGGCAAGATTGCCCGGATCCCGGTCGTCGCCAAGGTTCACGGCACCGACATCAACGTCTACCTCGACGAACCGCTCAAGCGGATGCAGATCGCTGTCGCGCTGCGTGCCTGCCGCCGCGTCGTGGCCGTCAGCCGGGCCCTCGGCGCGCGGCTCGAAGGGATCGGCGTGCCCGTCGATCGGATCGCGATCATCCATAACGGCGTGGACCCCGCGCGGTTCCACCCGGTCGACCGCGCGGCCGCGCGCTTGGCGTGCGGCCTCGCCCCGCAGGAGCGCGTGGTGCTCTACGTCGGTAACCTGCTCGCCTCGAAGGGCTGCCTGGACCTGGTGGAGGCCGTCGGCCTGCTGCGCGATCGCGGCACGCTGGTGCGGCTGGTGCTGGTCGGGTCCGGCGCCGACCAGGCCGCGATCGACCTGCGCATCGAGGCCCTGGGCCTGGGCGATCAGGTGCTGCGGCCCGGACGCCTCGCCCACGAGGCCCTGTCCGGCTGGTTCGGTGCCACCGACCTGTTCTGCCTGGCGAGCCACGCCGAGGGCGTGCCCAACGTCGTGCTGGAGGCGATGGCCTGCGGCACGCCGGTGGTCGCCACCGACGTCGGCGGCGTGCGCGAGGTGCTGCCCGCCTTCGCGGGCCGCACCGTGCCGCCGCGCGAGCCGAGCCGGCTCGCCGAGGCACTCGCGGCGTCGCTCGCCGAGCCCTGGGATCGCGCGAGGATCGTCGAGCACGCCCGCGGCTTCGACTGGGCCGACAGCGCGCGCCGCCTGCGCGACGTGATCGCTGAGGCCTGCGCATGAGCATCGCCACGTTGGCGTTCTGGCTCGCCGTGGCCTTCGTCGCGTACACCTACGTCGGCTACCCGCTGATCGTCCGCCTGCTCGCGGGCCGCGGCGACGAACCGGCGCCCCCGCAGCCGGCGAGCTGGCCATCCGTGACCGTGGTGGTGGCGGTGCACGACGAGGCGTCGCGCATCCCGCGCAAGCTCGAGAGCCTGCGCGCCCAGGACTATCCCGGGCTCGTCACGCTGCTGTTCGTCTCCGACGGCTCCACCGACGGGACCGAGGCGCTGCTGCGCACGCAGCCCGACGTCCGCACGTTCGCCTACGCGCCCCGCCGCGGCAAGCCGGCCGCGCTGAATGCCGCGATGGCCGAGGTCGACACCGAACTGGTCGTGTTCACCGACGTGCGCCAGCCGCTCGAGGCGTCCGCCATCCGGCGGCTCGTGGCCCGCCTGCTGCAGCCGGGCGTCGGCGCGGTGAGCGGTGAGCTGATCCACGTCGAACCCGGCAACCGGGTCGCCGCCAGCGTCGGGCTCTACTGGCGCTACGAGAAGGCGATCCGCAAGGCCGAGAGCCGCATCGCGTCGACCGTGGGCGTCACCGGCGCGCTCTACTGCATACGGTCGGCCGACTTCGAGCCGCTGGCGCCGGACACGCTGCTCGACGACCTGATCGTCCCGATGCGGATCGCCCGCCGCGGCAAGCGCGTGCTGCTCGAGCCGGGCGCGATCCTCTACGACGAGCTGCAGACCGAGACCGCCGGCGAGCGCAAGCGCAAGGTGCGAACGCTGACCGGTAACTTCCAGGCGATCGCCTCGGAGCCGTGGCTGCTGTCCCCGACCGCCAACCCGTTGTTCGTCCAGTTCGTATCGCACAAGCTGTTCAGGCTCTTCGTGCCCTACGCGATCGTGGTGGCGTTCGTAGCGGCGCTGGCCGCCGACGGGGCGTTCTACCACGCGATGGCGGCGATCCAGGCCGCGCTCCTGCTCGGAGCGCTCGGCGGACTCGCCAGCGCCCGGTTGCGCGCCCAGCGGCTCTTCGGCTTCCTCGCGGTCTTCGCGGAACTGAACTTCGCCGCGGTGCTCGCGCTGCGCGAGTTCGTCGCCGGGCGCATGGACGCCCGCTGGGAGAAGACGTGACGCCCTTCCTGCTGCTCGTCCTGGCGATCGCGGTGGTAGCCGCGGTGGCCGTGCGGACCGTGATCCGTCGCAAGAACATGCATCTGTGGCTGGGCGACTACCTGAAGCGGCGGCGTCCTCCGACGGGCTCGGGCCCGGTCCACGTGATGTTCTGCTTCGTCGACCACTACGAGCCCGGCTGGGGGCGGCCCACGCGCGAGATCGAGACTCAACGGGTCCGCGCGTGGTGCGAGCGTTACCCCGCCCTCGCCGACCGGCACCGAGACGCGGACGGCCGGCCACCGCAGCACACGTTCTTCTATCCGGAAGAGGAATACCGGCCGGAGCATCTCGATGCGCTCTCGCAACTCTGCGCCGACGGCTACGGCGAGATCGAGGTGCACCTGCACCATGATCACGACACCGAGCAGGGGCTGCGCGAGAAGATCGAGCGCTTCGTCGACGTGCTGCATCGCCGGCACGGGGCGCTGCCCGTGGACCCGCGCACCGGCCGACCGGTCTTCGGCTTCATCCATGGCAACTGGTGCCTGGACAACTCCCGCTCGGACGGCCGCTGGTGCGGCGTCGACAACGAGATCGTCGTGCTGCGCGACCTCGGCTGCTACGCCGACTTCACGCTCCCGTCGGCGCCGAGCGACACCCAGACCGCGAAGGTCAACGCGATCTACTACGCCACCGATGATCCGGACCGGCCGAAGTCGCATGACCGCGGCGTCGACGTGCGTGCAGGCGGCACGCCCAGCGGGGACCTGATGATCGTGCAGGGCCCGCTCGCGCTCAACTGGCGACGCCGCAAGTGGGGCCTGCTGCCCCGGATCGAGAACGCGGACGTGCGCGCCGGCGACCCTCCGGTGCCGGAGCGGATCGACCTCTGGATCCGGCAGCACGTGCACGTCGTCGGGCGCCCCGATTGGATCTTCGTCAAGGTCCACACCCACGGCACCCAGGACCGCGACATCGACACGCTGCTCGGTGACCCGGTCGACCGGATGTTCACCCATCTCGAGAGCCGCTACAACGACGGGCAGCGCCACGTGCTCCACTACGTGACGGCGCGCGAGCTCTTCAACATCGCGAAGGCGGCCGAGGCCGGACACGACGGCAATCCCGGCGACTTCCGCGACTTCGTGCTGCCGCCCCCCCCGCATCGCAGCCAGGCCGGATCGCGGGTGGCCGCGACGACGGAGGTCCGATGGGCCTGAGGATCCTCTACCACCATCGGACCCAGGGCCGGGGCGCCGAGGGTCACCACATCCGCAGCATCGTACTCGCGCTGCGCGAGCTCGGGCACGAGGTGGACGTGCTGTCGCCCGCCGGCGGGGATCCATTCGCGGCGGGACGCTCGATGCCGGTCAACGTCGAGGCGGCCCGGGTGCGCGGCGTCGAGCGCGTCGGACGCTGGATCAGCCGGCGCCTGCCGAACGTGATCTTCGAGCTCGCGGAGATCGGCTACAACCTCGTCGCCTGGCGCAAGGTCCGCGCCGCGCTGCGCCGCGAGCGCTACGACCTGGTGTACGAGCGCTACGCGTTCTACATGGTCGGCGGCGCGCTCGCGGCCGGCGCCCGCGACGTGCCGTTCGTGCTCGAGGCGAACGAGGTCAGCGGCGTCCCGGCACGCACCCGGCAGCAGATCCTGCCCCGCCTCGCTGGATGGTTCGAGCGGCGCCTGTTCGCGCGCTGCGCGTCGATCCACTGCGTCTCGTCCTACCTGCGCGCGATGATCGAGCGCCAGGGCGTGGCGCCCGAGCGGATCGTGCTGGCGCCCAACGCGTTCGATCCGTCGCAGATCTCGCCTCCCGGCGACCTCGAGGGGCTGCGAGACCGCCTGGGGCTTCGCAGCCGCACGGTCGTGGGCTTCGTCGGCTGGTTCACGTACTGGGACCGGCTCGACTTCCTGATCGACACCTTCGCCGCCTTTGCGCCGGCGCATCCCGACGCCGTGCTGTTGCTGATCGGCGACGGACCGATGACCGACGCGCTGCGCGAGCAGGCCCGCCGCCTCGGGGTCGAGGACCGCGTGCGATTCACCGGTGCGGTGCCGCGCTCCCAGGTCTTCGATCACATCCGGCTGCTCGACGTCGGGGTGCTGCCGCACTCGAACCCGTTCGGATCGCCGGTCGTGATGTTCGAGATGATGGGGCTCGGCATCCCGGTGGTCGCCCCCCGGCTCGCCCCGATGCGCGACGTGCTCGTGGAGGGCGTGACCGGATCGATGTTCGAGCCGCTCGATGCCGACTCGTACCGCGTTGCGATCACGAGGCTGGTCGACTCGGCCGACGAGCGAAGGTCGATGGGATCGCGGGCTCGGGTCCGCGTGCTGGAGCAGTACACCTGGCGGCGCAACGCGGAGCGCATCCTCGCTTCGGTCGGCCTGGAGGCGTCGCCGGCCCAGGGCGTCGCCGCCCCGCTCGCCGCGCGACGCGCCCCTTCGGAGAGAGCGTCCCAGCCATGATCGAGACGCCGCCCCCCCCGCTGTCGGTACCGCGTGCGCCGAACGCCTCGCCGGCCCGGGGCACGCCCCCGAAGCAGATCGCGCCGAGGCCGGTGCGCATCCCAGTGCGCTTCGCGAGCCTGACCCTCGCGAACCCGGCGCTCACGCTCGTGAGCCGCGAGGCGACGCTTCGCGAGGCCCTGGCCGCGGCGGCCCCCTTCCCGGGCCACGCGGCGCTTCGCGAGGCGGACCGCTCGGTCGACGGCTTCCTCGTCAGGTCCGCCCCGCTGTCGGACGGCGAGCCACCGCCGGCGGGCTGGCGATTCCACGAGCAGCCAGCGTTCGATCGCTACTACTGCGACGTGCGCGGCGGCTGGGAGGCCTACGTCGGCGGCTTCTCCAAGAAATCCGTCTACAACCTCAAGCGCAACGTGAGGCGCCTGTCCGAGGCGACCGCGGACCCGGTCGCGTTCCTGGACTTCCGCGGCCGCGCCCAGATCGAATCGTTCTGCGATCTCGCCGCCGTGGTGTCCTCGAAGACCTACCAGGCACGCCTGTACGGGTCGAGGTTTCCCGCGGGCCCGGCGCATCGCACGTCGATCCTCGCGACCGCCGACGCGGACGACTGCTTCGGGCACGTGCTGCGCTTCGGGGACCGACCGGTCGCCTTCGCCTACTTCACGGTGGTCGACCGCGCGCTGCAGCTCGAATACCTCGGGTACGACCCCGAGTTCTCCCGATGGTCCGTCGGCATGGCGCTTCTGTGGACCTGCATGGAGCGCCACTTCGACGTCGACCGCTGGGACCTGATCGACTTCGGCGAGGGCGACGCCGAATACAAGCGGCTGCTTTCGACGGGCAGCGTCCGCTGCGCGAACCGCTACCTGGTGCGGCGGAGCATCCGACCCGCGCTGGTGCTCGGCGCGGCCGCGTCCGGCGTGAAGGCGTCGCGCCGGCTCGTCGAGTTGCTCGATCGCCTCGGCGCGAAGGAGCGGCTCCGCCGGCTGCTGCGCCGCGGGAGACGATGACGTGGGGCTGGGCGCGTGGATCAAGCGCGGGGTCGCCGCAGTGGCGCCCGGCGCCGCGATCGTGAGTCGTCACCCCGGGTCGGGCGCGGTCGCGATGAGCTTCGACGACGGCCCGAACCCCGAGGTCACGCCGCGGCTGCTCGACGCGCTCGATCGCCTCGAGGTTCGGGGGACCTTCTTCCTCGTTGGACGACAGGCCGAGCTGCACCCCGCGCTCGTACGCGACATCGACTCGCGCGGCCATCAGGTCGCGAGTCACGGTTACGCACACCTCGACGCTCGACGCTTCTCGGCACCCAAAGTCGTCAAGGACGCGGAACACGCGCAAGCCTGCCTGGAGGACATCCTCGGCCGCACGCTCCCACGAGACTACCGTCCCCCGTTCGGGACGGTGAACCCGGCCGCCTTCGTGAAGATGGCGATCGCCGGGTTCCGCCACGTGTTCTGGTCCGTCGACAGCCGCGATGCATTCTGCGCCACCGCGCAGGAGCTCTCCGACTCCTTCTCGAAGCGGACAGTGCGGGCCGGCGACGTGATCCTGCTGCATGACGACTATCCACTGACCGTCGATGCGATCCCATCGATCGTCGATCGCATCCGCAAGGCCGGCCTCGGCTTCGAGACGGTCGCCGGCCCGATCGCGGACGCGGACCAGGCAGCCCGACCCGAGCCCGCCAGACCGGCCCGAGGAACGCCGACTGCAAAGCGCGAGCTCGCGGCGCGAGCACTCGTGCAGGTGGGCGGCCACAACGCGCTGCGCGGGCTCAGGACGGTGATCGCGCCGACCCTGCGGGTCCTCGCCTACCATCGCGTCGCCGCGGAACCGCTGTCGCCGGACTATCCGTTCGACCGCGAGCTCGTCAGCTCGTTCCGCTCGGAGTTCGAGTGGCAACTCGACTACCTGAGACGGCACTACTCTCCCGTCAGCTGCCGCCAGGTCGCGGACGCGCTGGACGGCGGCGCGCCGCTGCCCCCCCGACCGGTGCTGGTGACCTTCGACGACGGCTTCGACGACAACTACGGTGTCGCGTTCCCGGCGCTCGCGGCACGCGATGTTCCTGCCATCATCTTCCTCGCGACCGACTATGTCGGCTCCGAGGCGATCTACTGGTTCGACCGCGTGGCCTATGCGATCCAGCGCACTCGCGCCGAGCGCCTCAGGTTCGAGGACGGCACGCTGCTGCAGATCGGCAGCACCCCGCGGACGCGCCAGCGCGCGCTGCGCGACGTGCTCCGACAGCTCAAGTCGCTCGAGAACCTCGCTCGCAGCCGGATGGTCGACGAGCTCGAGCGGATCGCCGCCGCCCCGGTCGAGCCCGCGCACCGCCCGCTCAGCCGCGCACTGGACTGGGCCCAGGTGAGGGAGATGAGCGAGCGCGGCATCGAATTCGGCTCGCACACTGCATCGCATCCGGTGCTGACGCGGATCGCCGACCCCGAGACCCTCGATCGCGAGCTGATCGGCTCCAAGGAGCGGATCGAAGCCGAGACCGGGCGGGCGGTCGACGCGCTCGCCTATCCGGTGGGCGGCATCGAGGCACTCAACGAGCGCGTCGTCGACCGAGTGCGCGCGACGGGCTACCGGCTCGCGTTCACCTACCAGTCCGGGAACAACCGGCTGGACCGGATCGAGCGGCTGGCGCTGAAGCGGCTGCGTGTCGAGCACGACACGTCGCGCGACTGGTTCGTGGCGATGCTCGAGGCCCCCGAGCTGGTGACCTACCCGAGTCGCTGAGAGCGCCGGTCACTCCGCGAGGAACGTCACGAGGACCGCCTTGTGGCGCTCGCCGGCCGGCAGCTCGATCGGCGTGACGCGTGCACCCGCGGCCGACTCCCACAGGTCCGCGTGCAGGCAGTTGTGGTACACCAGCCTCACCTCGTTCAGCCGACCGAGACAGCGGTACTTGCGCAGGAAGGTCTCGACGAAGCGTGCCATCAGGGGACGCTCGAACGGATGCCACATGTAGAAGACGCTGCCGGCATCCGGCAGGCTGCCGAGGGCGTCTCCTGCGACGATCGTCACGTCGAGCCGATCGGTGAACCTGCGCGCCACCGAGGCGGCGATCACCTTGTCCAGTTCGAGCCCGAACACCGACGCCGCCCGCCCGTCCTCAACGACCCAGTTCAGCACCCGGCCACGGCCGCAGCCGACGTCGACGAACACGTCCCCATCGACGAGCACCGGCCCGAGGAGGAGCGGCAGCAGCTCGTAGCTCGTGCTGACCGTGTCGGTCGCACCGAAATCGGCGAATCGGGTCTGCCGCACGCCGCCCGCAAGCCCGCCATGGCGCAGGTCGCGCAGCAGAGAAGCCCAGCGGCGTCCTGCCCGACTGGAACCGGACCGAGAGGAAGTCGTCATCGCGTCATCCGTACTGGAGCAGGATACGGGTCACCAACCAGAAGAACACGATCGTCCCGGCGACCCACGCAAGGACTTGCGGCGCGATGTCGCGCAACCGCCTCAGCTGCAGCCCCGGCACGACGGTCGTGGCCGTCAGGTAGAGCGCCATCACCAGCCCGATCATCACGAACAGGGTGAGCTCGTAGCTGCGCGACAGGAATAGGGAGGTGACGGTCAGGCCGACGTACGAGCCAAACAGCGTGCGCGCCAGGGCATTGATCTCGACCCGCTCCGCCTCGTTGCCGTCGGCGGCGCCATGCTGGCTCGCGCCCCTGCGCGCGGGATCGGTCGCCCCGATCAGCTCGCGGAGCATCCGGAACGTCGCGATCACGATCGCGAGCCAGAAGAAGTACCCGAACAGGCCGAGCTCCGCGTAGGCGAGCACGAACGAGTTGTGGGCGGTCAGCACGTGGTGATCGACGAACCCGCCCTTGCCGACGCCGAACAGCGGATGCTCCTTGAGCATCTCGAATCCCGCATACCAGGCTTCGACCCGACCCGCCGCCGAATCCTCGTCCGCCGACAGGTCGTCCATGCGGCTGGGCGCGAGGATCAGCAGCCCGGCGACCAGGGGCGGAGCGAGCATGGACGCCTTGAGCCAACCGTGGCGGCGCGCGACCATCAGCGCGACGAGCGCGATCACCGCGAGGAACGCTCCGCGCGAGTTGGTCAGGACGATGCCGTGGAAAAGCAGGGGCAGCGCGGCCACGCAAACGACCTTCACGATCTTCGACGTCGATCGGACGGCCAGGTGCAGGGCGAAGGGAATCGTGATCACGAAGACCCGAGCGAGATCGTTCGGGTCGTTCATGAAGCCCAGGTAGGTGATGCGGCCGTCCTCGACGGGTTTCGCCCCGGTCCAACCCACCCCGTGGATCGACTGCTCGATGCCGTGCGCGACGAGCACGATGCCCACACAGACGAACAGCACCATCAGCCCCCTCAGCCTGGACAGCGTGTCGGTGCACGAGGCGATCAGTGCCGCGACGAGCAGGATCGGCAGGAAGTCGAGCGTCATCGTCACCGCGCCGCCGGCCCACCCTGAGGCCGCTACGCTGACCGCGATCGCGACCAGCAGGCCGATACCCGCCGGCACCTGGGGGACACGAAGCGGCCGCGGCGATCCAGCCATCCAGGCGACCAGCGCAAGGACCAGGACGATCGGAAGAATCGGCACGTCGTCCAGCCAATGGGCGAACTCGTGCGGACGGACGTACGCGAGAAGGAGATAGGCGATCCCAAGCACGTACGGCGCGCGTGCGACGGGCCGGACCTGCGCGGGACCACGTACCGGAGGCTTGTCGACGGCGGCATGGCGGGTCGCTTCGCTCATCCCGCCGGTCAGGCGATGCCCCCCCGTCATCCGCGCCCTCCGTCGGCGAAGCGGGTTCGCAACCGGGCGAGCGCGTCGAGCAGGCGGGGACGCCCCAACCCTATCCGACGGAGCACCTGCGTACCCATCTCGAAGTCCTCCGGTGTCCACGTCCGAAGGATCAGGGACGCGAACGCGAAGGCGACGAAGAAGGCCATGCCGCAGGGCACGAACATCCAGGCCGAGTCGCTTCCCGCATCGAGCGCGAACGCGAGCGCCGCGGCGACGCCGGCCGCGAGCGCCAGGCGCCCCATCGCGGCGCCCGGCATCGAGAAGTGAACCGAGCGCCTCGCAAGCATCCAGGACAACCAGACGGAGAACGCCCGGGTGGCTGCAATCGACGCGAGCGCACCGGCCAGCCCCCACTCCGGCACGAGCAGCCACGCGAGCAGGATGTTGACGGTCAGTGTCGCAACCGTGATCCGGACACGGACACCCTGCTGGTCCGTGCTCACCTGCAGCGCATTGATCGCCGCCTGCCAACTCGACAGCCCCGCGACGACCAGCAGGGCCGCCGTGGCCCGCCCCGCATCGACGAACTCCGCGCCGTACAGCACACGGACCGCGCCTTCGGCCGCGACGGCGCCGACTCCTGCCGTGAGCAGCCCTAGGAACCAGTAGTAGCGGATCGACTCTTCGACGACGCGGGAGAGCTGACGCCCATCGGCCTGGCCGTAGGCCCGCGACATCGCAGGCAGCAGGATGGTCGACATCCCGTTCGAGAGCAGGTCGACCGCCCCCTTGGTCAGCGACGCCGCGATCGCCAGGAAGCCGAGCGCTTCGGGGGTGGCGTACGCCTTGAGCACCAGCGTCTCGACGGCACGGTTCGAGCCGAGCGACAGCACTACCAGCACGCCCGTCAGCATCAGGTGGCGATTCATGCGCTCCAGCACGACGCGGGGGATCTCCCCGGTGCGGGGTCGTATGTCGTAGCGGCGCAGCATCGCGCGCACCGTCAGGTTCATCACGATGCCACTGGACGCGAACGACGCGACAAAGGCCACCATGCCCGCACCCGCCGAAGCGAGCGCCAGTGCGATGACCGACTGGACGAGCGCGGCGACCACGACCCCGACGTTGATCGCGTCGAATCGCTCGTAGCCCTGTCCGATGGCACCGAGCATCCAGAACCCGGCGCGCGCCCAGACCGCGACGACCGAGAGTAGCAGCATCAGCGTCGCAGAGCCTGCCCATTCGTCCGGCGGATTCCAGGTCACGAAGCCCGCGAACGCGGTGAGGACCACCAGGCAGCTGGCGACCTGCAGCCGTTGCAGGCGTGCCGAGATTGCCGATGCGAGCCGCTCTTCACCGCTGCCTCGGGCCTCGGCGATGAACTTGATCGAGCTCGTCGTCAGTGCATGGTTGCAGGCCGAGACGAGCCAGCCGCACAGGAAGATCACGAACGCGTAGTGACCGTAATCCGTCGGCCCGAGGGTCCGGGCGATCACGACGCCGATCGCGAGCCCGATCATGGACTCGACCACCGAGGTGGCCGAGCTCATCATGACGTTGCGCAGCGCGCGCAGCCGCTCGCTCATCACCCGCCGATGCGACGCGAAGGCCGGAGTCGGCTCACGACGCAGGCTTCTCCGCCAGGAACCACGCTTGCCGGTCGGAGTCCCCGCGCTGCCGCGCGTCCCGCAAGCCGGCCTCGGCCAGTTCGCGCAGCACCCATTCGGCCGAGTGGTACTGACGCCCGAAGGCCGGATTCGTCGGCCAGCCGCGCCACGACTTGACGCCCAGCCGGTGCAGGAGCGATCGCACGGCGGTCGCGGCACGAGTCGTGCCCTTCGGCTGGTCGACGTTGATGTGCGCCGCGAACTGGCCGCCCGGCCTCAGCAGGCGGAAGGCGTCCCGGAAGTACGCCCGAAGGATCGGCGGCGAGACATGGTGGAACGTCTCGGCGGACAACACCACGTCGAACCGCGACGACTCGCCAGGCAGCAGGTCGACGCCACTGCTGACGCCGAACGTGACGTTGTCCGCGGTGCACCGCCGGCGCGCCTCGTCGACGACCTCCGGAGAGATGTCGAGCGCATGCACGGTCCGGTAACGCGTCCCGAGATTGGCGGTGAGGCGCGCCAGCCCGCAACCCACCTCGAGCGCGTCGAGCCCCAGGCCTACCCGAAAGTCCACGACCGCGATGGCCCGCTCGATGTCCCGTCGCCCCGACTCCACGATCGACGCCCAATCGGACGCAGCATCGATCGTCTTCTCGGCATAGCGCGCGCCCATCTCGGCATAGGCGTTCTCGCGCCACCAGATCGTCGACGCATCGGGCGCGTCGGGGCGCCTGGCAGCGTTGTCCGCGTCTGCACGGGGCGTTCGCACTTCGCTCATTTTCCGTTGAACCATTCAGAGTCGAACGTGGTGCCGTACCACCAACCGAACTTGCGCGTCGGGGCCAGCCGGTGGTGAGGCAGGCCCGCGGCGACGCGAACCCACCCTTCGAAGTTCATCGTCGCCGTCGCATCGAGCCTGCCGATCTGGAGATCGATCTGCGTCGTCGGCAGTCCGAGCAGACGGCGGGCATACCGGCCCCGCTTGAGCAGGCCGTTCACGTCCGCAGCATGCTCGATATCGTCGTAGATCCCGCTGTCGGTGTATCCGAACTGCATCCCGATCCCGTAGTACGGCGCCCAGAACCGGCCGAGATGCGGATCGTTCGGCTCACTGTAGATCGCACGCTC
This sequence comes from Burkholderiales bacterium, assembly GCA_020248665.1. Classification (GTDB taxonomy): domain Bacteria; phylum Pseudomonadota; class Gammaproteobacteria; order Burkholderiales; family Burkholderiaceae_E; genus UBA4615. The sequence goes on along the minus strand of JADCHE010000055.1, from coordinate 9,551 downwards.
CGCGATCAACTGTGCGTAATCGCTCAGGAACAGCAACGCGCTCTCGTCGTCGCTGAGAATGTAGTAGTGCCACAACGACTCACCCAGCAGCGCGGCCATCCACGGGCTCATGTAGAGGTCGGGCGTCGAGCCACCTTCGTGAACTTCCGCACGGTGGAACAGCACGCCGCGCATCGCGGCCGCGCTCGGATACCCCGTGGGCGGCGTCGTGACGTCCTCGCGCATCCCAGCGACGATCGCGCGGGTGCGCTCGCGGAACGACGCGTCCCCGGTCGCCTCGTACGCGTAGGTCGTACCCGCGATCGCGACGCCGAGATGGCGCTCCGTCCACAGTCCACTGTCACGGTCGAACGGGAAGAGACGCGTGCGCACGTTGCTGCCGACGAACTCGCCGATCGCGCGGATAGGGTCGAGCAGCTGCGCGTCGCCCGTCAACAGGTACGCCGCGAACAGGCCCCCGTTCAGCGAGTACTTCGCGTCGCCGACATCGCCGGTGTAGGTCGGCGGCTTCTTGCGGAACGCACCGCGCTGGTAGGGCGGCGTCGAGCCGTCCCTCGCGATCCACGACGCGTAGTACTGGCTCGCGCGGTGCGCATGACGCGCCCACTTCACGTCGCCGGTCTGCACGTACAGGTTCCACAGCGCGTACGGCCGATCGTAGAGCCAGCCCTCGATCTCCTGCGCGAAATCGATCAGCCCGCGGCCGTCCTCCGCCTCGAACGCGGTCACGTCGGGCTCGACGTCGTTGACGTAGGTCTTGCCGAATCCGAGCAGGTGGCCGCGTTGCGTCGCGTTGGTGACCGGGGCGACCGGTCCACGCAGGTTCGCCTTCATTAGCCACGCGGCGGGTAGCGAGGCCCACACGCGCGGCTCGACGATGGCCGGCACGGCCGTGTCGCGCGAATAGTTGTCGGTGGCGGGATGCTCGCCAGGCAGCGGAGCGGCCTGCGCCCGCCAGGTCGAGCGCACGGTGGCTGGCGTGATCCCGAGGCCGGCCTGGGCGGTGCGCGCGGTACCCCAGCGCACGACGACCTCGCCCGAAGGTGCCGCGGAGCAGTCGTGCCTCACGACGAGCAGCACTGACCGGATGGAGGTCCCGTCGAGTGCGGGCGTCCTGAAGTGGCGCCAGCGTGCGAGCTCGATCGCGTCGGCGGCACGCTCGACGCCCGTCGCGGACTCGACGCGCACGTTCGCGACGTCGGTCACGAAGCCCCGCGGGAACGGGACGCCGAATGCGACCGTCTGCGTGCCGGTCGTACCGGGCGAACAGGTCAGCGTGACCGGCAGCGTCCCGCTCGCCTCGACCGGGACGTGGATGTCCGCGCCGCTGCGCAGCACCACGTCGACCGATGCCGGGGACGCGCCCGCACCGTCGCCCGCCGTGGCGCCCGGCGTGGCGCCCGAGCCGCCCGTCGTCGACGACGTGCCGGAGTCGGAGCCGCCGCCTCCACATGCGGAGAGTGCAGCGGCGGCGGCGATGACTGCGATGAACGGTACGAAGCGACGGCGCATCGGGGAACTCCACGCGGGCATTCCGATGGATCGCACGGCCGTGTGGCGGCGTGCGACGGCTGCTCCGGCCCGACGCAGCGCGGCGGGCGGGGGAAGCGCGGAAGCGGGCCGGCTGTGCTGTGAACGAAGTCACACGATAGCCGACGTTCGCGTCGATTTGTGCCACAGACCTGTCCGAATCGCCGGCGAACCGGATGAGCGGTCCGCCGCGACCCCTTTCCGCCGTCGACCGCTCGCGACCCGAAGCTAGAGCGCTCCGAACCAGCCCATGTCGTAGGTGCTCCCGAACCACCAGCCGAACTTGCGGGTCGGAGACAGCCGATAGCGCGGCATGCCGCCGCCGCCACGCCGCCAGCCGTCGAAGCTCATCATGGCCGTCTCGCGCAGCCTTGGGATCTTGTCGTCGATCGACGCGCTCGAGCCGCCGAGCGCGCGCGTCGCCCACGCGCCGCGCGCGAGCAGGCCCAGCACGTCGACCGCGTGCTCGACGTCGTCGTAGATGCCGTTGTCGGTGTAGCCCTGCTTCATCCCGACGCCGTACCACGGCGCGAGATAACGACCGAGGTGGGGATCCTCGGGCTTCATGTACAGGCCCCGCTCGGCGACGAAGCTCGCGTGGTCTGCGATCAGTTCCAGCGCGCGCCGGTCGTCGCTGATCAGGTGATAGCGCCACAGCACCTCGCCGAGCAGTGCCGCCATCCACGGCGCCATGTAGAGGTCGGGGGTCGACCCGCCTTCGTGCACCTCCGACCGGTGGAACAGCACGCCGCGCATCTGCGCTGCGCTCGGATAGCCGGAGGGCGGCTCGCGCACGTCCTTCTTCATCCCCTCGATCGCCGCGAGCAGCCTGTCGCGGTACTTCGCCTCGCCGGTCGCCTCGTACGCGTAGAGCATGCCGGCGAGGGTCGTCGCGAGGTGCCGCTCGGTCCAGATGCCCCGGGTGCGAGACCACGGAGGCAGGCGCGTCGGGAAGTAGGTGTGCACGAAGTCCCCGATCGCGTGGATCGGATCGAGCAGCCGCCCGTCGCCCGTCAGCAGGTATGCGGCGAACAGGCCCCCATTGTGCGAGTACTTGACGTCGCCGGGGTCGTCGTCCCAGGTCGGTTGCTTCTTCAGGAACCCGCCGCGCTTGTAGGGACGGTTCGCGTCGTTGCGCGCGATCCATGACGAGTAGTACTGGCTCGCACGGTGTGCATGGCGCAGCCACTTGGCGTCGCCGGTCGCGAAGTACACCGACCACAGGTTGAACGGCCGATCGTACAGCCAGCCCTCGACCTCGACGTTCCAGTCGATCAGGCCCTTGCCGTCGTCCTGCTCGAAGGCGCGCACGTCGCTCGCGACGTCGTTCACGTACGTCTTCGCGTAGCCGAGCATGAACTCGATGGTGGCCGGATTCGCGAACGGCGCCATCGGCGCGCGGATGCCGGCCCTCATCAGCCAGTCGGCAGGCAGCGACGCCCAGACGCGCGGCTCGGTGACCGGCGGCGCGCGCTTGTCGACGGCGTAGTTGTCGGTGGCCGGGTGCTCGCCGGGCAGCGGCGCGGCCTGCGGCCCCCACAGGGTCGCCACGTTCGACGGCTCGATGCCGAGGTTCGCCGCACGGGAGCGGCCCGTACCCCACCGGACCCGGTAGGTGGCCTCGCGCGCCGTCGAGCACGCGTGGCGGAACACGAGCAGCACAGCGCGCAACGACCGTCCGTCCAGCTCCGGCTTGCTCGGGTGCATCCATCGCGCGAGCGGCGACGCATCCGCGGCGACCTCCTCGCCCTGCGCGGTCTCGACGCGCACCCGCTCGGGGCCGGTGAGCCAGCCGCGCGGGAACGGGACGCCGAACGCCACGGTCTCGGTGTCGCGGGCCCCCGCCGCGCAGCGCAGCGTCACCGCGACAGTGCCTTCCGCACGCACCTCCGGATGCAGCGGCGCGTTCTGCGCGAGCGCCGAACCCGGCGCGACCGCGCCGATCAGCACCGCCGCGCCCGCCGCCGCGCGCGCGCGGGCGAGAATCCGACTTCCGATCCCTGTCATCTCGTCCTTCCCGGGCCAACGCGCGCCCTGAGCCTGCATCGCGGCGCGTCAGCGCCGAGTCATCGCTTCCGAGAACCGGCGAGCCTCCTGCGCCGCCGTCCCGAGCTGGACCCGCCCCGGGGCGACATCAGCGGTGCCGAGGCGCACCGACAGCACAGTGACCGCGGCGTCGTCCGAGCCGCGACGCAGCAGCGAACGGAGCGTCGCGAGCTTCACGCGCGACGGCGACGCGAAGTGCTCGCCGTCGGCGGTATACCAGTGCCAGACGAGCCAGCGCACGTCGCCTTCGCGTGCGATGACCTCGTTGACGACCAGCCCCGGCCCGGCCTGGAGGCGGTTCTCCGACTCGAGCCGCCAGCGTCCCGACGTGTCGTCGACAGGCTCGTTCGTCACCGTCACGAGCTCGCTGCCGGGCACCTGCGCCGCATAGTAACCGACCAGATACTCGACCCCCGGATGCGATCCGAGGCGACCGTGCTCGAGGTACCGGGCGCCCTCGAATCGGGTACCGACAGTCATCGGCACCGGCGAGCGCGCACCGAGCGCCCGGCCCGCTACCTCCGCCGCGTCGCCTCGCGGCTGCACCCGGGCCAACCCGTCCGATGCGCCCAGGGCGACCGCGATGCCCGCCGCGAGCGCGGCCAGCGTCGCGAGCCGCGCGATCGCCTGGCGCCCGATCGACGCCGGCACGACGACGGCAGCCTTAGCCGGCGCGCCGCGCGCTCCACCTTCGTGGGGCAGGTCCGACCAGCGGTTGCCGATCCAGAACACCACCGCCATCACGAGTCCGAAGAACGCCCAGCCGTACCAGAGATGATCCTCGCCGGTGCCGTAGCGCATCTCGGAGAAGTGGCCGATCAGCACGATCAGGTACGCCCGCACCCAGTTGGCGATCAGCGAGAGCACGATCGCGAAGCCGACGAACGCGACCCGGCGCGGCAGCGAGCGCATGTAGAGGTAGGCGAACAGGACTGCGAGCACGACCGCGGCGATGAGGTAACGCAGTCCCGAGCAGCCGGCCTCGACCTCCCAGCGCCCGGTCGGCAGCGTGAAGAAGCGGCCCTCGCGGTAGACCGGGAAGCCGGTCGCGCGCAGTGCGGCGACCGTGGCGTCGGCGGTCCAGTCGACCAGCGTCGGCACGAGCCCTTCGCCCAACGGGATCATGAAGACGAGGAACGCGATGGGGAACGCGAATCGCCAGGACAGCCTGTCGCCGATCGACGCCATGACGACGCCCGCCGTCGCGACCACCAGGCCGGCGAACTGCACGATCGCCATCGATCCGAGCGCACCGAGCCACCAGGCCGACAGTCCGGCGGCGACCGTCGCGATCCCAGCCAGCCCGATCCCGGGCGCCTGCGCGAGCAGCGCATCGCGCTCGCGCCAGAACAGCCATGCGACGATCGGGGCGATCGCGTAGCCGTGCGCGTAGGACTCCGAGGACGACCAGACGGCCGCCAGCGCCTGCCAGGTCGGCGCGAATGCGACGACCATCAGTGCCAGCCCCGTCGCCATCGCGCCGAGCGCGATCCACCAGCGGGCGCCGAGCGCCGCGCCCCCGCGGGTCGGCGGGTCGATCGCGCCCACCTGGACGGCCGGAGTCGAATCGGAACGCATCGACGCTTGATCCTCGTGTTGGACGGACAGCCCTTGGGCTTCTACCCCGGATGATCGCGCAGACTGACCTCGCACGTCGTGCCACGCGTCACGCGGGGCGCCACCCCTCACCCGCGACCGGTCGTCGGTTCACCCGGACGGGCTGGCCGAGCCTGACCGAGCCACGCGGGACCGGACGCTGCACCCAGGACGGTCCGTGCGACGGCTGTCCCGCCCCGGCGGGCCCCTTTCAGTCCTGGCCACGACGGCGGCCGGCGAGCAGGCCCGTGACGCGCGCGCGAAGGTCGACGTACCCCTGCCCGGCGACACGCTTCGCGAGCTTCTTCGCGGCCCACAAGGCCGCCTGCCTTCGCCGCGCCCCCTTGCCGGTCCCCGCGAGCGCCGAGGCGGTCGCGGCCGGCGTCCACCGCTGCACCGAATACCGTCCGTAGACCGTCGTCTGCCCGACCGTCCATGGACGCGACGTCGGCTCCGATGTGAACAGATGGCGGATGCCGCACTCCGCCGCCGCTTCGGCCACCACGGGTGCGTACCAGCCGCCCGGCACCGACGCGCTGTCGACGGGCGCGCCGATCCAGTCCGACAGTCGTCGCACGCTGCTGCGCCACTCCTCGAGCAGCCGGTCGCGGGACAGCGCGGCCATGCGCAGGGGATGACTGTCCGAGTGCGAACCCACGCGATGGCCCGCGTCAGTCAGCTCGCGAAGTTGCCCGGGCGATACGAAACCTTGCGTGCCTACCCGGCCCGCGGTCACGAAGAAATGTCCTCGCCAACCCAGGGCGGACAGGCGGGGAGCGATCAGGGTCGCGGCGCTGCAGCCCCCGTCGTCGAAGGTGAGTGCCCAACCGTGCGCGTCGCCCGACGCCTCGCCGGCGAGCGACGGAGGGCGCCCGAGCGCCGCGCCGAGCGCCCAGAGGTGGGCGTCGAAATCCGCGACCGAGAGCTTGTACAGGTCGGCATCCGCGCCCTCGAACCCGCTCGACGCGGGATCGGCGTCGGCGAAGACGTCGTGATACATCAGCGCGTGGAGCTGGGTCACGAGGCCCTCGCCGCCCGCGCGCGGATGCCGATCCAGCGGGTCATCCGCGGCTGTCCCCAGACCGCGCTGCGTCGACCCGAGACATCCAGCGGACCCGCCCTGCCTTCGTGGATCTCGCCGAGCCGCTCGGCGATCGCATCGAGGTTGTCGAGGACGACGCGGGCCTGGATCACGATGTGCGACTCGCGCCGGGCGTCGAACGGATAGGTGAACCAGCCGTAGACCGGTCCCGTGTCGATGCCGTCGTCGATCTTGAGCAGCGTCATGCCGACCCGACCGGGATCCGCGTTGGCCAGCGCCCAGAAACAGCCGTGCGCGTTCCGGTACTCGGGGCAGATCCCCGGGTGCATCACGAACGTGCCGGTGCGCGCACATGAATAGACGTCGCGCTTGAGCAGCGTCTTGCAGCGGGCGATGCACACGTCGGCCTCGCGGGCCCGCAGGAACTCGAAGACCTCCGGTGCGTTCGGGCTGCTCGCCACGAGCACCGGCACGTCAGGCGGCACCGGGTAGCGGGCGGCCAGGCGCTCGACGGTCTCGTCCGTCCACCGCGCGTCGCCTGCGGCGAGTGCGGCACGGTAGAACACGCGGAACGCGAGCACGTCGGCGAGCCCGAGCAGCCCGGAGCGCTCCCACTCGCGCACGATGCGGGTGCGACGGCGGCCGCCCATCTCCTCGATCACGACGATGCCGGCGAGCGTCGAGAACGACGCGAGCCAACCCGCGAGCACGAGGCGGTCGAGAGGCGAGTCGTGGTGGCAGATCAACGTGGTGCGCATCGGCCCGTCCGGTGCGTCGCGGCATTCAGCCGCGCACGAGGCAGGCCCCGACGTAGTCGTCCAGGCTGTGCTCGGGGTGGGTCGGGATGTGCATGGCCTTCCCGGGATTGACCCAGCGGTCCGCACGCCGGTAGCCCATCGACTCGAGCGCACCGAACAGCGCGGACTCGTGCTGCACGCGATAGGGGCAGAACGCGGTGCCGATGCTGTTGAGGGTGAAGAACGACCGGCTCGGGTGCAGTGGCGTGGTGTTGAGGATCAGGTGGCACGGCGGTCGTCGCAGACCGGCGAGCCAGTCGGGCAGCGTCATCGGCAGGTACTGCAGCACGCCGGAAGCGAACAGCACGTCCTGGCCGTCGAGCGCAGCGTGGTCGTCGGTGAAGGCCAGGCGCCCCGCGGTGTCCCTGCGGGCGGCGATCGCCCGTCCGCGCTGCACGACCGCAGGCACGTCGCAGACCGTCCACCTCAGGTCGGCGGGCATGGCGATGCGCGGCTCGAAGGCGTAGTACTTCATGCCGAAATGGCCGCCGACGTCGAACACCGTGCGCGCGCCCTCGGCCACGCGGCGCGCGAGCCAGAGCATCGCGGGGTAGTCGTACGCGTCCGGCTCCGTGCGACCGAGATACAGCGCCGCTGACTCGGCGTTGTCGTAGCCGACCGGTCGGCTCGAGGGCGACGACGCCTGGGCCGACTCGCGCGTGTCGAACACGCCGCGAAAGAGGTTCCTGTCGCGGTTCCTCACGAAGCGTCGCTCGTGCACCGCCGCCACCACGGCACGTACTCCCGGCAGTGCCGCCATCCGGTCCGACCAGCGCGGCCGCGACAGGACCGCGTGCTGCGCGTCGGATGCGGCCGCGCAGGAAGTCGTTGCCGCCTCGTTGGACATGCGTGTGCTCATCGCGTGAAGGGTCCGCTCCGCGACCGCGCCGCGCGGATACAGGTCGCTGTGTCGGACCGCATCATCCACCGTCGACGCCGACGAGAGTGTGTGTTCGTTCCGCCGACCCGAGGTTCCCGTAACGAGTCAACTCGCCGAGTGCCTAGGGGTCGATCGATGTCGACCGCCTGCGCACTAATTCATCGCATGCGTGTCCGATCCGGATCGATAGTGATTTCGCGAAGCACATCGCAGCGCTCGCGACCCCTTGCACGTTGGACGGACCGTAGTCATTCCTTCTCCGCGCGGTGGCTCCTGCAATGAACGACGACTCACGTACGAGCGCTCCGATACCCGACCGACGCGGCGCCCTCGTGGCCCGCCTTCGCGGACTGCTCGAGGACGTCTCAGGCATCGACTTCGCGGCCGCGGATCCCCGCACTCCGTTCGTCGAGCTCGGGCTCGACTCCCTGCTCCTGACCCAGGCCGCGCTGCAGATGCGCGGCACCTTCGGCGTGGCGGTCACGTTCCGCGAGATCATGGAGCGGCATCGTTCGCTCGATGCGCTCGCGCAGCACCTCGACGCGGCGATGCCCCCGGAGGCGACCCGGGCGGCACCGGTCGCGCGGACCGGCAGCGCCAACCCCGCTCCTGCTCGGCCGCCATCCGTGCCGATCGCGCCGATGCCTGGCGCAGCGGCGAGCGTACCCCGCTCTGCGACCGCGACCGGGCCCATCGATTCGTCCGGACTGCAGCGGCTCGTGGCGCAGCAGCTCGAGCTGATGCGAAGGCAGCTCGAGCTGCTCCAAGGTGGCGCGACCGCGCATGCGGCGGCCAGGGCGCCCGAGCACGAGGCGACGACCCGGAGCGCCGCGGCGCATGTGTCCATCGAGGCAGCGGGTGCGCAGGACCCGACCCCGCCCGCCGTCGGCAGTGCCGACGACGAGGACGCCGCGCCCGGCCGCTACGACGTCAAGAAGGCGTTCGGCGCGATCGCGCGCATCCACACCCGCTCGACGGACGCGCTGAGCCCGCCGCAGCGGGCACGGCTCGACGCTTTCGTCCGGCGGTACACGGCGCGCACGCCCCGCTCGAAGGCGTACACCGCGACGCATCGGCCGCACCTCGCCGATCCCCGCGTGGTCAACGGCTTCAGGCCGCTCCTCAAGGAGATCGTGTACCAGCTGGTGATCGAGCGCTCCGCGGGCGCACGGGTCTGGGACATCGACGGCAACGAGTACGTCGACGCCCTGAACGGCTTCGGCATGAACCTGTTCGGATGGCGGCCCGCGTTCGTCGACGAGGCGGTGCGCGCGCAACTGGAGGCCGGCTACGAGATCGGCCCCCAGCACCCGCTGGCGGGCGAAGTCGCGCGACGGGTGTGCGAGCTCACGGGCTTCGACCGGGCCGCGATGTGCAACACCGGTTCGGAAGCGGTGATGGGCTGCGTGCGCATCGCGCGCACGGTGACCGGGCGCAGCCGGATGGTGATCTTCTCGGGTTCCTACCACGGCATCTTCGACGAAGTGATCGTCCGCGGCACGCGGACGCTGAAGTCGATTCCCGCCGCGCCCGGCATCCTGCCCAACACCTCGGAGAATGTGGTCGTTCTCGACTACGGCACGCCCGAGTCGATGGGCTGGCTGCGGGAGCATGCGCACGAGCTCGCCGCGGTGCTTGTCGAGCCGGTGCAGAGCCGCCG
>JADCHE010000054.1 GCA_020248665.1 Burkholderiales bacterium | reverse complement strand
GGTCGACGCCCTTCAGCGCCGCCAGCACCTTCTCGCTCTGCTGCTGCGAGGTCACGCCCTTCTCGGGCGAGATGCGGATCATCACGTCGCGCGAGGTGCCGAACTTCTGCACCTGCACCTCGGAGAACCCGAGCGTGCCGACCGTCGCGCGGATCTTCTCGACGTCCGCGGCCTGCGGATAGGCGACCTCCATCACCGTGCCGCCGGTGAACTCGATCGAGAAGTGCAGCCCGCGGATCGCGAGGAACGCGACGGCGGCGACGAACAGCGCGATCGAGATCGCGTTCAGCACCAGCGCGTGGCGCATGAACGGGATGTCGCGCTTGATGCGGAAGAATTCCATCGCGTCAGGCTCCCTTCGGCTTCCAGACCTGGCCGATCGAGATCGACGACAGCTTCTTCTGGCGGCCGTACCAGAGGTTGACCATGCCGCGGGAGACGACGACCGCCGAGAACATCGAGGTGAGGATGCCGAGGCAGTGGACGACCGCGAAGCCGCGCACCGGGCCCGAGCCGAACACCAGCAGCGCGACGCCGGCGATCAGCGTCGTGATGTTGGAGTCGAGGATCGTCCCCCAGGCGCGCTCGTAGCCGGTCGCGAGCGCGGCCTGCGGGGTCGCGCCGTTCCTCAGCTCCTCGCGGATGCGCTCGTTGATCAGCACGTTCGCGTCGATCGCCATGCCGAGCGTCAGCGCGATCGCCGCGATGCCGGGCAGCGTCAGCGTCGCCTGCAGCAGCGACAGCAGCGCGATCAGCAGCAGCACGTTGATCGCGAGCGCGATCGTCGAGATCACGCCCATCAGCAGGTAGTAGGCGATCATGAAGACGGCGATCGCGATGAACCCGTAGAGCGTCGAGTTGAAGCCCTTGCGGATGTTCTCGGCACCCAGCGACGGGCCGATCGTGCGCTCCTCGATGATCTCCATCGGCGCGGCCAGCGCGCCCGCGCGCAGCAGCAGCGCCAGGTCGTTCGAGGCCTGCGGCGACTCCATGCCGGTGATCTGGAACCGCGAGCCCAGCTCGGACTGGATCGTCGCGACCGTCAGCACCTCGCCGCGGCCGCGCTCGAACAGCACGATCGCCATCGGCTTCTTGATGTTCTCGCGCGAGACCTCGCGCAGCACGCGGCCGGCGGCGTCGTTCAGCGAGATCGCGACCGCCGGCTGCTGGCGCTCGTCGAAGGTCGCGGCGGCGCTGGAGAGCTGCTCGCCGGTGAAGATCGCCTGCTTCCTCAGCACCACCGGCGCGCCGCGGCCCTGGCGGAAGAGCTCGGAGCCGAACGGCACCGCGCCCTGGCCGGTGACCGCCGACTGCGCCTCGGCGGACAGGTCGACCAGCCGAGCCTCCAGCGTCGCGGTGCGGCCGAGGATGTCCTTGGCGCGCGCGGTGTCCTGCACGCCGGGCAGCTGCACGACGATCCGGTCGGCACCCTGGCGTGCGATCACCGGCTCGGACACGCCGAGCTCGTTGATCCGGTTGTTCAGCGTGGTGACGTTCTGCTGCACCGAGGTGTCGAGCAGCGTGCGCTCGGCCGCGGACTTGAGCGTCGCGCGCAGGATCCGGTCGCCGCCGGCGGGGGCCGGCACGACCGCGAGGTCGAGGTCGGCGTTGCCGTCGGTGATCACGGTGCGGGCGCGGTCGGCCGAAGCCTCGTCGCGGAACCGGACCTCGACCGCGTCGCCATTGCGCACGATGCCGGCGTGACGGATGTTCTTGTCGCGCAGCAGCCCGCGCAGCTCGCCGACGGTCGCCTCGATGCGCTTGTTGAGCGCGGCCTTCATGTCGACCTGCAACAGGAAGTGCACGCCGCCGCGCAGGTCCAGGCCGAGGTACATCGGCAGCGCTCGCAGCGAGGCGAGCCACTGCGGCGAGGCCGACAGAAGGTTCAGCGCGACGATGTAGGTCGGGTCGGTGGTGTCGGGGTTCAGCGCGCGGATCAGCGCGTCGCGGGCCTTGAGCTGCGTGTCCGGGTCCTGCAGGCGCACCTTGATCGACGCGCCATCGAGCTGGATGCCGGTGTGCGGGATCTTCGCGGCCTCGAGCGAGGACTCGACCCGCTTGAGCACCGCCTCGTCGACCTTCACGGTCGCCTTGCCGCTGGAGACCTGGACCGCGGGCGACTCGCCGAAGAAGTTCGGCAGCGTGTAGATCAGGCCGAACGCGATCGCGACCGCGATGACGACGTACTTCCAGACGGGGTATCGGTTCACTCGCGAGGCCTCCCTTAGGCTCGTCGACGGGGCGTCAGATCGCCTTGATCGTGCCCTTGGGCAGCAGCGTCTGGATCGCCTGCTTCTGCATCTGCATCTCGATCGCCTCGTCGCCACGCTGCGCGACCTCGAGCGTCACGTAGCCGTCGCCGACCTTGGTCACCTTGCCGACGATGCCACCGGCGGTCACCACCTCGTCTCCCTTGGAGAGCGCCTCGAGCATCTGCCGGTGCTCCTTGGCGCGCTTCATCTGCGGGCGGATCATCAGGAAGTAGAGCACGACGAACATCAGGACGATCGGCAGGAAGCCGAGCAGTTGCTGCTCGGTGCTGCCGCCGGACTGCGCGTACGCATTCGAGATGAACACGATCTATATCCTTGTTTCGTCAGGGGGTTTCGGGTAACCGGCGATTGTATCAGCCGGGCCCCCGGGCGCGGTCGGCGGCGAAGGCCGCGCGCCACGCCTCGAATCCGCCGGCCTCGATCGCCTCGCGCATGCCGCGCATCAGCTCGAGGTAGAAGTGCAGGTTGTGGATCGTCGACAGGTGCGCGCCGAGGATCTCGTCGACCCGGTTCAGGTGGTGCAGGTAGGCGCGCGAGAAGTGCCGGCACGCGTGGCAGGCGCAGGTCGGGTCGAGCGGGCGCGGGTCGTCGCGGTGCTTGGCGTTGCGGATCTTGACGTCGCCGAAGCGGGTGAAGAGCCAGCCGTTCCTGGCGTTGCGGGTCGGCATCACGCAGTCGAACATGTCGACGCCGGCGGCCACGCCCGCGACCAGGTCCTCGGGCGTGCCCACGCCCATCAGGTAGCGCGGTGAATGGGCCGGCAGCCGCGGCGCGACGTGGTCGAGCACCCGCATCATGTCGGCCTTCGGCTCGCCGACCGACAGGCCGCCGATCGCGTAGCCCGGGAAGCCGAGCTCGACCAGCCCGGCGAACGACTCGTCGCGCAGGTCCTCGAACATGCCGCCCTGCACGATGCCGAACAGCGCGTTCGGGTTGCCGAGCCGCTCGTGTTCGTCGCGCGAGCGCCTCGCCCAGCGCAGCGACAGGCGCATCGACGCGGCCGCCTCGTCGCGCGTCGCCGGGCGGCCGTCGATCTCGTAGGGCGTGCACTCGTCGAACTGCATCACCACGTCCGAGTTCAGCGCACGCTGGATGCGCATCGACTCCTCGGGCGTCAGGAACAGCTTCGAGCCGTCGATCGGTGAGGCGAAGCGCACGCCTTCCTCGGAGATCTTCCTCATCTTGCCGAGGCTCCAGACCTGGAAGCCGCCGGAGTCGGTGAGGATCGGCTTCGACCAGCCGTTGAAGCCGTGCAGGCCGCCCAGCTTCTCGAGGATCGCGGGTCCGGGCCGCAGCCACAGGTGGAAGGTGTTGCCGAGGATGATCTGCGCGCCGACCTCGTCGAGGTCGCGCGGGGCCATCGTCTTCACCGCGCCGTAGGTGCCGACCGGCATGAAGATCGGCGTCTGCACGACGCCGTGGGCGAGCGTCAGCGTGCCGCGGCGGGCGTGGCCGTCGGTGGCGAGGAGCTCGAACCTCATCGTCGGGCGCGCGCCGGCTCGAGCAGCATCGCGTCGCCGTAGCTGAAGAAGCGATAGCGCCGCGCCACCGCGTGCGGGTAGGCCGCGCGGATCGCGTCGATCCCGGCGAACGCGGACACCAGCATCATCAGCGTCGACTTCGGCAGGTGGAAGTTGGTGACCAGCGCGTCGACGACGCGGAACGCGAAGCCCGGCCGGATGAAGAGCGCGGTCTCGCCCCAGCCGCTCGAGACGGCGCCGTCGTCGCGCGCGGCGGCCTCGAGCGTGCGCATCGAGGTCGTGCCGATCGCGACCACGCGCCCGCCGCGCGCGCGCGTCACGGCGATCGCGTCCGAGGTCTCGGGCGGCACGTGGTAGCGCTCGGCGTGCATCACGTGCCGGGACACGTCCTCGTCGCGGACCGGCAGGAAGGTGCCGGCACCGACGTGCAGCGTGACGAACGCGCGCGCGACGCCGGCCGCCTCGAGCGCCGCGAACAGCGCGTCGTCGAAGTGCAGCCCGGCCGTGGGGGCCGCGACCGCGCCCGGATGGCGCGCGTAGACCGTCTGGTAGCGCGTCTCGTCGTCGCCGTCGGGCGCGTGGTCGATGTAGGGCGGCAGCGGCAGCGTGCCGGCCCGCTCGAGCAGCGCGAGCACCTCGGCGTCGAAGCGCAGGGCGAAGAACGAGCCCTCGCGGGACAGCACCGTCGCGCGCGCGTCGCCGTCGAGCTCGAGCGTCGAGCCGACCGCGGGCGGGTGGCTCGCGCGGATCATCGCGACCGCCTCGTGCGCGTCGACCAGCCGTTCGACCAGCAGCTCGACGCGTCCGCCGCTCGCCTTGCGGCCGGCCAGGCGCGCCTTGATCACGCGGGTGTCGTTCAGCACCAGCAGGTCGCCGGCGCGCAGCCGCGAGGGCAGGTCGGCGAAGCCGAGGTCCGACAGGCGAGGGCCGCCGTCCGGGCGCGGCTCGACGTGCAGCAGGCGCGATGCGGTGCGGACCGCCGGCGGGTGCTGGGCGATCAGCTCGGGCGGCAGCGCGTAGTCGTAGTCGGACAGGCGCGTCGCGTCGGACGGGGGGGCGGCCGGGGCCGGGTCGTTCGGGGGCATCGGGTGCGGGGCGGCGGGCGCGCGGGGCGTGACCGGCGGCGGATGATACCGCCGACTGGAAGGGCGGCCGCGAGGAAGGGCGGGCAGCGGCGGGACGCGCGCGGGGATGCGCCGTACCTGGCGAGCCGGCGATCCGCTGGGCCGCCACCGAGCCCCCTCGTGCGCAGCGATCTTGGGTGTCGGGGCGCGCCCCTCCCGCCCGCCGCGGCGCCGAGCCGCCCCGGCAGGCCCCGCCATGCGCGGGGTCTTGTGTGAGTGCCCGCTCACCGGCAGAGCGCCTGTCCGTGTGCCCGTCATCGTTCCGTCACGGGTAGGCGCCGCCTGCACGCCCGGTGTCACGAACCTGTCATCGAGCGCCCGTACCTTGCAGGTCGCCCGTAGGCCCTCCTTCCTTCACCCCAATCCAGGACGAACCGATGAAGCTGACGACACGTCTCGTGGCCGGTGCCGCGATCGCGATCGCCGCCACCGCCGCGCACGCCCAGAACATCACCGGCGCCGGCGCCACCTTCCCTGCCCCGATCTACGCGAAGTGGGCCGAGGCCTACAAGGCCGCCACCGGCGCGCAACTGAACTACCAGGCGATCGGCTCCGGCGGCGGCGTCAAGCAGATCACCGCCAAGACCGTCGACTTCGGCGCGTCCGACGACCCGATGTCGGGCGAGGACCTGACGAAGAACAACCTGCTGCAGTTCCCCGCGGTGATCGGTGGCGTGGTGACGATCTTCAACCTGCCCGGCATCGCCGCGAACCAGCTGACGCTCGACGGCCCGGTGACGGCCGACATCTTCCGCGGCACGATCAAGACCTGGAACGATCCGGCGATCGCGAAGCTGAACCCGTCGCTGAAGCTGCCCGACACCGCGATCACCCTGGTCTACCGTTCGGACTCGTCGGGCACGACCGCGGTGTTCACCGACTACCTGTCCGCAGTGTCGCCGGCGTTCAAGGCCTCGCCGGGCGAGGGCAAGACCGTCAACTGGCCGACCGGCGTCGGCGGCCGCGGCAACGCGGGCGTGGCGGCGAACGTCGCGAAGATCGCTGGCGCGATCGGCTACGTGGAGTACGCGTTCGCGAAGCAGAACAAGATGAGCTATGCGTCGATGATCAACCGTGACGGCAAGGTGGTGAAGGCCGACGATCTGACCTTCGCGGCCGCCGCGGCGAAGGCCGACTGGAAGGGCGCGCCGGGCTTCGGTGCGAACCTGAACAACCAGCCGGGCGCCGACGCGTGGCCGATCACCTCGGCGTCGTTCATCCTGATGCACAAGGCCGCCGGCGACGCCGCGCGCTCGGCCGAGGCGCTGAAGTTCTTCCGCTGGGCCCTGAACAATGGCCAGAAGCTCGCGACCGAGCTCGACTACGTGCCGCTGCCCGCGGACGTCGTCAAGGCCGTCGAGGCGTCCTGGAAGGAGATCAAGGACGCGTCGGGCAAGGCGGTGCTGAACTGATCCGGTCGCGGCGCCCGGTCCCGGCGGGCGTCGCGCTCGTGGGGGCCTGACCACGGCGGCGAGGCGCTGCAGGCCTCGCCGCTTTCGTCTTGGATGGCATCTGGACGATCATGAGCACCCGCCTCACTCCGACCGCCGACATCGACATGGACCGCGTCGCTTCCGCATCGCACAGCGCGTCGACCCAGCAGGCCATCGCAGAGCGCGTCGCGAAGTTCGCGCGGGCCGACCGCTGGTTCGAGAGGACCACCCTGGGCTTCGCGGCGCTGGTGCTCCTGGCGCTCGCCGGCCTGCTCGCATCGCTGGTGATCCAGGCGTGGCCGGCGTTCAGGGAGTTCGGTCCGGGCTTCCTGGCCGGCACCACCTGGAGCCCGTCGGACGACGTCTACGGTGCGGTGATCGCGATCTACGGAACGTTGGTGACCTCGGCGATCGCGCTCGTGCTGGCTGTGCCGATCAGCTTCGGCATCGCGCTGTTCCTCACCGAGACCTGCCCGATGTGGCTGCGCCGGCCGCTGGGTACCGCGATCGAGCTGCTGGCCGGGGTACCGTCGATCATCTACGGCATCTGGGGCCTGTTCATCCTCGCGCCGCTGTTCCAGAAGTATGCGCAGCCGCTCCTGGTCGCGACGGGACTGCCGCTGTTCGCGGGCCCCCCGCTGGGCATCGGCGTGTTCACCGCCGGCATGGTGCTCGCGCTGATGGTGATCCCGTTCACCGCTTCGGTGATGCGCGACGTGTTCGAGACGGTGCCCCCGGTGCTCAAGGAGTCCGCCTACGGGCTGGGATGCACGACCTGGGAGGTGGTGCGCAACGTGGTGCTGCCGTACACCCGGGTCGGGGTGATCGGCGGGATCATGCTCGGTCTGGGTCGCGCGCTCGGCGAGACCATGGCGGTCACCTTCGTGATCGGCAATGCCAACCGGCTGTCGCCGAGCCTGTTCGCGCCGGGCAACTCGATCGCATCGACCCTCGCCAACGAATTCGCGGAGGCCGACCCCAAGCTGCACGTCCCGTCGCTGTTCGCACTCGGGCTGCTCCTGTTCGTCATCACGTTCTTCGTGCTCGCCGCCGCCCGCTGGCTGACCTCGCGCGGCACGCGCAAGGCCGGCATCTGATGAGGAGCCCGTCGATGAGCGCATCGTCCCCCTCGCCGTTCAACGCGTCGATCTACCGGCGCCGCAAGCTCGTCAACCGCCTCGGGCTGTTGCTGTCGAGCGTGTCGATGGCGATCGGCCTGATCGGCCTGCTGTGGATCCTGTGGACGCTTTTCTACAACGGCGTCGCGGCGCTCGACTGGAACTTCTTCACCAAGAGCACGCCTGCCCCCGGAACCCCCGGTGGCGGCATGGCCAACGCGATCGTCGGCAGCCTGATGGTCGTCGGCTTCGCGACGCTGGTCTCCACGCCGATCGGCATCCTTTCGGGCATCTACCTGTCGGAGTTCGGCAAGCAGTCGCGGTTCGCGCAGGCGACGCGATTCGTGGTCGACATCATGCTTTCGGCGCCATCGATCGTCATCGGCTTGTTCGTGTTCGCGATCGCGGTCGCGACGGTCGGCAACTTCTCGGGCTGGGCAGGCTCGCTGGCGCTGTCGCTGATCGCGATACCAGTGGTCGTGCGCACGACCGAGAACATGCTCAACCTCGTGCCCGGGAGCCTGCGCGAGGCGGCCTTCGCGCTCGGTGCGCCGCGCTGGAAGGTGAGCCTCGCCGTCACGCTGCGCGCGGTCAAGGGCGGCGTGGTGACCGGCGTGCTGCTCGCCGTGGCACGGATGATCGGCGAGACCGCACCGCTGCTGTTCACGGCGCTGAACAACCAGTTCTTCAGCCTCGACATGTCGCAGCCGATGGCGAACCTGCCGGTGGTGATCTTCAACTTCGCGATGAGCCCGTACGCCGACTGGCAGCAGCTCGCATGGGGGGGCGCGTTCATCATCACGCTGGTCGTACTCGCCATCAACATCGCCGCGCGCGTGCTGTTCCGCGACAAGGTCCGGTCCTGACCCTCTCCGTCCGAGCGTCCACCATGAACGAGATCAGCATGAACCTCGCGGCGACCGCCGCGTCATCGGGCGGCGTCCGCGCCGCCGCGGCCGCCAACGCGACGATCGCGGCGTCGGACGCGGTGATCAAGGTCCGCAACCTCGACTTCTACTACGGGAAGTTCCAGGGGCTGAAGAAGGTCTCGCTCGACATCGCGCGCCACAAGGTCACCGCGTTCATCGGGCCCTCGGGCTGCGGCAAGTCGACGCTGCTGCGCGTCTTCAACCGGATGTACGACCTGTACCCGGGCCAGCGCGCCGAGGGCGAGATCAGCTTCAACGGCCGCAATATCCTCGACAAGGGCCAGGACCTGAACCTGCTGCGCGCGAAGATCGGCATGGTGTTCCAGAAGCCCACGCCGTTCCCGATGACGATCTACGAGAACATCGCGTTCGGCGTGCGGCTCTACGAGTCGCTCGACAAGCGCGACATGGACGACCGCGTCGAATGGTCGCTGCGCAAGGCGGCGCTCTGGGACGAGGTCAAGGACAAGCTGCAGCAGAGCGGCCTGTCGCTGTCGGGCGGCCAGCAGCAGCGCCTGTGCATCGCCCGGACCGTGGCGGTCAAGCCCGAGGTCGTGCTGCTCGACGAGCCGACCTCGGCGCTCGACCCGATCTCCACGGCCAAGGTCGAGGAGCTCGTCAACGAGCTCAAGAGCGACTACACGATCGCGATCGTCACGCACAACATGCAGCAGGCGGCCCGCATCTCGGACTACACCGCCTACATGTACCTGGGCGAGCTGGTCGAGTTCGGCGACACGAACCAGATCTTCATCAAGCCCTCGAAGAAGGCCACCGAGGACTACATCACCGGCCGCTTCGGCTGACCCTCTCCACGTCACCTTTTCCGAGGGACGACCGATGACCGATCACACGTTCAGGCAGTTCGACACCGACATCGACATGATGCGCAGCGCCGTGTCGATGATGGGCGGCCTCGTCGAGCGCCAACTCGTGCGCGCGGTCGACGCGGTGCGCTACGCCGACCTTCGGCTCGTCACCCAGGTGCTCGAGGACGAGCGCGTCGTCAACCAGCTGCACCTCGAGTCGGACCTGCGCTGCAACCAGATGATCGCGCGGCGCCAGCCGATCGCCGTGGACCTGCGCGAGATCATCGCGGTGATCCACACGATCAACGACCTCGAGCGCATCGGCGACGAAGCGAAGAAGATCGCGCTGAAGGCCAAGACATTCGTCGACGGCCGCCTGCCGGTGCCGTTCGAGCCGATCGGCCGGATGACGGACATCGTCGTGGAGATGCTGCACGGCGCGATCGACGCGTTCGTGCGCCAGGATGCGAGCGCCGCCGCGCGGCTCACGATGCGCGACGACGAGGTCGACGCGCTGCGCGACAGCCTGGTCGCCCAGCTGATCGGCCGCATGACCGACGATCCAGCGACCGTGTCGGATGCGCTCGCGTTGGTGTTCGTCGTCCAGTCGATCGAGCGCGTGGGCGACCACTCGAAGAACGTCGCCGAGTACGTCGTGCATGTCGTCTCCGGCGTGGACCCGCGGCACAACCGGCTGGAGCTGGCCGGCGACTGAGCGGCTGGCGCGGTCGCCCGCGCTCCGGTCGCCGCCGATGCGGCGGTTCAGGCGCCGTCTCGCCCCAGCCCGGCGAGCTTCGCCCTCAGCGCCGAGACCGCGGCCGCGTCGAGCTTTCCGATGCCGCCCAGCAGCGTCTCGTGCACCGGCGCGATGCCGACGAAACCGAGGATGTTTCGCTCGAGCGACTTCACCGAGTGCGCGCGGAACACCCAGCGGTAGACCAGCGCCGGCATCCCCATCGTGACCACCACGCGCGCCGAGCGCCCGCCGAGCTTCTTCGCGGTGAACGGGTTCCTCGCGCCGCGCTCGAACGCGAAGCCCGGCCGTGCGACCTGCTCCAGGAAGGCCTTGAGCAGGGCCGGCATGTCGCCCAGCCACAGCGGGAACAGCAGCACCACGTGCTCCGCCCACGCGATCGCCGCCTGGGCGTCGGCGAGGGCGGGCGGCACCGTGCCGTGCTCCCAGTCGTCGGCGCTCCTCAGCAGCGGGAAGTCGAGGTGCGCGACGTCGACGGTGCGCACCTCGTGGCCCGCCTCGCGTGCTCCGTCGGCGTACGCATCGGCGAGCGCATGGCACAGGTGCGGGCGGCTCGCGTCGGGGTGGCCCTGGATCAGCAGGATGCGTCGGCCCATGGTGGCGTTCTCCGGAAGACGCCGCCATCGTCGCGCGGATCCGGACCTGCATCATTGACCGCGCTCAATCTCCTGCGCCCCGTGCGCGTTCGGGGCTTCGGCCGACCGCCCGAGCGCCGTTCGTATACTGCCCCGGCCCGAGCGGGACCGAGGAGACGACGTGAACGGCCTGATGATGGACATGCCGCTGCTGCTGTCGAGCCTGATCGACCACGCGGCGGAGAACCACGGCGACTGCGAGGTCGTCGCCCGCGAGATCGAGGGCGACGTGCACCGCTACACGTACCGCGAGGCCCGTGCCCGGGCCCGTCGGATGGCGCGCGCGCTGCAGCGGCTCGGCGTCCGGCACGGCGAGCCGGTGGGCACGCTCGCCTGGAACACCTTCCGCCACTTCGAGCTGTTCTATGCGGTACCCGGCATCGGCGCGGTGCTGCACACCGTCAATCCGCGGCTGTTCCACGAGCAGATCGCCTACATCGTCAACCACGCCGAGGACCGGCTGATGTTCGTCGATGCGCTGACGCTGCCGCTCGCCGAGGCGCTCGCGCCGTCGCTGAAGACGGTGCGCGGCTGGGTGGTGATGTGCGAGCGAGCTCGGATGCCAGCCACCACGCTGCCGGGCGCGATGTGCTACGACGACCTGGTCGACGCCGAGGACGACGCCGGCTGGGCGTGGCCGAGCTTCGACGAACGCAGTGCCTCGACGATCTGCTACACCTCGGGCACGACCGGCCACCCCAAGGGCGTCGTCTACTCGCACCGGGCCGCGGTGCTGCAGACGATGGGCGGTGCGTCGTTCGATTTCCTGCCGGGGCATGCGAGCGGCGTGCGCGAGACGTTCATGCCGATGGCGCCGATGTTCCATGGGAACGCGTGGAACCTGCCGTTCATCGCGCCCTACACCGGCAGCCGGCTGGTGCTGCCCGGCCGAGACTACGAGCCGCACAGGCTGTACGAGTTGCTCGAGGGCGAGCGCGTGACGGTCACCGCCGGCGTGCCGAGCTTCTGGCTGATCCTGCTCGACTGGCTGCAGCGCAACGGCAAGCGGTTCTCGACGCTGCGGATGTCGCTGTCCAGCGGTTCAGCGCCGCCGCGCGGCCTGGTCGAGACGCTCGAGCGCGACTACGGCGTCGAGTACGTGCAGTGCTTCGGCATGACCGAGGCGCTGATGGCCTCGACGCCGTCCGCGAAGCCGGGCACCGCCTCGTTGCCGATGGAGCGGCGCATCGACCTGAGGCTGAAGTCGGGCCGGGGCGTGCCGGGCGTGCGACTTCGGGTCGTCGACGACGCCGGTCGCGAGCTGCCCCGCGACGGCACGAGCGTCGGGCACCTGCGGGTCAAGGGGCCCTGGATCGCGTCGGGCTACCTGAAGGGCGAGGGCGACGCGCTCGACGACGAAGGTTGGCTGAAGACCGGCGACATGGCGGTCATCGATCCCGAGGGGTACGTGACGCTGACCGACCGGGCGAAGGATGTGATCAAGTCGGGAGGCGAGTGGATCAGCTCGATCCAGCTGGAGAGCGCCGCGCTGTCGCATCCCGCGGTGCTGCAGGCCGCGGCGATCGCGGTGCCGCATCCGACGTGGCAGGAGCGGCCGCTGCTGGTGGTGGTGCCGCGGCCCGGCGCGTCGGTGACGGCGGCAGAGCTGCTCGAGCACCTGTCGAGTCGCGTCGCGAAGTGGTGGCTCCCCGACGCCGTCGAGTTCGTGGAGGCGTTACCCATGACGGGGACCGGGAAGGTGCACAAGCTGACGCTGCGCGAGCGCTTCGCAGGCTACGTGCTCTGAGCGCGTTTACCCACACGTTGCGTCAGGGATAGTGAGAGCCAAAGCGAAGCTGGGAAATAATCGGTGAGAGTTTCGTGATGCCAATGAACCGATGCGGCGCCTCCGGCATGCCGCATCCGCCGTGTCTATCGAGGAGACCTTGATGCCCTTGCTTCGTACCCTGGCGCTCGCAGTGGCCACCTTCGCCGCCGCGCACGCACCCGCCTTCGCCCAGCAGAACTGGAAGATCGCTTCCGCAGCCCAGCCCGGCTCGGTTCTCCTCGGCTTCGTCGAGGAGACCGCGCGCATGGTCGGCGAGGCGAGCAAGGGCGAGATCAAGGCCGAGCGGCTGTTCGTCGGCAGCGAGCAGGAGATCGTGCAGCAGGTGGTGCGCGGCCGCGTCGAGATGGGCAGCGTCTCGCTGGCGGGCACCTCCCCGCTGATCCCCGAGCTGGCGGTGCTGAACATGCCCTACCTGTGGCGCAGCAACGCCGAGCGCGACTTCGTGACCGACAACCACGTGGTCCCGATCCTCCGCAAGCTCTACGAGTCGAAGGGGCTGGTGCTCATCGGGATGGGCGAGGTCGGCTGGAACGACGTCGTCTGCAAGACGGCCTGCCTGACCCCCGCCAGCGTCAAGGGCATGAAGGTACGGGTGTCGCCGTCGCCGGCGTCGAGGATGTTCTGGTCCTCGATGCAGGCCAACGGGGTCCAGATGCCGCTGTCGGAACTGTTCCCGGCGCTGCAGAGCGGGCTGGTGGAGGCGGCCGACCTGCCCTTCGTGTACTACGTCACGACGCCGGCCGCCCAGAGCACCCCGCACTACGTGATGACGCGCCACCTGCACCATCCGTCCGCGATCTTCGTCAACAAGCGGGTCTGGGACGGGCTCACGCCCGCACAGCGCGAGCAGCTCGCCACCGCGCGGCCGCCGGTCGACCGGATGCGGCGCGAAGTCGAGGCCGACGAACGGCCCCGGATGGAGGACTTCAAGAAGAAGGGCGGTTTCGTGCATGAGCTGACCGCCGAGCAGCGCGCCGAGTGGTCGAAGCTGGTCGTGCCCAACCAGGCGGCGCTGATCAAGGAGATCGGTGGCCAGGCCCAGGAGGTCTGGGACGCGATCCAGGTCGGCAAGAAGGCCTTCGCGGATCGCGGCGGCAAGTAGGCCCGGTCGACGCGCGGCCCGCGCCCCCGGGGGCGCGGGCCGCCGGTTCCCCAGGCGATGCGCGCGGTGATGCGCGCATCGCACCGTTCCGTTCTCCGGGCTCGCGATGGATACCGCTCGTCGATTGCTGGGTTGGCTGAAGGCCCTCGAGGCCACGGTCTGCATCATCGCGTTCTCGGCGGCGGCACTCGCGCTGGTTGCCGACGTGCTCGGACGCGAACTCTTCGGCTCCGGCATCTTCGGCGCTCAGCGGTTCGCGGTCTGGGCGACCGCGATCGCCGGGCTGGTCGGCTTCGCGCTGGTGACCTCCGAGGCCGGCCACCTGCGGCCCCAGTTCGCCGACAAGTGGCTGCCGCGCGCGCTCGATCCGTGGATGGACCGGATCGGCGACCTGCTGTCGGCCGCGATCTGCATCACGCTCGGCATCTACGCGGTCGGCTTCGTGCAGAGCACCTACGAACTCGGCGAGCGCGCCCTGGCGATCCCGATCAAGATCTGGCCGATCCAGATCGTGCTGCCGTGGATGTTCTTCTCGTCGGCGCTGCGCCACCTCGCGTTCGCGATCTGGCCGGCGCTGAAGCCCGCGCCGCCGCAGGAGACGCACTGACATGGTCTGGCTCGGCCTTCTCGGCCTCATCCTCCTGCTGCTGGTGCTGCGGCAGAGCCTCGTGCTCGTGCTCGCCGTCGCGACCGCCTACATCCATCTGTTCGTCGCGAAGAGCGAGATCGAGTTCCTGATCCAGGACTTCTGGTTCACCGTCGACCGCGAGGTGCTGCTGTCGATTCCGCTGTTCATGCTGGCGGGCAACATCATGTCGCGCGGCTCGATCGCCAAGCGGCTGATCGGGTTCATGTCGGCGTTCACCTCGCCGTTCCCGGGCGGCCTGGGCATCGCCTGCGTGCTGTCGTGCGCGGCGTTCGCCGCGATCAACGGCTCGTCGATCGTCACGATGATGGCGATCGGCTCGGTGATGTACCCGGCGTTGCTCGCCAAGGGCTACTCCCAGTCGTTCGCGCTCGGCGCGATCGCCTCGGCCGGCACGCTGGGCATCATCATCCCGCCGTCGATCCCGCTGATCCTGTACGGGATCATGACCGAGCGGGACATCTCCAAGCTGTTCATCGCGGGCATCGGGCCGGGCCTGCTGCTGACCGCGATGTTCTGCGCGTACGCGGTGACCGTGAACTTCCGGATGCCGCGGATCGCCTTCGACCTCGGCGAGGCGGCCCGCTCGTTCTTCGGCGGCGTGTTCGCGCTCGCTCTGCCGTTCATCATGATCGGCGGCATCTACGGCGGCGTCTTCAGCCCGACCGAGGCCGGCGCGGTCTCGCTCGCCTATGCGCTGTTCATCGAGTTCTTCATCCACGAGGACGAGCATGCGAAGCCGGTGCCGGCCGGCGCCGGCCCGTTCGCGCGGGTGCGGCACTACCTCGCGAGCCGCGAGATGAGCCTGCGCACGCTGAAGGACGTGATCCTCGAGACCACGCGCCTGCTCGCGATCCTGCTGCCGCTGCTGTGCGTCGCGGGGAGCCTGAACACGATCCTCGACCACTCGGGCACGCCGAAGCAGATGGTGCAGGTGCTCGCCGGGGCGATCCAGGACCGCTGGGCGATGATGATCGCGATCAACCTGCTGCTGCTGGTGGTCGGCTGCCTGATGGACGTGGGCTCGGCGATCCTGATCCTCGCGCCGCTGCTCGAACCGCTCGCGGTCGCCAAGGGCTTCGACCCGATCCACTTCGGCATCATCATGATCGCCAACCTGGAGATCGGCTACCTGACCCCGCCGGTCGGCCTGAACCTGATCGTCGCGATGGCCGCGTTCAAGGCGTCTTTCGGCACGGTGGTGAGGTCGGTGATCCCCTTCGTCGCGATCATGCTGGTGTGGCTGTGCGTCGTCATCGTCTATCCGACGCTGTCGCTCGCGCTGGTCGCCCGCTGAGCGTGTCTGCCTGGGCTGCGGTAGACTCGCGCCCCTCGGCCCGGGTGGTGGAACGGTAGACACAGAGGACTCAAAATCCTCCGCCGCGAGGCGTGCGGGTTCGAATCCCGCCCCGGGCACCAGGGGGGCGCGCCCGTCGGGCTGCGCACCCGGCCGACCCACGATGTATTCGCCTACCGTCGACGGCTTCTCGATCCATGGATCGGCCGTGCGCTACACCGAGGCGCCGCCGCCCGACGACCAGTCGGAAGTGGTCCACTGCTTCTGGGAGCTGCGGACCCTCGCCACGCTGCCGGAAGACTTCCGCTATCACGCGCTGCCGGACGCGTGCGTGAACCTCCTGTTCAACCTCGTCGACCCCGAGATCGCCGGCGTCACGGCGCTCCATACGCAGGCGCTGACGCTCGACCTCGGCAGGTCGTTCCACTACGCGGGGGTTCAGTTCTATCCGGGGGCGTGGGGCGGAGACCGGTCAGAGATCCTCGGGCGTTACGTCGGAACCCCGTACCGGGGCGCGTTGCCGCTCGTGCAGACGGGCCGACGACTCGTGGGTCTCGAGTTCGCAGCCATGGTGCCCGTCCTGGCGGAGCAGGTGCGGTGGTGCATGACCCACGGTCACGCCCGGGCGAATGCGGTCACCGCGCGCATCCTGTCGAACCTCGACGCCATCCGGTCGGTCGCCGACATGGCGGCCCTGGTCGGGCTGTCCACGCGGCAGCTGCAGCGTACGCTGCAGCGACTCACGGGGTTCGCGCCGCACGACCTGCTCAAGGTGCTCCGCGTGCAGCAGTCGTTCCGAAGGCATCACCTGGATCTGTACGCCGACCAGGCCCACTTCACCCATGCCTTCAGGCAGGCCACCGGCTATACCCCGGAGCGATACCGCAAGCGCTTCCGTGTCCGATCCGTACAAGACGCGTCCGAGTGACGCCGATAACCTCGCCGCTCCTCTTTCACCCTGGGAGCCTGCGATGGAGAAGCCGAACGCAGTCGGCTGGTTCGATGTGTACGTGGACGACCTGGATCGCGCCGCGGCCTTCTACGAGGCCGTCCTGCAGCACCGGCTGGAGCCGATCGACGATCCGACCGGAGAGACGCGCATGCGGGGCTTTCCCGCGAACATGGCCGCGTACGGCGCCGCCGGCGCGCTCGTCAGCTCGCCCCACGGTCGTCCGGGGCCCGGCGGTACGATGCTCTACTTCAGCGTGGACGACTGCGCCGTGGAAGAGGCGCGCGTGGCGGCGGCCGGCGGCAAGGTCCTGCGCCCCAGGTTCTCCATCGGTCAGTTCGGTTGGGTGGCGCTGTGCATGGACACCGAGGGCAACCTGTTCGGACTGAACTCGATGCGGTAGGTGCAGCGCCGCGGGCGAGGCCCGGCACGTTCCCGCGGAGATCGTGTGAGAACCGGTTTGGCGAGCGAACCGGGGGCAGCCGACGCGAGCGTGTGGCTCGCCCGTAGGTGAACGCGAGCGCAAGCCGGCTTACGCCAGCGCCGCCAGCATCCGCTTCACGCCGAGCCGCGCGATCATCGCCTTCAGGTTGTAGCCCGGCACCGCGATCGCCATGTCTGCCTGCGCGCCACGCAGGCCTCGGCAACCGAAGCGTCTGAACCCCATCGCCTGCTTGTTCAGCGCGAACGGTCTCTCCACGATCGCCATGCGCTGGCGCATCAGCGTCGGATCCGCGCGCAGCCGGGCCTGCGAACGCTCGTACGCCGCCTCGTGGTAGTGCCGCGTCACGGTGCGCCTGCCGCTGGGCGCGCACAGCGGGCGCAGCGGGCACGTCTCGCACCCCTCGCGGCCGTAGACGTGCAGGTTACGATCGTCGTGCTTGCGCAGCCGCGTGAGCAGCTCGCCGGCCGGACACACGAAGCAGTCACGCTCGGCGTCATGGCGGAACTGCGCCTTCGGGATCCGGTCGGCGGGCACCCCGGGGATCTCCCGGCGCGGCACTGTCGCCGTCATGGCGCTGTCCTCGCAGCGCTGCAGGTGCTCGCCGTTGGCATAGCCCTCAGCGTCCATCGCCTGCTCGAACCGCTCGAGCCGCTCGTCGCGACGCTTGAGCCTCTCGAGGGCCGCCGCCTTGGACCTGCTGCCGTCGACGCCCACCCGCTTGCCGCCCAGCAACCCGCCCCGCCGGCAGAACTGCACGAACGCCGCACACGCCGCCCGCAGCGCGACCGCGTTGTCGCGGCGGAAGTCCGCGATCGTCTTGAAGTCCGGTCGCAGTCGCCACAGCAGCCACATCACCTCGGTGTTGCGCGCGCACTCGCGCTCCAGCCGCCGGCTCGAGCTCACCCTGTACAGATACCCGTAGACGTACAGCTTCAGCAAGTCCGCCGGGTTGTACGGCTTGCGCCCAGTCTGCTCGGGCTGCGCCTTGTCGAATCCCAGCGCGTGCAGATCCAGCGTGTCCACGTACGCATCGATCACGCGCACCGGATCATCCGCCGCCACGTAGTCGTCGAGCGACTCGGGCAGCAGGCTCTCCTGCATCCGGTCCGCCCCCTCGATGTGCCGCATCGCAACCCCTGCATCGAATGCTTAGGCTTGCGGATTCTCACATCGGCAGCGCGTTTTCACACGATCTCCGCGGAAACGTCCTGTCGGCCTAAGTCTCGCGGCCGATCTGCGCGCGTGCGACGCCACTCGCCGCCACCTTCGATGCTCGATCCGACCATCGCAGGGCCGATGCCCGAACCCAGCCGCTTCCTGGGCATCGTGATTGCGATGTACTACCGCGATGACGGCCCGCCTCACTTCCACGCGTACTACGGCAGCTTCGGCATCACGGTCGAGATCGAGTCGGGGCGCGTGAACGGGGAATTCCCGGCGCGTGCGTTGGCTCATGTCCAGGAGTGGAGGTCGCTGCATCTCAAGGAGTCGATGCAGGATTGGGCACTCGCCACACTACGCAAACCGCTGCGCGCCATCGCCCCGCTGGAGTAGCCCCATGCGCTACCGGTTGTTCGAAGTCCGATACGTCCGCGATCACGTCCTGCGCGTGTCGTTCGACGACGGCGTGTCCGGCGAGGTGGATCTCGGCGGCGAGCTCGACGGCGAGGTCTTCGAGCCGCTGCGCGATCCCGAGTACTTCCAGCGCGTCCGGGTCGATCCGGACGTCCACACGATCGTCTGGCCCAACGGCGCCGACTTCGCACCCGAGTTCGTGCGGGACCACCTGCGCGTCGACGGCTGACCGACGGGGGATCGTCCCGGCGTCCCCGGGTCGGCCCTTCACCGCTTCATCGGTTCCCCGAACGGCACCCACGACTGCCCGTCGAAGCGCTGCAGCCGCACCGCGCCGTACAGCTCGTGGTCGTCGGGCGAGGGCGCCCAGCGCTTCATGAACGCGTAGTACTCGAGCATGCCGGAGTCGCGCAGCTTGAGCATCTGCGAGTCGACGGTCGCGTCGAGCACCGGGATCCGCGGATCCTTCACCGTCGCGAGCGCGTGCTGCGCGTACCAGCGCCCTTCCAGGTGGTACGACACCATGCCCGACAGCGTCCACGGTGCCTGCTTCGGGTCGTTCCAGCGGTTGGCGCCGGACATGATCAGCAGCTGCGGCACCTTGCGGCCGTTCAGGTACCTGTGGATCGCGATGCTGGTCGGCGTGCCGATCGTCTGGTCGATCGGCAGCACCTCCTCCTGCTCGACGAGCCTGCGGGTGCCCTCGACGGCGCGCGGCGGGCTGTAGGCGTCGTCGAACGAGAGCAGCTTCACGCGGCGGCCGTTGATGCCGCCCTCGGCGTTGAGCTTGTCGAAGTAGGCGCCGCTGGTCTTCCCGAGCACCCCGAGCATCGACACCGGCCCGGAGAAGGGCATGGTCTGGCCGATCCGGATCTCGGCGTCGGTGACGCCCGGGCCGTAGCGCTTGTGGGCGCGGGCCACGGTCGGCAGCGCGAGCCAGGCGGCGGGCAGGGCGGCGGCCTGCAGCGCGCGGCGGCGGGGGCGCCGCGGCATCGCGGGGTGAAGGTCGGGAAGGGCCGACCCGGGGACGCCGGGACGATCCCCCGTCGGTCAGCCGTCGACGCGCAGGTGGTCCCGCACGAACTCGGGTGCGAAGTCGGCGCCGTTGGGCCAGACGATCGTGTGGACGTC
>JADCHE010000053.1 GCA_020248665.1 Burkholderiales bacterium | reverse complement strand
TTCTTCCGCATCGGCTGGCTCGAGTTCGAGCTGCTGTCGCGCTGGCACGAGGACCTGCCGGGCGAGGCGCTGCTCGCGCGCGTGGAGCGCGAGACGCCGCTGCGGCCCGAGGCCGCGCAGCTCGACGCGCTCGTCGCGTTCCTGTGCGCGCGGCAGCTGGTGCGGGCCGACGGCGCGGCCGACGTCGAGCGGCTCGCGCGGATCGCCGACGCGGCGCGCGAGTCGCCGCTCAAGTGGCTGCTGCACCACTACCTGTTCTTTCGCGTGCCGCTGGTGCGCCCGTCGGCGTGGCTCGCGCGCACGCTGCCGCGCGTCGCGTGGCTCGGCAGCCGCGGCTTCGCGGTCGCGACGCTCGTCGCCGCGGTCGTCGGCCTTGCGCTCGCGCTGCGCCAGTGGGACGCCTTCACGCATACGATGCGCGCGCAGCTCGGCCCTGCGGGCCTCGTCGGCTTTCTCGCCGCGCTCGCGTTCGCGAAGGTGCTGCACGAGCTCGGCCACGCGTGGACCGCGACGCGCCACGGGTTGCGCGTACCGCAGATGGGCATCGCGTTCGTCGTCCTGTGGCCGATGCTCTACACCGACACAGGCGAGGCGTGGAAGCTCGCCGACAAGCGCCGCCGGCTGCAGGTCGCGGCCGCCGGCATCGCGACCGAGTTCGCGCTCGCCGCGTGGGCGACGCTCGCCTGGAGCCTCGTCGACGACGGCGACCTGAGGAGCGCGCTCTTCTTCCTCGCGACGACGAGCTGGGTGCTGACGCTCGCGATCAACGCGAGCCCGTTCATGCGCTTCGACGGCTACTTCCTGCTGTCGGACGCGATCGACGTGCCGAACCTGCACGAGCGTGCCGGCGCGCTCGCGCGCGCCTGGCTGCGCCGCACGCTGCTCGGTTGGGACGAGCCCGACCCGGAGGCGATGGCGCCGCGCCGGCGCGCCGCGCTGGTCGCGTTCGCGCTGGTCACCTGGGTCTATCGGCTGGTCGTGTTCCTCGCGATCGCGGTCGCGGTGTACCTGTTCTTCTTCAAGGCGCTCGGCGTGCTGCTCTTCGTCGTCGAGATCGCCTGGTTCGTCGCGCGGCCGGTGGCGGCCGAGCTGCGCGTCTGGCATGCGCGGCGCGCGGAGACCCGCCGCTCGCGCAAGCTCGCCGCGCTCGCCGGCCTCGCGCTCGTCGCGGTGCTGATCGCCTGGCCGTGGCGCCTGCCCGTGCGCGCCGAGGGCTGGATGCACGCGGAGCGCCAGCAGCTCGTCTACAGCCCGCTGCCCGCGCGGATCGTCGCGCTGCGCGAGCCCGGCCCGGTGCGCGCGGGCGAACTGCTCGCGCGGCTCCACTCGCCCGACGTCGGCGACCGCGCCGCGCTCGCCCGTGCGAGCGCAGACGCGCTCGCCACGCAGCTCGACCGCAGCGTCGGCCGCGGCGACGGCGCGGAGCGCCGCGCGCTGCTCGCCGAGCGGCTCGCGGCCTCGGTCGCCGAGCTCGACGCGCAGCGCGCCGAACTCGGCCGCCTCGAGCTGCGCGCCGCCTTCGACGGCGTGCTCGGCGACCGCGACCCGCTGCTGCAGCCCGGCGGCTGGGTCAACCCGGGCCAGCCGATCGGCATGCTGCACGCTCCCGACGCCTGGGTCGTCGACGCGCTGGTCGACGCGCGCGCACTCGAGCGGCTGGAGGCGGGCGCGACCGCGCGCTTCGCGCGGCGCGGGCGTTGGGAGGCGCCGCGGCCGGCCCGCCTGGTCGCGATCGACACCACGCGCATCGCTGCGCTGCCGCACCCGATGCTCGCCGCCGAGCACGGCGGACGCATCGCGACGATCCGCCAGGCCGACGGCTCGCTCGCGCCACGCGACGGCCTGTACCGAGTGCGCCTGAAGCTCGACGCGCCGCCGCCCGCGGGCGACGCCGCGGTCGCGCCCGGCACCGCCTTCGTCGACGCCGCGCCGCGCAGCCCGCTGCGCGACTGGACGACCGCGCTGGTCGCGCTGCTGGTGCGCGAGAGCGGCTTCTGAAGCGTTCCTGCGCCGCGCCGCCGCGGGGCGCCGTGCTACCTTCGGCCGCACCCCAGTGCCCCGAGCCGACCCGCCGATGACCGCCCCCGTCCATCCCCGCGACGCGCTGCACGCACCCGGCCGCGAGATCGCAGCGATCGCCCCGTGCGAGCACATCGCCGGCAACGAGAAGATGATCGTCAAGGCGATCGCGCTGCAGCGCGAGCGGCGCGGCGCGTTCGACCTCACCTGCGACTGCGAGGACGGCGCGGTCGTCGGCGCGGAGCGCGAGCACGCGGCGATGGTCGCGCGCGTGCTCTGCGCGACCGACTCGCCCGCCGGCCGCATCGGCGTGCGCGTGCACGACGTCACGCATCCGCACTGGCGCGACGACGTCGACATCCTGCTCGGCGAGGCCGGCGCGCGCATCGCGTACCTGACGCTGCCCAAGCCCGAGGGCGTCGCCGACGTCGCCCGGATGCTCGACGCGATCGGCCGCCGCGCGGCGCTCGCCGGCGTTCCCGCGCCGCCGGTGCACGTGCTGGTCGAGACCCACGGCGCGCTGGCGCAGGCGGCCGCGATCGCGGCGCTGCCCGCGGTCGAGACGCTCGACTTCGGCGTGATGGACTTCGTCAGTGCGCACCACGGCGCGCTCGGCTTCGACGCGATGCGCTCGCCCGGTCAGTTCGAGCACCCGGTGCTGGTGCGCGCGAAGACCGAGCTGGTCGCGGCCGCGCTCGCGCACGGCGTCGTGCCCTCGCACAACGTGTCGCTGGCGCTGCGCGACCCGGAGGCGGTGCGCTCGGACGCGCGGATCGCGCGCGAACGCTTCGGCTTCCTGCGGATGTGGAGCATCCACCCGTCGCAGATCGCGCCGATCGTGCAGGCGATGAGCCCGTCGCACGCCGAGGTCGAGCGCTCGGGGCGCATCCTGCTCGCTGCGCAGGCCGCGTCATGGGGGCCGATCGACCACGACGGCGAGCTGCACGACCGCGCGTCGTACCGGCACTGCTGGAACGTCGTGCGCCGCGCGCAGGCGGCCGGCATGGTGCTCGAGCCGGCGGTCGCGGCGACGTTCTTCTGACGACCTGCCACCGTCCCCCGCCGCCGTCCCCCGGCCGCCGGACGCCGCGACCGGGCGCTGCACGTGGCCACGGATCCGGGCTGGCGCTGTCGGAGCTGAAGCAGGTGGCGCTGTCGGCGGACGTGGACAGGAGATCGCTGAGCTGCGCGGGGTCGGCGCAGAGCGCTCGGGTGGAGGGCGAGCGGGAGGTGATCCGCAACGGGGCGCATGCGCGGCTGTCGGAGTACCTGCGGCACATCGCGTACGCGAGCGCGCGGTCGGCGTGGGGGCCGATCTACGACTCGCTGGGCGACGATGTGGCGCCGCCGCTGGGCGAAGCCGGCCTCGCAGAGGTCACCGCAGCCATCGATCGGCCGATGAACCAGCGGGACCCGCTCACCTTCGTGCCGGGCAGGCGTTCCCATGCGACGCCGTCGGTGCCCGCGGCGACGACGGCCGCCACGACGGGCGTCGCGACGTCGGCCACGACGGCCACCGCGACCGTCACCACCACGACCGCCGCCGCGCGCTCGCGCTGAGTCCGGTTCCGCGCCGCGTCGCGCCCGTCCGGGGCCGCGCGCGGCGCTGTGCTAACGTCGCCCGCGTCCTCGAGTTCCCCGGGCCCGCATCGACATGGACGCATCCACCGCCGCCGCGGCGCCGATCTGGCGCCCGTCCCCCGAGCGCATCGCGCGCGCCGAGCTGACGCACTACGCCGCGTTCCTGCGCCGCGAACACGGCCTCGACTTCGCCGACTACGAGTCGCTGTGGCGCTGGTCGACCACCGAGATCGAGGCCTTCTGGGAGACGATCTGGCGCTTCTGCGGGATGCGCTCGTTCGCGCCGTACCGCGAGGTGCTGCAGGAGCGCCGCATGCCCGGCGCGAGGTGGTTCGACGGCGCGACCGTGAACTACGCCGACCAGATGCTCTGGCGCGCCGCCGAGCCCGGCTGGGCCGATCGACCCGCGATCGTGTTCTCGTCCGAGATCGTGGAGCGGCGCGAGGTGTCCTGGGGCGCGCTCGCCGCGCAGGCCGGCGCGCTGGCGGCGACGATGGGGCGGCTCGGCGTCGGCTTGGGCGACCGCGCGGTCTCGTACATGCCGAACATCCCCGAGGCGATGACCGCGGTGCTCGCGACCGCCTCGCGCGGCGCGGTCTGGTCGAGTTGCGCGCCCGACATGGGCGCGGCCGGCGTGCTCGACCGCTTCCGCCAGATCGAGCCGGCGCTGCTGTTCGCGGTCGATGGCTACCGCTACGGCGGCAAGGACTTCGACCGCCGCGACACGGTGCGCGAGCTGGTCGCGCAGCTGCCCTCGGTGAAGGCGGTCGTCCTCGTGCCGTACCTCGATCCGGACGCGACGCTGGGCGAGGCGATCGAGCTGCCGGCCCGCGACGGCGCCCCCGCGCGCCGCGTGCCGGTCGTCGCCTGGTCCGACGCGCTCGCCGCGCCCGCACGCTTCGAGCCGGTACCGGTGCCCTTCGACCACCCGCTGTGGATCGTCTACTCGTCGGGCACCACCGGCATGCCCAAGCCGATCGTCCACGGCCACGGCGGCACGACGCTCGAGTACCTGAAGGCGATGCGGATCCACAGCGACCTCGGACCGGACGATCGCTTCTTCTGGTTCACGTCGACCAACTGGATCATGTGGAACATGACGGTGTCGGCGCTGATCCCCGGCAGCACCGTGCTGCTCTACGACGGCAACCCCGGCTACCCCGACCTCGGCACGCTGTGGCGCTTCGCGGAGCGCGAGCGAGCGACCTACTTCGGCCTGTCGCCGGCGTTCGTGCAGCTCAACGTGAAGAACGCGATGTCGCCGCGCGGGTGCTTCGACCTGTCGTCGCTGCGCACCGTCGGCTGCACCGGCTCGCCGCTGACCGAGGACGGCTACCGCTGGATCTACGGCCACGTGCACCCGGACGTGCTGCTCGCCTCGATCAGCGGCGGCACCGACCCGAACACCGCGTTCCTCGGCACCTGCCCGACCGCGCCGATCTACGCCGGCGAGATGCAGGCGCGCGGCCTCGGCTCGGCGGTGTACGCGTACGACGACGCGGGCAAGCCGATCTACGGCGAGGTCGGCGAGCTGGTCTGCGCGCAGCCGATGCCGTCGATGCCGCTGTACTTCTGGGGCGACACGGACGGGAAGCGCTATTTCGAGAGCTACTTCGACGTGTACCCGGGCGCCTGGCGCCACGGCGACTGGCTGAAGCTCGTCGAGCGCCCGGAGACCGTCACCGGGATCATCTACGGCCGCTCCGACTCGACGATCAACCGGCACGGCATCCGGATGGGCACGAGCGAGCTCTATCGCGTCGTCGAGGGCTTCGACGAGGTCGCCGACTCCCTGGTGATCGACCTCGAGTACCTCGGGCGCGAGTCGTTCATGGCGCTCTTCGTCGTGCCGAAGGCACCGCATGCGCTGACCGAAGACCTGAAGCGGCGCCTGCTCGACGCGATCCGCACGCAGCTCTCCGCGCGCCACGTGCCGAACGACGTGTTCGCGATCCGCGAGGTGCCGCGGACGATCTCGGGCAAGAAGCTCGAGGTACCGGTCAAGAAGATCCTGCTCGGGCAGCCACCCGAGCGCGCCTGCAACCGCTCGGCGATGTCGAACCCGCAGTCGATCGACTGGTTCGTCGACTTCGCGAGGACGCGGGCCGGCTGAACGGCCGGCGACGGCTCAGGCCGTCGCCGCGATCTCGGCGATCTTCGGGCCGGCGGCCTCGACCGACGCGCGGATCGCGGCGAGCCGCCCCTGGGACAGGCGCAGCACGGTGCGCAGCAGCGGCGCGTCGTCGCGCTCCGGCGCGCGGTGCAGCCCTTGGGGCGGCGCGGTACGCTCGGCTATCTGGTGGCCCAGCTCGAGCGCCGCGGCGCTCGAGCGCAGCGGCGCGGGCAGGTCGAGCGGATGCACCAGGCCGTGCGCGCCGACCAGCGCCGCGATCTCCGCCGGCAACCCCCAGCGGCGGCAGACCTCGCCGCCGACGCGCGCGTGCGGCGGCAGACTCGCGTCGCGCTCGAGCTGCGCGGAGAAGCCGACCGCGGGGTCCGCGACCTGCCCGAGCATCGCGACGCAGCGCTGCGGCTCGACTGACAGCAGCACCATCAGCCCGATGTCGTGCAGCAGCCCGGCGACGAACACCCGGTCCGCGTCGAGCCCCTCGCGCGCCGCCGCGGCGACGCCGCGCGCCGCGTGCGCGACCGTGAAGCTGTGCGCCCACAGCGCTCGCTTGGCCGGCCGCAGTTCGGGGCGGATCCGGGCGCTCGCACCGAGCGCGAGCACGGTCGCGATCCGCCACACCTCGCGCGTGCCGAGCCGGCGGATCGCGTGGGCGACGTCGATGACCTGGTGGGCCTGCGGATTGAAGGGGCGGGCGTTCGCGGCGCCGAGCACCCGCGCGAGCAACGCCGGGTCCGACGCGATCAGCCGCGCGAGCGCACGGTCGGTCCCCTCGGCGTCAGGCCGCATCGTCAGCAGTGTCATCGCCCACGGCGAGATCGGCGCGAGCCGGCGCAGCGCGGCGTCGAGCCAGGCGTCGAAGGGCGCCCGGGCAGCGGGCGGCGCGAGCGCGTCCATGTCCGACGAGGATCGGCCGCGCGGGCCCGGGGGGGCAGCCCCCGGTGACGAATAGGGGCCGTGCGCCGACGACCGGAACCCTGACGACCCCTTCGCAGGGCGGCGGCGGCCCCCGAGACGCGCGAGCGTCGCGGCGGCGCACCGTCCGACCCTCCGGGCGTGACGAGTTCGCCACCCGGCGCCGAAGCGCGGCTGTTAGCATCCGATCGACGGTCAGGATGCCGCGACCCGCCGGAGACGCTGTGAAGCCCCTCGCCCTTGCCGTGTTCGCCGCCACTGCGGTCCTCGCAGGATGCGCCGCCCCGCGCGGACCCGCCACCGCCGACGCGGCGGCGGCCGCGCCCGGCGCGATCGTGCCGTTCTCCGCGCTCAAGTCCGACGACGTCGGACCGTGGACCTCGTGGCGGATCCACCCGACCAAGCCCACCACCGCGTTCCGTCCGGTGTCGCTCGACGGCTCCCGGGTGCTCGAGGCGGTCGCCGACCGTTCCGTGTCCGGTCTCAAGCAGATGGTCGACGTCGATCCTGTGCAGCGCCCGATCATCGAGTGGCGCTGGCGCATCGATCAGCCGATCGCGGGCGCCGACGTCGCCGACCGCTACGCCGACGACGCGCCGGTGCGCGTGGTGCTCGCCTTCGAGGGTGACACCTCGACGCTGCCGATGAAGGACCAGATGTTCATCGAGCGCGCGAAGCTGCTGACCGGCCAGGACCTGCCGTACGCGACGCTGATGTACGTCTGGTGCAACAAGAACGCGGCCGAGGCGGTGGTGCCGAACGCCTACTTCTCGCGCGTGCGCAAGATCGTCGTGCAGAGCGGCGAGGGGGGCTCGAAGGAGTGGCTCACCTACCGCCGCGACTTCGCGGCCGACTACGAGCGCGCGTTCGGCCAGAAGCCCGGCCGGCTGATCGCGATTGGCGTGATGAGCGACAGCGACAACACCAAGCAGCTCTCGCGCAGCTGGTACGGCGACATCCGACTGCTGGAGAAATGAGGTGAGGCCGGGGTGAGGCAGGGGTTTCGGCGAGCACCGCTCGCCGCCTGCCGCAAGGCCGCGGCAGGCTTGTCGCGGTCTTGCGCGTCTAGAACGTGTATCCGGCGAGAGCCGGCCGATCACTGACGCGCGCGATAGAACCGCCGCTTCGCCAGCTCCGTCGCCGCCACGTAGCCGAGCACCAGCGCCGCCAGCACCGCCGCGAGCGCCGGCGGCAGCGGCACGAAGCCGAACACCGCCGCGACCGGCGGCCACCAGGGCAGCGCAAGCGACACGGCCATCACCGCCGCGGTCGCGCCGGCGAGCAGCGGGCTCGGCGAGGAGCGCCAGGCCGGACCCTCGGTGCGCAGCACCATCACCACCGCGAGCTCGGTCAGCACCGACGCGACGAACCATCCGGTCTGGAACAGCGGCGCGTCGGCGTCGAACACGCGACGCAGCACGACGAAGACCGCGAGGTCGAACGCCGTCGACACCAGCCCGAAGGCGATCATGAAGCGCCGCACCTCGGTGACGTCCCAGCGCTGGGGCCGCGCGAGCTTCGCGTCGTCGACGCGGTCGGTCGCGATCGCCATCGACGGCAGGTCCGACAGGAAGTTGTTCAGCAGGATCTGCGTCGCCGCGAGCGGCAGGAACGGCAGCAGCGGCGTCGCGATCGCCATGCTGAGCATGTTGCCGAAGTTCGCGCTGGTGGTGATCGCGATGTACTTCATCGTGTTCGCGAACGTGCGCCGCCCTTCGACCACGCCGTCGCGCAGCACGTCGAGGCTGCGGGTGGTCAGCACCACGTCCGCGCTCGCACGGGCGACGTCGACTGCCGAGTCGACCGACACGCCGACGTCGGCCGCGTGCAGCGCCGGCGCGTCGTTGATGCCGTCGCCGAGGTAGCCGACGACGTGGCCGGCGCGCTGCAGCGCGCGCACGATGCGCTCCTTCTGCTGCGGGTCGATCTCGCAGAAGACCGCGGTGCGCGGCGCCCGATGGCACAGCGCGTCGTCGGTCATCGCCGACAGCTCGGCGCCGGTCAGCCGCGCCTCGGCGTCGAGGCCGACCGCACGCGCGAGGTGCGCGGCCACCCAGCGGCTGTCGCCGGTGATCATCGCGGTGCGTACGCCGAGCCGCGCGAGGGACGCGATCGCATCGGCCGCATCGGGGCGCGGCGGGTCGCGGAACAGCAGGAAGCCGACCAGCACCAGGCGCGTCTCGTCCTCGTGCGTCCACGCTTCGCGCGCGTCGCGCTCGTCGGTGGCCACCGCGAGCACGCGCAGCCCGTCGGCGCCGCGCGCTGCGCACCACGCGTCGAGCCGCGCGCGCAGGGCCTCGTCGAGCGGCACCTCGGCATCGCCGATGCGCGCGCGGTCGCAGGTGCCGAGCAGCTGCGTGACCGCGCCCTTCGAGACCAGGCGGTGGCGACCGGGCGTCGCCGGGTCCGCGACCACCACCGTCAGGCGCCGGCGCACGAAGTCGTACGGCATCTCCGCGACCTTCGTGCGACCCGCGAGGTCGAGCCGTGCGGCCGTGCCGGCGGCGACCAGCGCCGCGTCGAGCGGGTTCTCGATGCCCGCCTCGAGCGAGGCGTTCGTCCACGCGTCGCGCAGCACCGCGTCGCTCGGCGCCCCGTCCACGTCGACCGCGCGCTCGAGCGCGATCGTGCCCTCGGTGAGCGTGCCGGTCTTGTCGGTGCACAGCACGTCCATGCCGCCGAGGTTCTCGATCGCCTGCAGACGCCGCACGATCGTGCCGCGCTCGGCCATCCCGCGCGCCCCGTGCGCGAGCGTGACGCTGACGATCGCCGGCAGCAGCTCGGGCGACAGCCCGACGGCGAGTGCGATCGCGAACAGCAGCGACTCGATCGTCGGCCGGCCGAGCGCGGCGCTCACGACGACGACGAACAGCGTCATCAGCACCATCACCCGCAGCAGCAGCGAGCCGAAGTCGCGCACGCCGCGCTCGAAGCCGGTCTCGGGCATGCGCGCCGCGAGGCGCGCGGCGACCGCGCCGAATGCGGTGTCGCGCCCGGTTGCGACGACGACCACCGTCGCGGTGCCGCTGCGCACCGAGGTGCCTGCGAACACGGCGCCGGTGCGCGCCGCTGGCGGCGCGTCGGCCGCGACCCGGGCGGGGCGCTTGTCGACCGGGAACGACTCGCCGGTCAGGCTCGCCTCCTCGACGAGGCAGTCGAGCGCGTCGAGCACGCGTGCGTCGGCGGCGATCAGGTCGCCGGCCGCGAGCACCACGACGTCGCCCGGCACCAGCGTGTCCGCCGGCACGCGCTGCGGCCGACCGTCGCGCAGCACCCGCGCGGTCGGCGCGAGCCGGCGGCGCAGCGCGTCGACTGCGACCGAGGCGCGCCGTTCCTGCACGAAGCCGAGCAGCGCGCTGCCGGCGACGATCGCGACGATGATCGCGGCGTCGACCCACTCGCGCAGCCCGGCCGAGACGACCGCGCCGACGAGCAGGATCAGCACCAGCGGGCTGTCGAACTGGCGGGCGAGGAGCCGCAGCGTGCCGAGGGCGGGCGCGTCGTCGACGCGGTTCGGGCCGTGCGAGGCGAGCCGCCGCCCGGCCTCGGCGGCGTCGAGGCCCGCGGGGGTCGCGTCGAGCGACGCCAGCAGCACGTCGGTGTCGACGCTCCAGAACGGTCCGCCGCCTTCGGCCGGCCCGTGCATCGAGGCGCTCCCCGGCGCGCGGTCGATGCCGCGCGCGTTGTCGTCAGTGGGCCGGCTGCGGCGCCCTCGGGCGCGTCGCCGCCGGGCGGCGCGCCGGCGCGTAGCGCTCGATCGCGAGCCCTTCGGCGCTGATCTCGGGCCGGCGGCGCGAGATCAGGTCCGCGAGCAGCTTGCCGGAGCCGCAGGCCATCGTCCAGCCGAGCGTGCCGTGGCCGGTGTTCGTCCACAGGTTCGCGTAGCGGGTCGCGCCGACCACCGGCGTGCC
>JADCHE010000052.1 GCA_020248665.1 Burkholderiales bacterium | reverse complement strand
TCGCTCGTGGTTCGCTCAACGGGATCGACATCCGCCATCGAATCGCAGCCTGAGGTCGCGGCAGAGATCGTCGCGCGCTCCGGACTCAGGTCTGTCCTCGCCACGGATGAACTCACAACACGGGTTGTTCAGGGCCGACTATTGCTGTGTTCAGATTTCCGCAGCCGGCTCTCCCCCCGGTCTGGCCGATGCTGTCGACAAGCTTCGTCTTGGCGATGGTGATCGTGACCGGTAAGATCGTGATCTCGCTGCTGTCCGCGTTCGCGTTCGTCTACTTCCGCTTCCCTGGCCGCGCGTTGTGCTTCTGGATGGTGTTCGTCACGCTTATGCTGTCGGTCGAGGTGCGGATCGGGCCGACCTACGAGGTGGTGTCGAACCTCGGGACGCTGAACGCCTACGCGGGCCTGACGGTGCCGCTGATCGCTTCGGCGACCGCGACCTTCCTGTCCCGGCAGTTCTTCCTCACCGTGCCCGACGAGCTTGTGGAGGCCGCGCGCATCGACGGCGCCGGTCCGATGCGGTTCTTCCACGACACGCTGCTGCCGCTGTCGGTGACCAGCATCGCCGCGCTGTTCGTGATCCAGTTCATCTATGGCTGGAACCAGTACCTGTGGCCGCTGCTGGTCGCCACGGACGAGTCGATGTATCCGGTCGTCATGGGCATCAAGCGGATGATCGTCGGCGGGGATGCCGCGACCGAGTGGAACGTGGTGATGGCCACCGCGCTGCTCGCGCTGATCCCGCCCGCCCTGGTGGTGCTGCTGATGCAGCGCTGGTTCGACAAGGGCCTGGTCGATTCGGAGAAGTGACGTGGGTGCGCTGTTTATCCGCGACGTGGTCAAGCAGTACGGGCGCGGTGCCCAGGCGAACCGCGTCATCCACGGCGTCTCCGCCGGGATCGCCGATGGCGAGTTCATCGCCATCGTCGGGCCCTCGGGCTGCGGCAAGAGCACGCCGCTGCGGATGGTGGCGGGGCTCGAGGAGATCAGCGCCGGCGAGATCGCGATCGGCGGGCGGGCAGCGCCAGCGGGTCGCGATGGGCCGCGCGATCGTGCGCCAGCCGCAGGTGTTCCTGTTCGATGAGCCGCTGTCGAACCTCGACGCGAAGCTGCGCGCGCAGACGCGCATCGAGATCCGCAAGCTGCACGCCGAACTCGGCACGACCTCGCCGTCCGTGACCCACGACCAGGTCGAGGCGATGACGCTCGCGCAACGGATGATCGTGATGAACAAGGGCGTCGTGGAGCGGATCGGTTCCCCCGAGGCGGTGTACGCGCGGCCCGAGACGACCTTCGTCGCGGGCTTCATCGGCTCGCCGCCGATGAACCTCGTGACCGGCCGCGCCGAGGGCACGCGCTTCGAGCTGCCGGGTGCGGTGATCGCGCTGCCTGCGCCGGCGCCGCGCGCGGGCGAGCTGGTGATGGGCGCGCGGCCGGAGCACCTGACGCTCGCGGCGGGCGGCTGGCCGATGCGCGTCGATCTGGTCGAGATGCTCGGCGCCGAGCGGCTGGTGCACGGGCGGCTCGGGGAGGGGGCGATCACCGTGCGGATCGACGGTACGCACATGCCGCCGGGCGCGGGGCAGACGGTCGGCCTCGCGGTCGAGCCCGCGCAGTCGCACTGGTTCGACGCGCAGCCGCGCCGCCGGGTGGGGAGCTGACACGATGACCACGGTGCGTCCCGACGGCGCGATCGATCCCGACCTGCCGCCGCTCGATGCGGCGCTGCTGCCCGACGGCGTGCGCGCGCGTTTCGTCGACGGCGTCAACGGGCTGCGGATGCACGTGCTCGAGGCCGGGCACGCGGACGGCGCGCGGCCGATGCTGCTGCTGCTGCACGGATTTCCCGAGCTCGCGTACAGCTGGCGCGCGACGATGCCGGCGCTCGCCGACGCGGGCTGGCACGTCGTTGCGCCCGATCAGCGCGGCTACGGCCGCACGACAGGCTGGACGCGCGACTACGACGCCGACCTCGCACCGTTCCGGATGGCCAACCTCGTGCGCGACGCGCTCGGGCTCGTCGCAGCCCTCGGGCGCACCCATGTCGACGCGGTGATCGGCCACGACTTCGGCTCGCCGGTCGCCGCGTGGTGCGCGCTGATGCGGCCCGACGCGTTCCGTGCGGTCGCGATGATGAGCTCGCCGTTCGCCGGCCCGCCGCCGATGCCGCCGCTCGGCGGCGGGCGCGGCCCGCGCGACCCTGAGCCTGCGCTGCGTGCGCTCGCGGCGCTGCCGCGCCCGCGCAAGCACTACCAGTGGTACTACTCGAGCCGCGAGGCCGACGCCGACATGGTCGGCGCGCCGCAGGGCCTGCATGCATTCCTGCGTGCGTACTACCACCACAAGAGCGCCGACTGGCCGGAGAACCGCCCGTACCCGCTGCGCGCGTGGGAGGCCGAGGAGCTGGCGAAGCTGCCGACCTACTACGTGATGGATCTCGACGCGGACATGGCGGCGACGGTCGCTCCCCACATGCCGTCGGCCGAGGCGATCGCGGCGTGCCGCTGGCTGCCCGACGACGCGCTGCGCGTCTACGCGGGCGAGTACGCGCGTACCGGCTTCCAGGGCGGGCTGCAGTGGTACCGCTGCCGCACGACCGGCCGCTTCCTCGCCGAGGAGCAGACCTGGGCCGGGCGGACGTTCGACGTGCCGTCGCTGTTCGTCGCGGGCGCGAGCGACTGGGGCATCCACCAGGTCCCGGGTGCGCTCGAGACGACCCGCACGCGGGCGTGCACGCGGATGCTCGGCTGCGAACTCGTCGAGGGCGCCGGGCACTGGGTTCAGCAGGAGCGGCCCGGCGACGTCGTGCGGCTGCTGCTCGACTTCCTGCGCGCGGCCCGTGCCTGAGCGGCGCGCGGCCGCGGCTCCGCTAATCGCCGCGCTTGGGGCGGGCGGCGAGGGCCTGCGCCACGAGCTGGTCGATGACCTCCCCCTGGCTCGCGAGCTGGCCGTCGGCCTTCAGGCGGGTCAGGCCTTCCCGGGTCGTCGCCTTCACCAGCACGTTGATGTAGACGCGGCGCGGCGGTCGGCCGCGGCGCGGTGGCGCGGTGGGCTTCGCGGCTTGCTGGCTCTTGGTCGTCATCGGATCGGAACCTCGGGCAAAGGGGCGAGGTTAGCACCTGAGGCGGGGCTTAGCCATCCGCGCGTCCGGCGCACCGTGGCGCGCATCAGTCGCAGCGGTGCGCCGGCTCGATGCGCTCGGCATGGAAGCGCCCCATCGACGGCGCGGCGAGCCAGGCGT
Organism: Burkholderiales bacterium; assembly: GCA_020248665.1. Classification (GTDB taxonomy): domain Bacteria; phylum Pseudomonadota; class Gammaproteobacteria; order Burkholderiales; family Burkholderiaceae_E; genus UBA4615. The sequence continues at coordinate 71,597 of JADCHE010000052.1, read as the reverse complement.
CGACGAGCGGCTTCGGCACGTCGCAGTAGGCGCGCGCGCGGCCGCCGACCACCGCGATCGCGAAGTCGCGGGACGGGTCGTGGCAGACGCTGGAGACGAGCGCGCTGCGGGCGATCGCGGTGCAGTCGAAGCCACGCAGCGAGGTCGGGCCCAGCCCGTCGACCAGCACGAGTTCGGCCGCGGCCGCGGGCTGGTTGGCGGTCGCGAACATCAGCAGGATCGACGCGATCAGCGGGGTCAAGGCCGGTCTCCGTGAGGGCGCAGCATAACGCGGACACGGCTCGGCTACGATCGCGGCGGGCGACGCGCGGAGCGCATCGAAAGGAGGGCGAGCGATGGAAGTGGTGCTGCAGCCCGGGCGCGTGCCGCTCGGCCACTGGCGCGCGATCCTGCGCGGCGCGGGCGTCGCGCTCGATCCGGGCTGCGCGCCGGCGATCGCCGCGGGCGCGGCCGCGGTGCGCCGGATCGTCGCGGCGGGCGCGCCGGTCTACGGCGTGAACACCGGTTTCGGGCGGCTCGCGAGCGTACGCGTCGACGACGCGGACCTGCGCACGCTGCAGCGGAACATCGTGCTCTCGCACGCGGCCGGCGTCGGCGAGCCGATGCCGGTGCCGATCGTTCGGCTGATGATGGCGCTGAAGCTCGCGAGCCTCGCGCAGGGCGCCTCGGGCGTGCGGCCCGAGACCGTCTCGATGCTCGGCGCGATGCTCGCCCGAGGGCTCGTGCCGGTGGTGCCGTGCCAGGGCTCGGTCGGCGCGTCGGGCGACCTCGCGCCGCTCGCCCACATGGCCGCGACGATGATCGGCACCGGCGAGCTCGACACGCCCGAGGGGCGGCTGCCCGCGGCCGACGGGCTGCGCCGCGCGGGACTCGCGCCGCTCGAGCTCGACGCGAAGGAGGGGCTCGCGCTGCTGAACGGCACGCAGTTCTCGACCGCCTACGCACTCGCGGGGCTGTTCGAGGCCGAGGCGCTGCTTCGCGCGGCGATGGTCGCGGGCGCGCTGTCGACCGATGCCGCGCGCGGCACCGATACGCCGTTCGACGCGCGCATCCACCGGCTGCGCGGCCACGCCGGGCAGGTCGAGTGCGCGGGCGTCTACCGCGCGCTGATGGCGGGCAGCGCGATCCGCGCGTCGCACCTCGTCGGCGACCCGCGCGTGCAGGATCCGTACTGCCTGCGCTGCCAGCCGCAGGTGATGGGTGCGGTACTCGACCTGCTGCGCCACGCCGCGACGACGCTCGGCATCGAGGCGAACGGCGTGTCCGACAACCCACTCATCTTCGCCGACTCCGACGAATCGCTGTCCGGCGGCAACTTCCACGCCGAGCCGGTCGCGTTCGCGGCCGACACGATCGCGATGGCAGTGTGCGAGATCGGCTCGCTCGCGGAGCGGCGCGTCGCGATGCTGGTCGATCCGTCGCTGTCCGGGCTGCCTGCGTTCCTGACGCCGCGCCCCGGGCTCAACTCGGGCTTCATGATCCCGCAGGTCACCGCGGCGGCGCTGGTCGCGGAGAACCGGCAGCGCGCCTTCCCGGCGAGCGTCGACTCCATCCCGACCTCGGCGAACCAGGAGGACCACGTGTCGATGGCCGCACACGGCGCGCGGCGTCTCGGCGAGATGGCCGCGAACGCGCGCGCGATCGTCGCGATCGAGCTGCTCGCCGCTGCCCAGGCCTGTGACTTTCACGCGCCGCTCGCCTCGAGCGCGCCGCTCGAGACGGTGCGCGGGCTGCTGCGTTCGCGGGTGCCGACGCTGGTCGAGGACCGCCACCTGCACCCGGACCTCGCCGAGGCGATCGGGCTGGTTGCCTCGGGTGCGATCGTGCATGCCGTCGCGCCGGTCGGGCTGCCCGCGGTCGGCTGATCGGCCGCGGGCACAGCGCGGGGGGCACCGAGGTGCTGGCGGGCGCCCGACCGGCCCCCGACCCGATCCCGGGCATTGACCTTCCCATCGTGGGAACGGGCACGATGCGCGTCACGGGCCCGGCGGTCCGGCGGCCCGCGCCCGACGCAAGGCGCCACCGGAGACCTGCCGCGCTGCCTATAATCGGACCGTGTCCCGCATCCTGCTGATCCTACTCGTCGCGTTGCTGCCGCTCCAGTGGTCGGGCGCGTTGGCGGCCGTGCGCTGCCTGCACGACGGTCCGGGGCCCGGTCATGCGACGTCGGCGGGGGCCAGCCAGGACGGTGCGGCGCGCGCGCACGCCGCGCACCACGAGCACGCGTCTCACGATCACGCGTCGTCGCACGATCACGGGTCGCACGGCGGCGACACCGCGACTTCGGCCGAGGGTACGCTCGCCGACCTCGTCGACTGCGGCCACGCCGACTGCGGCGGCTGTTGCCACGGTGGCGGCACGCTGCCGGCCGCGGCGCATCGGTTGCTCGCGGCGCCGGCCTTCGGCGCGCCGCCTCGGGCCCGCGTCGATGCGTCGCCGGCGTCGCCGGCGCTCGACGGCCCCTTCAGGCCGCCCCGGGTCCGGTCCGCCTGACCGGCGGGCCGTCCGACCCCGATCCTGTCGCGCGCCGGCTCCCGGCGCGCACCGCGAGGCGAGCCGCTCGCCCGGCGGACGTCGACGACCCGTGTCCGCTCACCGACACGCGATGCCCGAACCATGCGATTCGCCCTTGCGGCCGCCTTGGCCGCCTTCACCGTCGTCGCCGGCGCGCAGCCGCCGGCCGACGCGCCTCGCCCGGCCGCGCCGTCCGCGGGCGCCGCCGCGCCCGCGTCCGCGCTCGCCGATCTGCTCGAGCGCGCCTGGACGCTCGCGCGCCGCGGCGACGTCGAGCGGGCCCGTGCGGCCGAGCTGGACGCCCGGGGCGTCGTGGTCCGTTCGCCGTTCGCCGGCTCGCCGACGGTCGGCCTCGACATGCGCCGCGACCTGCCGGTCTGGGTCTCGCCGTTCGGCGCCGAGCCGTCGTCCGAGCGCGGCCGCACCGAGGTCGAGCCCGGCTTCTCCGCGCCGATCTGGCTGCCCGGGCAGCGCGACGCGCAGCGCCGCGTGCTCGAGCGCGAGCGCAGCCGGCTCGGGGCGGCCGTCCGGGCCGAGCGGCTGCAGCTCGCCGGCGAGGTGCGCGAGGCCGCCTGGGCGGTCGTGCTCGCCGACGTCGAGCGCCGCGTGCAGCGCGGTCGCGAGGCGTCGGCCGCGGCGCTCGAGGCGGACGTCGAGCGGCGCGTCGGCGCGGGCGACCTCGCGCCGGTCGACCGGCTCGCCGCGCGCGCCGAGCGGCTCGCCGCGGTCGCCGCGGCTCGCGATGCCGACGCGCGGGCCCGCGCCGCCGCGGCGCGGCTGCGCGCGCTCGCCGGGGTCGAGGCTGCGGGCGCGATCGACGAGGCGGCACGCGACGCCGTGCCCCCCGACGCGCACCCGTCGGTCGCGCTCGCGCGCGAGGCGGTCGACGCGGCCCGGGCGCGCCTCGACGCGGCGCGCGCGACGCGCCGGGACAATCCGACGGTCTCCGCGGTGGCGCGCTTCGAGCGCGACGCGTACGGCGCGGACTACCGCAACACCATCCGCTTCGGCATCGCGGTGCCGCTCGATACCGAGGCGCGCAACGCGCCGCGGCTCGCCGCCGCGGGCGCCACGCTCGCCGAAGCGGAAGTCGCGCTCGCGAAGGAGGCGCGCGAGCGCGCCGCCGAGATCGAACGCGCGCGGATCGCGCTCGACGCGGCGCTCGCGTCGCTCGAGGCGGGCACCGAGCGCGCCACCGCCGCGCGCGACGCGGCCGCCGCGCTCGAGCGCGCGTTCCGCGCCGGCGAGCGCGGGCTGCCCGACGTGCTGCGCGCCCGCCAGCAGGCGCTCGAGGCGGAGCTCGCGGGCGCGCTCGCGCGCGCCCAGCACGGCCTCGCCATCGCGCGGTTGAACCAGGCCTTGGGCATCGAGCCATGAACGTCCTCCCCAGCAGCGCGGCACGCGTTCGCGCCGCCGCCGTCCTCGCCGCACTCGCGCTCGCCTCGGGCGCGTCGGCGCACGACGGCCACGACCATGCCGATCCGAAGCCGGCGGCGGGCGAGTCCTCCGGCGGTCCGCGCTTCGCCGCTGCGGCCGGCCCCTTCGAACTCGTCGGCGCGCTCGAGGGGCGGCGGCTCGTGCTCTGGCTCGATCGTGCCGACGACAACGCCCCGATCGCCGGCGCGTCCATCGAGCTCGACGTCGGCGGCCGATCGCACGCCGCACGCGCCGAGGGCGACGTCTACGTCGTCGAACTCGATGCGGCGCCGGCGCCGGGAGTCGTGGCAATCGCCGCGACGATCGTCGCCGGCGAAGACGCCGACCTGCTGGCCGCGGAGCTGCGCATCGAGGCACCGCCGCCCGCGGCCGACGCGGCCCGCGCGGCCGGCGGGTGGGTACTGCCGTCGGATGCGCTGCGGCTGGCCGGGGTCGCCGCGGTCGCGGCCCTCGTCGCAGGACTGGTCGGCTGGCGCGCGGGACGCCGTCGCGCCGGAGCGCGGGCATGAGCGCGCCGCGACGCATTGCCCGCGGTGTCGCCCAGGAGGACGTCCCGGGCTGGTCCGGGCGCCAGGCCGTCCCGGCGGACGCCGTGCTGCACACCCTGGTCGTTCTCGTCGCGGCCGCGGGCCTCGCGCTCGTGCCCGCCGGCGCGCCCGAGGCCCACGAAGGCCACGACCATGGCGACGCGCCGGCCGTCGCGCCCGCGCCGGGCTCGGGCGCCCCCAGGCGCCTGCCCGACGGCTCGCTCTTCCTGCCCAAGCCCTCGCAGCGGCTGGTCGGCGTGCGCACCGTCGTCGCGACCGAGGGCGAGCAGTCGCGCTCGGTCGAGCTGCCGGGCCTCGTCGCGATCGAGCCCGACGCAGCGGGCCGCGTGCAGTCGACGGTGCCCGGGCGCATCGAGCCGGGTCCGCGCGGGCTGCCGAGCGTCGGCCAGAAGGTCGCGCGCGGCCAGTTGCTCGCGATCGTGCGCCCGAGCATCGATCCGGTCGCGCGATCCAACCAGGCCGCGACGCTCGCCGGGCTGCAGGCGGCGCGAACGCTCGCCGCCGCGCGCCTCGAGCGGCTGAGCGGCCTCGCCGACACGGTGCCGCGCAAGGAGATCGACGCGGCGGCGAGCGAGCTCGCGAGCCTCGACGGGCGGATCCGCGCGGTATCGGGGGGGCTCGGCGCCGCCGAGCCGCTGCTCTCGCCGGTGGCCGGCGTTGTCGCGCGCGCCGACGCGGTCGCCGGCCAGGTCGTCGACGCTCGCGAGCTGCTGTTCGAGATCGTCGATCCGACGCGGCTGCGGATCGAGGCCACCGGCTCCGACATGGCGCTCGCCGCGCAGGTCGTCGACGCGAGCGTCGCGGTCGGCGGGCGCGCGGTGCCGCTCGCCTTCGTCGGAGCGGGGCGCATGCTGCGCGAGCAGACGGTGCCGCTGGTGTTCCGCGCGCGGGGGCCGGCGCTCGCGTCGCTCGCGGTCGGCCAGCCGGTCGCCGTCACCGTGCGGCTGTCGGGCACTGCGCGCGGCGTCGCGCTGCCGGCGTCGGCGCTCGTGCGCAACGCGTCGAACGAGCAGGTGGTCTGGGTGAAGACTGCGCCCGAGCGCTTCGAGCCGCGACGCGTGCGCGTCGAGCCGCTCGACGCCTCGCGGGTCCGCGTCGTCGACGGCCTGGGGGGCGGGGAGCGCGTCGTGACCGACGGCGCCCCGCTGCTCGGCCAGTTCCGCTGAGGCCCGCGCGATGTTCGCCCGCATCCTCGACGCCAGCCTGCGCAACCGCGTGCTCGTGCTCGCGGGCGCACTGATGCTGGTCGCCTGGGGGACCTGGCAGGGGCTGCGCACGCCGGTCGACGTGTTTCCGGACCTGAACAAGCCGACGGTGACACTGATGACCGAGGCGGGCGGCATGGCGCCCGAGGAGGTCGAGCAGCTGATTGCGTATCCGCTCGAGACCGCGATGAACGGGCTGCCCGGGGTCGAGTCGGTGCGCTCGGTGTCGGCCGCCGGGCTGTCGGTGGTCTACGTGACCTTCTCGTGGCACACCGACGTCTACCGCGCGCGGCAGTTCGTCGCCGAGCGGCTGGCCTCGGTCGACGCCGAGCTGCCCTCCGGCATCGTGCCGAAGATGGGGCCCGTCACGTCGATCATGGGCGAGATCCTGCTGATCGCCCTGCCGATCGACGCTGCGACGACGACGCCGATGGCGGTCCGCGAGTACGCCGACTGGGTGCTGCGGCCGCGGCTGATGGCGATCCCCGGCGTCGCGCAGGTGATCCCGATCGGCGGCGAGGTCCGGCAGTTCCAGGTGCTGCCCGACACGCAGCGCATGGCCGAGCTCCGCGTGACGCCGGAGGCGCTGCGCGCCGCGCTCGCGGCCTTCGCGTCGAACACCTCGGGCGGCTTCCTCGCGGTCAACGGCCGCGAGGTGCTGATCCGGCACGTCGGCCGCACCGCGAACCTCGACGACCTGCGCGGCATCGCGGTGGCGACCGGCGCACGCAGCGGCCAGCCGATCCTGCTGTCGCAGGTCGCCGAGGTCCGCTTCGGCCCCGCGGTGCGCCGCGGCGACGCCGGCCTCGGCGGCCGGCCCGCGGTGATCCTGTCGGTACAGAAGCAGCCGAGCGCCGACACCGTCGCGCTCACGCGCACCGTCGAGGCCGCGCTCGCCGACGCGGCCCGCTCGCGGCCGGCCGGCGTCGACGCGCCGCGGGTCACGTTCCGGCAGGCGGACTTCATCGAGGCGTCGATCGGTAATCTGCAGGGCAAGCTCGCCGCGGCCGCCGCGGTGGTCGCCGTCGTGGTGCTGCTCTTCCTCGGCAATGCCCGCACCACGCTGATCTCGCTGACCGCGATCCCGCTGTCGATCCTCGTCGCGATCCTGGTGTTCCGTGCGCTCGAAGTGTCGATCAACACGATGACGCTCGGCGGCTTGGCGATCGCGATCGGCGAACTGGTCGACGATGCGATCGTCGACCTCGAGAACATCGTGCGGCGGCTGCGCGAGAACGCGGCGAGCGCCGCGCCGCGCCCGGTGCTCGCCGTCGTGCGCGATGCGAGCCAGGAGGTGCGCGGCGCGGTGATCTGGTCGACGGTGATCGTCGCCCTGGTGTTCGTGCCGCTGTTCGCGCTGCCGGGCATCGAGGGGCGGCTCTTCGTGCCACTCGGCATCGCCTACGTCGCCTCGATCCTCGCGAGCCTGCTGGTCGCGGTCACGGTGACGCCGGTGCTCGCCTATTACCTCGTCGCGCGCCGGATCGACCGGATGCCGCACGCGGAGCCCCGACTCGTCGTCGCGCTGAAGGCCGCCTACCGGCGGGCCCTCGACGCCGCGCTCGACGCGCCGGCGGTGCCGATCGGCGTGGCGCTCTCCACGCTCGCAGTCGGCGTCGCGCTGCTGCCGACGTTTCCGCGGACCTTCCTGCCGCCGTTCAACGAGGGCTCGGCGGTGGTGTCGGTGAGGCTCGATCCGGGCGTCACGCTGGAGCAGTCGACACGGATCGGCGGCGCCGCCGAGCGCGCGCTCGCGGCGCTACCCGAGGTGCTGCACGTCGCGCGGCGCTCCGGCCGCGCCGAGCTCGACGAACACGCCGAGGGCGTGCACGTGTCCGAACTGGAGGTCGGCCTGCGCCGCTCCGGGCGGCCGCTCGACGCGATCCACGCCGACATGCGCGCCGCGCTCGCCGGGCTGCCCGCCAGCGTCGCGATCGGCCAGCCGATCTCGCACCGGCTCGACCACCTGCTGTCGGGCGTGCGCGCGCAGATCGCGATCCGCATCGTCGGCGACGACCTCGACGTGCTGCGCTCGCAGGCCGCCGCGCTGCGCCAGCGGCTCGCGGGGATCAGCGGCCTCGCGGACCTGGAGATCGAGAAGCAGGTGCTCGCGCCGCAGATCCGCGTTCGGATCGATCACGCGGCCGCGGCGCGTCTCGGCGTGCCAGCCGCGCGCGTGCTCGCCGACCTGCAGTCGCTGGTCGAGGGCGAGCGCATCGCGCAGGTCGTCGAGGGCAGTCGCCGCTTCGACCTCGTGCTGCGCCTGCCCGACGCGGCGCGCGCGATGCAGGGGCTCGAGCGCATCCGCATCGACACGCCCTCGGGCTTCGTGCCGCTGTCGCGGCTCGCGACGATCGAGGAGGCGGACGGCCCGAACCAGGTCTCGCGCGACGACGGCCGGCGGCGCATCGTGATCTCGGCGAACGCGCAGGGTCGTGCGCTGTCGGACGTCGTCGCGGACATCCGCGCGGTCGTCGATGCGACACGGCTGCCCGAGGGCTACTTCGTGACCCTCGGCGGCCAGTTCCAGGCGCAGGAGGAGGCGAGCCGGCTGATCGGCGGGCTCGCCGCCATCTCGGCGCTCGGCGTGTTCGTCGTGCTGTACTCGCGTTACCGCTCGGGCGCGCTCGCGCTGCTGGTGATGGCCAACGTACCGCTCGCGCTCGCCGGCGGCATCGTCGGGCTGAAGCTCTCGGGCCAGCCGCTGTCGGTCGCCTCGCTGGTCGGGCTGGTGACGCTCGCCGGCATCGCGACCCGCAACGGGATCCTGAAGGTCGGCCACTGGATCCACCTGATGCGCGTCGAGGGCCAGGCGTTCGGCCGGCCGATGATCGTGCGCGGCTCGCTGGAGCGGCTGTCGCCGGTGCTGATGACCGCGCTGACCGCGGCGCTCGCGCTGTCGCCGCTGCTCTTCGAGGCCGAGCAGCCCGGCACCGAGATCCTCCATCCTGTCGCGGTCGTGATCTTCGCGGGCCTGATCGGTTCGACGCTGATCGACGCGTTCCTGACCCCGGTACTGTTCGCGCGGATCGGCGAACGGCCCGCCCGACGCCTGCTCGACGAGCCGGACGCGCAGGTGCCCTGAACCTCCCCTCCACTCGACACGGAGTCCGCCATGGCCTTCATCCGTCCGTCCCGTCCCGTCGCCGCGCTGGCCGTCGCCCTCGCCGCGGCCGCCGCGATCGCCCTCGCCCCGGCGCCGTCGCACGCCCATGCCGACCACGGCAAGCCGCAGCACGGCGGCGTCGTCGCCGAGGCAGGCACGTTCCAGGGCGAACTGGTCGCAGGCCCCAAGGGCGCGACGCTCTACATCACCGACCACGGCGCGCCGGTGCCGACCGCGGGCGCGTCGGCGAAGCTCGTCGTGCTGTCGGGCTCGCAGAAGGCCGAGCGCGAGCTGGTGCCAGCCGGCGACAACCGGCTGAACGTCGTCGGCGATGCGCCGCTGGCCAAGGGCGCGAAGGCGGTCGCGACCGTGAAGCTCAAGGACGGCCGCAGCGGCGCGCTGCGCTTCGACGTAAAGTGAGCGGATGCCGCTCGACTACCACGCCCTGAAGTCCGCCCCGATCGCCGAGGTCGAACACCGCTACGACGCGCGCGACACCATCCTGTACGCGCTCGGCGTCGGTCTCGGTGCCGACCCGATCGACGAAGCGCAGCTGCGCTTCGTGTTCGAGCGTGGGCTGGTCGCGCTGCCGACCTTGGCGACGGTGCTCGCCTATCCGTTCATGTGGTTCGAGGACCCGCGCTTCGGCGTGGATGGCGCGCGGATCGTGCACGCCGGCCACGCGCTGCGCGTGCATGCGCCGCTGCCGGCCTCGGGCACGGTGTTCGGCCGCACGAGCGCGACGGTCGTGTCGGACAAGGGGGCCGAGCGCGGGGCGCTGATCGTGCTCGAGCGCACGCTGTCCGCGGGGCGCGACGGCCCGCCGATCGCGACCCAGACGATGACGCTGATGGCGCGCGGCGACGGCGGCTTCTCGGAGCGCGCGGGCAACGGCCCGCCCGGCGGCGATGCGTTCGCGGCGCCCCGTTCGGCCGCGCCCGGGGGCCCGCCCGACGCGGTCGTCGAGCTGGCGACGTTGCCGCAGTCGGCGCTGATCTACAGGCTGGTCGCCGACCCGAACCCACTGCACGCCGACCCGGGCTTCGCGCGAGCGGCCGGTTTCCCGCGGCCGATCCTGCACGGACTGTGCGCATACGGGATGGCGGCGCACGCGATCCTGCGGACGTACGCGGGCATGGACGCCGCGCGGTTGCGCGCGATCGCGCTGCGCTTCGCGGCGCCGGTGTTCCCCGGCGATGCGCTGCGCTTCGAGCTGTGGCGCGACGGTGCCGCGGTGCGCTTCCGGGCGACGGTGCCGGCGAGCGAGGGGCTGGTCGTGCTCGACGGCGGCGAGGCCGAACTCGGCTGAGGCGCTGGCCTGCACGGCTGCGGGCTGGCGGGGGCGGGCGCGGGCCGGCGCGGTGCCGGCGCCGTTCCGATGCCCGGCCCGCCGCGTGGCCGGCCGCCCCGATCCGGCCGAAGATGGCGCACCCGACCGACCCGGAGCGCCCGTGAGCACGACCTTCGAGACGATGACCCTGACCGAGCCGGAGCCCGGCGTCGCGCTGCTGACGCTGAACCGCCCGGACCGGCTCAACGCGATCAGCCGCACGATGATCGACGAATTCCACGCGGTGCTCGACCTGCTCCAGGAGCACCCGCGCGCGCGCGTGCTGGTACTGACCGGCGCGGGCCGCGGCTTCTGCGCGGGCACCGACCTCAAGCAGATCGCGGCCTCGGGCGATACGCGGCCCGGCGTCGAGGCGGGCTTCGACGGGCAGCTGAAGCTGTCGCGGATCGTCTCGGGCCTGCGGCGCATCCCGCAGCCGGTGATCGCCGCGGTCAACGGCGTCGCCGCGGGCGGCGGCCTCTGCTTCGCGCTCGCAGCCGACGTGCGCGTGGCCGCCGAGCGCGCGCGCTTCATCGGCTCGTTCATCAACATCGGGCTGTCGGCCGGCGAGATCGGCAGCACCTACCTGCTGCCCCGGCTGATCGGCGTGTCGCGCGCGGCCGAGATCCTGTACACCGGCCGCGAGGTCGGCGCCGCCGAGGCCGACCGGATCGGCCTGGTGTCCCGCGTCGTGCCCGACGGCGAAGCGGTCGGCGCAGCGCTGGAGATCGCCCGCACGATGCTCGGCAAGAGCGCGTTCGGGCTGCGGATGACCAAGGAGGTGCTCGACCTCAACGTCGACGCGCCGAGCCTGGAGGCGGCGCTGCAGCTCGAGAACCGCACGCAGCAGCTCGCGGTGCGCACCGATGCGTTCGTCGCCTCGGTCGAGGCGTTCGCGCTGCGCCGGCGTGAGGCTTGACTGTAAGATCGGCCGCACCCCTCGCCACGGAACGCGCACGATGCAGATCCCGATCCGAACCGCGCCGGACATGCCCGGCACGACCCGCTACCCGCACCTGTTCTCGCCGCTCGACCTCGGCGTCGCGAGGCTCAGGAACCGCGTGCTGATGGGCTCGATGCACACCGGGCTCGAGGAGGCGCCCGACGGCTTCGTCCGGATGGCCGCCTTCTTCGCCGAGCGCGCGCGGGGCGGTGTCGGCATGATCATCACCGGCGGCATCTCGCCGAACGCCGAGGGCGGCTCCGGCGCTAAGCTGTCGACGCCCGAGGAGGCTGCGGGGCACCGGATCGTCACCGACGCGGTGCGCGCGGCCGATCCGGAGGTGAAGATCTGCATGCAGATCCTGCACGCCGGGCCGCTGGCCGGCACCCCGGCCTGTGTCGCACCGACGGCGGTCAAGTCGCGGATCGGCCGCTTCGCGCCGAACGAGCTCGACGAAGCCGGCATCGAGAAGCAGATCGCCGACTTCGGGAACTGCGCCCGGCTGGCGCGCGAGGCCGGCTATCACGGCGTGGAGCTGATCGGTTCGGCCGGCTACCTGATCAGCACCTTCCTGGTCCGCAAGACGAACCTGCGCACCGATCGCTGGGGCGGCGAGTGGGAGAACCGCATGCGCTTCGCGATCGAGGTCGTGAAGCGCGTGCGCGCGGCGATCGGGCCGGACGCGATCCTGATCTTCCGGGTCCCGGCGATGGACATGCTCGACGGCGGCCTCGCGTGGGAGGAGGTCGTCTCGCTCGCGAAGGCGATCGAGGCCACAGGCGCGAACGTGATCAGCACGCACTTCTGCTGGCACGAGGCGCCGGTGCCGACGATCGCGACGATGGTGCCCCGCGCGGCGTTCGCCGGCGTCACCGGTCGGCTGCGCCGCGAGCTGAACGTGCCGGTGATCACCAGCAACCGGATCAACATGCCCGACGTCGCCGAGGCGGTGCTCGCCCGCGGAGACGCCGACCTGGTGTCGATGGCCCGGCCGATGCTCGCCGACGCCGAGCTGGTCCTGAAGGCCGCGCAGGGCCGCGAGGACGAGATCAACACCTGCATCGCCTGCAACCAGGCGTGCCTGGACCACACCTTCGGCGGGCGCTTGCAGGTCAGCTGCCTGGTCAATCCGCGCGCCTGCAACGAGACGCTGTTGCGCTACGAGCCGACGCGCGCGTCCAAGCGCGTCGCGGTCGTGGGCGCCGGCCCGGCAGGGCTCGCGTTCGCGACGGTCGCCGCAGAGCGCGGCCACCGCGTGACGCTGTTCGACGCGGCCGACGAGATCGGCGGGCAGTTCAACCTCGCCAAGCGCATCCCCGGCAAGGAGGAGTTCACCGAGACGCTGCGCTACTTCCGCCGGCGTCTGGAGGTCACCGGCGTCGACGTCAGGCTGCGCACGCGCGTCGACGCGGACGCGCTCGCCGCGGGCGGCTTCGACGAGGTCGTCGTCGCGACCGGCATCGAGCCGCGCAGGCCCGACATCCCGGGCATCGACCATCCGATGGTCGCCGGCTACATCGACGTGATCACCGGGCGGCGCGTACCGGGTCGCCGGGTCGCGATCGTCGGGGCGGGCGGCATCGGCTTCGACGTCGCCGAGCTGGTCAGCCACGACGGCCCGTCGGCCGCGCTCGACCGCGACCTGTTCGCGCGCGAGTGGGGCATCGACTTCGAGAACCACCCGCGCGGTGGCGTCACCGGCGTCGTCCCTCGGGTCGCCGCGGCCGAGCGCACCGTGTGGCTCCTGCAGCGCAAGACCGACCCGGTGGGCAAGGCGCTCGGCCGCACGACCGGGTGGACGCACCGGATCACGCTGTCGCGGCGCGGCGTGAAGATGGTGAACGGCGTCGAGTACGTGCGCATCGACGACGCGGGGCTGCACGCACGCGTGAACGGCGAGCCGGTCCTGTTCGACGCGGACACGGTGATCGTCTGCGCCGGGCAGCTGCCGCTGCGCGCGCTGCACGACGCACTGCGCGCGCGCGGCGTCGATGCCCGGCTCGTCGGCGGCGCGTTCGAGGCGGCCGAGCTCGACGCAAAGCGTGCGATCGACCAGGCGAGCCGGATGGCGGCTGAGGTCTGAGCGCGGTGCGCTTCGACGACGACGTCCGCGTCGACCCGGCGGGCGAGGGCCGCTGGAGCGGCCGGATCGACGCCGGCTACAACATCGGCGCGAACCCGAACGGCGGCTACCTGCTCGCGGTCGCGGCCGCCGCGATGCGCGCGGCGGTGCCCGCGCAACCCGACCCGCTCTCGGTGACCGCGCACTACCTGAAGCCGGGCGTTCCCGAGGCCTCCTGCCACGTCGACGTCGCGGTGCTGCGTGCCGGGCGCTCGCTGAGCACGGTGCGCGCCACGCTGTCGCAGGCCGACGGGCCGCGGCTCGAACTGCTCGCCTCGATGGGTGCGCTCGACGAGGGTGACGCCGACGCGACCCTCGCGCCGCCGCTGCCGGCGATGCCGCCGCCCGAGGCGTGCACGCCGCGCTCGCCCGGCGAGCAGGGCGTCGCGCTGCCGATCCTCGAGCGCCTCGACGTGCGACTCCATCCCGAAGAGGCCCGCGCGGGTGCGACCGGGCGCGCGCAGGTGTCGGGCTGGATCCGCTTCCGCGACGGCCGCGAGCCCGACGGCCTCGCGACGCTGCTGTTCGCCGACGCGTTCCCGCCCGCGGTGTTCGGGCTGCTCGGCGCCGTCGGCTGGGTGCCCACGGTCGAGCTCACCGTGCAGGTCCGGCGGCGTCCCGCGCCGGGCTGGATCCTGGCGCAGTTCCGCACGGTCGACCTCGCCGACGGCCGGCTGATCGAGGACGGACTGCTGTGGGACGCGCGCGGGCGGCTGGTCGCGCAGTCGCGCCAGCTGGCGCTCGTGCGGTTGCCTGGCGGCGCGCGCTGAGGCGTCCGCGCCCGTGCCTCGGCGGGCGCTCCGCCGAGCACGGCCGTCGCCTGCTGTCCAGCGTGGGCCGGCGCTCCGTCGGCTGCGGTTTGCCGGGGCGACCCCGGACCGCTACCGTTGCGAGGAGATGACCCGCCGACGCCCCGACGCAGCCGCCCGCACGTCCACAGCGTGGGCGCGCGGCCTGCGGTCCGCCGCTGCGCTGCTCGCCGCGCTCGCCTGCGTCGCCGCCGCCGCGCCCGTCCTCGCGCAGCCGGGTGCCGGGACCGCGACCGGCACGGCGACCGTGCCGTCCATGGATGCGCCCCCGCCTCGGGGGTCCGGCCACGCCACGCATGCGCCGGCACTGCCGAGCTTCGCCGAGCTCGAGGCGGCCGGCGCACGGATCGGCAAGGTCCGCATCGTCACGCTGAACGTGTTCGACACCGACGACCCGGCCGAGAGCAACGCGCTCTTCCGGCTCGCGAACCGGCTGCACATCGTCACGCAGCCGAAGGTGATCGAGCGCGCGCTGACGTTCAAGGAGGGGGACCCGGTCCGCGTCGCGGTGATCGACGAGGCCGAGCGCGTGCTGCGCACCTTCCGGTTCCTCTACGAGGTGCGCATCCGTCCGGTCGCCTACTCGGACGGCGTCGTCGACGTCGAGGTCGCGACCCGCGACACCTGGACGCTCGATCCCGGCATCGGCGCGAGCCGCGCCGGCGGGGCGACCTCGAGCTCGCTGTCGATCCGCGAGGGCAACCTCCTCGGCACCGGCACGTCGATCGGCATCGGCATCTTCCGTAACGCCGAGCGCTCCGGCAACGAGTTCCAGATCGGCAACGAGCGCGCGTTCGGCGGCCGGCTGTCGGCCGACTACGCACTCCAGGACAACAGCGACGGGCGGTCGCAGACGATGCGCATCGCGAGGCCGTTCTGGACGCTCGACACGCGCTGGGCCGCGGGCGTCACGGCATCGAGCGTCGACCGCATCGAGAGCGTCTACCGCCGTGGCGAAGTCGCCTCGCAGTACCGCCGCCGCGACGATGTCGCCGAGGTCTTCGGCGGGTGGTCGAGCGGCCGAGTCGACGGCTGGGTCACGCGCTGGAGTGCCGGCCTGTTCGCGCGCGACGAGTCGTACGCGCGCGAACCGGGCGTCCCGTCGCCGCCGGTGCTGTCGCCCGACCAGACGCTGGCCGGCCCGTTCGTGCGTTGGCAGCTGATCGAGGACCGCTTCGAGAAGAAGGTGAACCGCGACCAGATCGGTCGTACCGAGTTCTTCGCCTACGGCCTGCAGACGACGGTGCAACTCGGCTACGCGTCGAGCGCGTTCGGCTCGACGAAGGACGCCTGGGTCTACCAGGCGAACGCGAGCCACGCCTACGAGCCATGGCCGACGCACGCACTGGTGACGAGCGGCTCCCTGCAGGGGCAGCTGGCCGACGGCGGCGTCGAGCGCCTGCGCGCGGGCGCGCGGCTGCAGTACTACCTGCCGCAGAGCCCACGCTGGCTGTTCTACGCGTCGGTCGGCGGCGACGTGCTGACGAACCCGGCACCGCTCGACACGCTGTACGTCGGCGGCGACAACGGCCTGCGCGGCTATCCGCTGCGCTACCAGAGCGGCTCGCGGCGCGCGCTGCTGACGCTCGAGGAGCGCATGTACACCGACCTGTACCTGTTCCGGCTGTTCCGGGTCGGCGGCGCCGGGTTCTTCGACGTTGGGCGCGCATGGGGCGGCCCGACCGCCGACCCGACCAACGACCGCTGGCTTGCGAACGCCGGCATCGGGCTGCGGATCTTCAACGTGCGCGCGTCGTTCGGCAACGTGCTGCACGTCGACCTGGCGTTCCCGCTCAACGGCGATCCGGACGTCAGAAAGGTCCAGCTCCTGGTGAAGGTGAGGGCGAGCTTCTGACCGCCTCGTCCGGGGGGCGTTGCCGCGATGATCGACGCCGAGTCCGTGCTGATCGTCGCGCTCGATGCCGAGGGCTGGCGCACCGTCGCCGCCGTCAAGGGCGCGGCGCGCGAGGTCCCGGCCGGCGCGCTGCCCCCGTCTGCGGGCGTGCCCGCGTCGTCGGGATGGGTCGTCGCGCAGGACCGGCTCACGCGCGGCTGGGCGGTGCTCGGGCCGCTGTCGGCCCAGCACGTGCCGTGGCTGCGTCGGATCGCGGCCACGCGCACGCCTTCTTCGATGGACGAGGCCGACTGGCGCGAGCACGTCGCGTTCCACGCCGACTGGCTCGAGCATCTGGATCCGTTCGTCGCCGAGGTCCCCTACGGCGAGATCGCGCGCGCGCCGCCGCGGCCTCGCGCGACGCCGACAACCTGGGCGCGGTGCTGGTCGCCGACCTCGAGCTGCGCGGGCCGTCCCGGCTCGACTGGGTCGAGCGGACCTGGCTGTCGGGCACGGGCCGCTCGCTGCCCGAGCTGCAGGCCGCGCTGCAGGCGCTGTCGGTGCAGGGCGGTGCCGACGTGGCCGTGCCGAGGGCGCGGGTCGTCGGCGCCTACCGCGGCTTCGTGCGCTCCGGCCACGCGCTCGCCGGTCATCCTGCGCTCGACCTGCTGTCGTGGCGCGCGTGGGACGCGGTGCCCGACTACGTCGCGCTGCTGCGCGCGATGCGCCGCGCTATCCTCGCGCCCATGACCGCATCCACGGGAGCTCAGGCCATGCACGAGATGCGGAGCGCGTCGCGATGAGCGCGCGGCTGGACGCGACCCACGATCCGGCGCTGCGCAGCTGGGTCGCCTCGGCGAACGCCGACGACACCGACTTCCCGATCCAGAACCTGCCGTTCGGCCGGTTCCGCCGCGCCGGCAGCTCGGAGCCGTGGCGGATCGGCGTCGCGATCGGCGACCAGGTCCTCGACCTGCGCGCGCTCGCGCCGTGCCTCGTGCCGCAGGCCCGCGCGGAGACCGCGCTGCCGTGCGAGATCGGCGACTACACCGACTTCTACACCGGCATCCACCACGCGACCACGGTGGGTCGGCTCTTCCGGCCCGAGAATCCGCTGCTGCCCAACTACCGCTGGGTGCCGATCGGCTACCACGGCCGCGCGTCCTCGATCGTGCCGAGCGGCACGCCGTTCCGTCGCCCCAGCGGCCAGCTGAAGGGCGCGGCCGACGCGCCCGCGCTCGGGCCGAGCGCCCGGCTGGACTACGAGCTGGAGCTCGGCGTGCTGATCGGCGCCGACAACGCGCTCGGCGAGCCGGTGCCGATGGCGCGCGCGGAGGAGGCCATCTTCGGCATCGCGCTGCTCAACGACTGGTCGGCGCGCGACCTTCAGGCCTGGGAGTACCAGCCACTCGGGCCCTTCCTCGCGAAGAGCTTCGCGACGACGCTGTCGCCCTGGGTGGTCACGCTCGACGCGCTCGAGCCGTTCCGCGCCCCGTTCGAGCGCGGCGACGGCGAGCCCGCGCCGCTGCCGTACCTCGATTCGCCGCACAACCGCGCGCACGGCGCCCTAGACATGACCGTCGAGGCGTGGCTTCGCACGGCGGCGATGCGCGAGCGGGGCGAGCCGGCGGTGCGGCTGTCCCGCGTGAACGTGCGCGAGGCCGCCTACTGGACCCTGGCGCAGCTGGTCGCGCACCACACGGTGAACGGCTGCAACCTGCGGGCCGGCGACGTGTTCGGGTCGGGCACCCTGTCGGGCCCGCGTCCGGAGGAGGGCGGTTCGCTGCTCGAGCTGAGCCAGGGCGGCAAGGTGGCGATCGCGCTGCCGGGCGGCGAGTCGCGGACCTTCCTGCAGGACGGCGACTCGCTCGTGCTCAAGGCGTGGTGCGAGCGCCCGGGCGCTCGGCGCATCGGACTCGGTGCCTGCGAGGGCACCGTGCTGCCGGCCGGCTGAGCCGGCGGCAGCCCGCTCAGGCCGCCTGTGCGGTGAGGCTCGCGAGCGTGCCGGCGAGCCGCAGCGCCGCGGTCCGCCGGAAGCGGGTGCGCCGCGCGGGCGGAGGCTCGGTCGCGGCGGCCGCAGGCGTCGGGGCCGGTGTCGCCTCCACCGGCACCGCGCGCCTCGCGTCGGCCTCGCGGGACGCCGCGTGCGGTCCGGCCGCCGCGCGGTGGTCGGCCTGCCCCGGCAGCGAGCGCGTCGCGAGCGCGAGGGCCTCGGATGGGTCCGCAGGCACGAGGTCCGCGCCGAGGTCGGCGTGCAGCGCCGGCCAGCGCGACAGCGCCGGCCCGCCGGCCATCGTCGACACCGACGGGTTCAGCGACGCGGCGCGCAGCGTCGACAGCAGGTCTCGGGCCGGCTCGAAGTCGCGGTCGAGCGCGACCGTCAGGCCGATCACGTCGAAGCGCGCGGAGCGCACCGTCTCGAGCAGCTCCGCCTCGCTCGCGCAGGGATCGAAGTGCACGTCCCAGCCTGCGCGGCGGAACGCGTCGGCGACGATCACCGGGCCGAGCAGGTGGTCCGAGCCGGGCAGCTTGGCGAGCAGCAGGCGGCCCGCCGGAGCGGCGGCCGCGCAGGGCGGGTCGTCACCGAGATGGTGCACCAGCGACTGAAGGCGCCCGACGCCGATCGAGACCTGGGCGAAATCGCAGAGGTCGTCGTCCCAGCGCTCGCCGAGGCGGCGGGCGGCGGGCGCGATCAGCGCGTCGCGCAGCCGCTGGGCGTCGATGCCGCTCGCGCGCAGCGCGGCGATCCATTCGACGCAGGCATCGTCGTCGTCGAGCAGCAGCTCGACCAGCGCCTCGACGTCGGCGTCGACCGGCACGGCCGGCGGCGCCGAGCGCACCACCGCCGGGCCCACTCGGTCGGCCAGCCGGGGCACGAGTTCGGTTTCGACGAGTCGCCGCAGCCAGTCGGGCGGCGGTTCGCCGACGGACCCGGATCGACGTATCGGGGGCTCTGCGTCGGGCTGCGGCGACGGGGCGCGGCGGGCTGAGCCCGAGGTGGAACGTTGCATGGCGAAGCCCTCCCGCCCATCGGCGCACCCATCGCGGCGCGCCAGCGTCGCGCCGTGCGGGTCCCCGCCCTCGACGCGGTCGCGTCGTCTCCCGGCGGGGCCCGGTGCGTTGCGCCCACTTGCCGCGCGACACACCTTTCGCCCCTAGACTACGCCGTTCCGGGCCGCAGTGCTTGGATTCCGTCAAACATTTTTCGCGTCGAGCCGAGCCGTGCCGTGCCGTGGCGCGGGCGCCTCGACCCTTCCGCCGACCCGACACCATCGTGTCCAGGACATCGTCCACCCCCATCGACGCGCTGCTGGTCGCGCGCGACCTCATCCTCGAGCGCGGCGGCGTACGGGTGATCGACCGCCTGTCCTTCGACGTCGGGCCCGGGCTCACGCTCGTGCTCGGCGGGGACGGGCGCGGCAAGAGCACGCTGCTGCGGGCGATGGCGGGCATGCTCGAGCCGGTGTCGGGCACGCTGATCGGGGGCGGCACCGCGCCGTACGTGCCCGAGCCGAACGACGCGGCGCGCGACGGGGCGGTCGCGCGCGACTGGCTCGCCCGCGAGCGGGCGGCGCACGCTGCGTGGGACGTCGCGCTCGAGGCCGGGCTGCTCGACGCCTTCGCGCTGCGCGAGCATCTCGACAAGGAGCTGTTCCGGCTCTCGACCGGGTCGCGGCGCAAGCTCGGGCTGGTCGCGGCCTTCGCCGCGGGCGCGACGCTCGCGCTGCTCGACACGCCGTTCGCGGGGCTCGACGGGCCATCTCGCGCGGTGCTCGGCGAGCTGCTCGCCGACGCCGCCGGGCATACGACCCGCGGCTGGGTCGTCGCCGACCACGCGCTGCCGCCGTTGCTCGCCGGCGTGCGTCTCGCGGGGACGATCGACCTGGGGGAGTGAACGGGGGGAGTGAACGGGGGACCTGCCGCCTAGGCGCCGCCACGCCGGCGCGCGCGCAGTGCCGCGGCCCGCTCGGCCATGCCGACGCCCGCGCAGGCCGCCACCGCCGTGCGCAGCACGAGGTCGCGCTGGGCGCGGCTGCCGCCGATCCGCACGACGTCGTCGAGCACCGGCTCGATCAGCTCGACGGTGCGCGCGCGATCGCCGTCGCGCCACGCGGCCGCGGCGCGCGCCAGTTGCGGCACGACCGCGCCCGCGGCGAGCCGGCCGGCGGCGAGCGTCTCGTCGAGCGTCGCGACGTATGCGTTCAGCGCGTCGGCGTCGCCGCAGCCTGCGAGCGCGAGCGCGTGGTGCACGTCGACGAACACGCCGGGCTTCGGCCAGTGGCGCTCGCCGAACGCCCGCACCGCACGCCAGTGCGCGGGGTCGGTCGGCAGTCCGGCCACCGACATCCGCCACAGCAGCGACACGCCGTCGGTGTAGGTGTTGAGCGGCAGGCTGCGCGACGCGTCGGGCAGCACCTCGTCGACGAGGATCGCCGCGACGCGGTCGACTCGGCCCGCGCCCAGCTCGCACAGCGCGGCGTGCCACCACAGGTGGCAGGCGAGCGACGACTCGCGCGGGTAGCCGGGCAGCCACGCTTGGAGCTCGCGCAGCGTGCGGGCGTCGTCGTCGGCCTCGTAGAGCGCGTGCGCGAGCACGTGCGCCGCATGCGCGTTGCGCGGCGCGAGTGCGATCGCGCGCTCGGCCATCGCGAGCCCCGCGTCGACGCGGCCGGTCTCGACCAGCGCGAACGCGTGCATCGCGAGGAACCAGCCGTCGCCGTCCCAGTGCGGCCCGAGGTGCTCGAGCAGCGCCAGTTGCTCGGCTTCGCGGTCGGGGCGGCCCGAGAAGCCGATCAGGCCGAAGACGCTCGCGCAGGTCGACAGCACCAGCGCGTCGCGCGGCCATGCGGCGAGGTGATCTCGCGCGGCGGCGAGGCCGCCCGCGGCGTCGCCGCCGGCGATCCGCGCGAGCACCGCGACGTGCGACCGCTCGCGGTCGTCGGCGCCGCAGGCGAGGTCGGCCGCCTGCGTGAACGCCTCGCGCGCCGCCGCGCCCTCGCCGCGCATCTGCAGCCAGCGGCCCCGCGCCGCATGCGCGAGCGCGAAGCCCGGGTCGGCGCGCGATGCGCGATCCAATGCCCCGTCGACGCCGGTGCGCAGCGCGAGCAGAAGCTCGAGCGCTTCGACGTACGCGTCGCGTGCGTCGATCGAGCGCGTCGACAGCGGCAGTCCGTGGGAGTCGTGCATCGCTGCGTGCCCGTTCAGACGCCGACCACGCCGCGCCCGGAATCCGCGATGCCGGCGTCGAGGTGGCGGGCGCAGTTGCTCAGGCGAACCGCGTGCGGCGGCTCGGGGTCGAGCACCGACACCGACGTGTTCGACAGCGCCTCGGGCGGCGAGGCCGAGTCGGGCCACGCGCAGTGCTCGGCGAGCAGCACGCGGATCACCAGGCCGTGCGAGACGACGAGCACGTCGCCGCCGGCCTCGCGGCGTGCCGCGCGCACCCAGTCGAGCGCATGTGCGACGCGCTCGCGGAACTGGGCCATCGACTCGCCCTCGGGCGGACCGCGCTCGTCTCGGATCGGGTCGTGGTCGAGCTCGTCGAAGCGCCGCCCGCGCAGCACGCCGAAGTTGCGCTCGGCGAGCAGTGGCGATTCGCGCACCGGCACCCCGGTGGCGAGCGAGATCGCCTCGGCCGTCTGCCTGGCCCGGGTCATGTCGCTGCTGAGCAGCGCCGCCGGCCGGCTGCCCGCGAAGCGCGCGCCGAGCGCGCGGGCCTGCGCGAGCCCGCGCTCCCCGAGCGGCGTGTCCGGCCACTGCAGCACCCGCGCGGCGTTCAGGTCGGTCTCCCCGTGGCGGATCAGGACGATGCTCATGGCGGCTCCTCGGCGCCGCCCGTTCTACCATGCCTGGTGCACCCCGCAGCCGAGTGGTGAAAGGTCCGACGGCCCCGCTCGACGGATCCGGAACAACCCGGCCCCCCGCCCGCCATGCACCTGCGCCGCCGATCGCTGATCCTCGCCGGCACCGCCGCCGCCGCGCTCGTGGCCCTCGGCGCGGTACCGGGTGCCCGTGCGCCGCGCGCGCAGGAGCGCCGCCACGACCCGCTCGACCTCGACGCCTTCGACGCCGCCCGCGTGCGCCCGGTGCCGATGCGGCTGTACCTGCCGCGCGCCGCGAGCGCGGCCCGTCCGGCGCCGCTGGTGGTCTTCTCGCACGGCATCGGCGGCTCGCGCGCGGGCTACGGCTGGCTCGGCACGCACTGGGCCGACGAGGGCTTCGCGAGCCTGCACCTGCAGCACGTCGGCAGCGACCGCAGTCTCTGGGCCGCCGGGAGCCCGTTCGCGCTGGTCGAGCGCCTGCAGGCGGCCGCGCGCGCCGACGAGGCGATCGCGCGGGTCGGCGACCTGCGCTTCGCGCTCGACACGGTCCTCGCAGGCCCGCTCGCCGAGCGCCTCGACGCCGACCGCGTCGTCGCGGCCGGCCACTCCTACGGCGCGAACACGACGCTGCTCGCCGCCGGCGCGCGCGTCGAGCGCGACGGCCGCCCCGTCGACCTCTCCGAGCCGCGGATCCGCGCCGCGATCGCGATCTCGGCCCCGCCGTTCTACGGCGCGCCGTCGCCGCGGCCGATCCTCGAGCCGGTCCGCCTGCCCAGCCTGCACGTGACCGCGACCGACGACGTGATCCGCATCCCCGGCTACTGGAGCGGGGCGGAGGACCGGGTCGCGTTGTTCGACGCGGTCGGCGGCGAGCGCAAGGTGCTCGCGGTGTTCGCGGGCGGCTCGCACTCGATGTTCACCGACCGCGCCGCGCCCGGCGGCCTCGAGCTGAACGCCCGGGTCAAGGCCGCGACGCGCGAGCTCACGACCGCGTTCCTGCGCGGCGTGCTCCACGGCGACGACGGCGGCGCGCTGCGAGAGTGGCCGCACCGGCACGCGGCGATCCTCGCGCGCTTCGTCGCACCGGCATAGCCTGCGCGGCGGGGCGTGCCGCCGGCCGGCTATGATGCGGGTCGGCCGCCTTGCGTGGCCGCCGCACCCATGTCCCGACTCCCCCCGAAGCCCCCGGCCCCCGGCCGCCGCGGCCCCCCGACCGCTCCCGCCGCGCGCCGCCCGGCGCCGGCCGGCGCGCGCGCCGCTCCAGCGTCCGGCGCACGGCCGCAGGCGCCCGGGCGCGACGGGGTCCCGGCGTCCGGCGAGACCCCGCGGCTGTCGAAGCGGATGGGCGAGCTCGGCCTGTGCTCGCGCCGGGAGGCCGACACCTGGATCGAGAACGGCTGGGTGAAGGTCGACGGCGTGGTCGTGACCACGCTCGGCACGCGGGTCTCGCGGCAGGCCCGCATCGAGATCGATCCGGCGGCCGCGCGGCACCAGGAGGAGCAGGTCACGATCCTGCTGAACAAGCCGATCGGCTACGTGTCGGGCCAGGCCGAGGACGGGCATCCGCCCGCCTCGACGCTGATCCGCCCCGAGAACCGCTGGAGCGGCGATCCCTCGCCGCTGCGCTTCAAGCCGGGCCATCTGCGCGGCCTCGCGCCGGCGGGCCGGCTGGACATCGACTCGACCGGCCTGCTGGTCTTCACGCAGGACGGCCGCGTCGCGCGCCGCCTGATCGGCGACGACGGTGCGGTCGAGAAGGAGTACCTGGTCCGCGTGGAGGGCTCGCTGGACGACGCGGGCCTCGCGCGGTTGCGCCACGGCCTCGAGCTCGACGGCGTGACGCTGCGGCCCGCCAAGGTCTCGTGGGCGAACGAGGACCAGCTGCGCTTCGTGCTGCGCGAGGGCCGCAAGCGGCAGATCCGTCGGATGTGCGAGCTGGTCGGGCTCAAGGTCGTGGGCCTGAAGCGCGTGCGCAGCGGTGGCGTGCCGCTCGGTCCGCTGCCGGTCGGCCAGTGGCGCTACCTGCGCCGGGACGAGTTGTTCTGAGCGCCGCCCCGCCCCCCCCGGACGGCGCCGCGCCGCCGCGCCTGCACTGGATCGAGGATGGCGAACCGCGGTCCGCGCGCTGGCGCTCCGAGCGTGGCGCGCCGCCGCCGAAACGCGTGCTGATCGTCGACGACACGACACGCGCCGACGACGCCTACGGCTTCGCCGCGCAGGGCGTCGGCCTGCTGTGGCGAGGCGACTTCCAGAACGCGCGCCAGCTGCTGCTCGCGCTCGCCTCGCGCGTCGACCGACCGGCGCGCGGCCGCGGCCCGAAGGCGTCGGCACCCGGCGCACGCGCGTCGGAGCGTACACCGGTCCGCTCCGCGCGCGAGACCTTCGACCGCGTGCGCCAGCTCCGCTCGCAGCGGGCGCGCACGCTGGGCATGCTGCTGATCGGGCTCGACGCCGGGCACCGCAGCGCGTTGCGCCGCGCGCCCGACCTGCACGTGGCCTGCACCGAAGCCTGGGGCGAGGGCGACGGGCCGTCGGTGGTCTCGCTGCGCGAGCTGCAGGGACTCGTCGGCGCGCACGAGTGGCGGGTGCGCGGCATCGACGTGCCGGCGAGCGGCGGTCGCATCCACCCGCACTACGGGGTCTTCGCGCCGACGCGCGCCGAGTACGTCGAACTGGTGGCGCGCGCCCCGTGGCCCGGCGGAGCACCGCCCGCGACCGCGTTCGACGTCGGCACCGGCACCGGCGTGCTCGCCGCGGTGCTCGCGCGACGCGGCGCCGCGCGCGTCGTCGCGACCGACCTCGACCCGCGGGCGATCGACTGCGCGAGCGAGAACGTCATGCGGCTCGGCCTGGAGCGCCGCGTCGAGGTCGTGCGCGCCGACCTCTTCCCCGAAGGCCGTGCCGGCGTCGTCGTCTGCAACCCGCCGTGGGTGCCCGCCCGGCCGGCGTCGCCGCTCGAGCGCGGCGTCTACGACGAGGACGGGCGGATGCTGCGCGCGTTCCTGCAGGGCCTCGCCGCGCACCTCGCGCCCGGCGGCGAGGGCTGGCTCGTGCTGTCCGACCTCGCCGAGCACCTCGGGCTGCGCACCCGCGAGTCGCTGCTCGCCGCCTTCGAGGCGGCTGGGCTCGAGGTCGCCGGCCGGCTCGACGCGCGGCCCGCGCACCGCAAGGCGGTCGATCGGAGCGACCCGCTGCATGCGGCGCGCGCCGCCGAGACCACGTCGCTGTGGCGACTCGTCGTGCGCGGCGCGGCCGGCGCGTGACGCGGTCCGATCCCCGGGGGGCGTGCTACCGGCCGCGTCCGTGCCGTGGCACGCTGGCGCCCTGATCCGCGAGGAGACCTCCGCATGCCCCGCCTGTCCGGCCGATCCGCGTTCCTCGGGCTGCTCGAGGACGAGGGGATCACGCACCTGTTCGGCAACCCCGGCACGACCGAGCTGCCGATCATGCACGCGCTGCCCGAGCATCCGGGCCTCGCCTATGTACTCGGCATGCAGGAGAGCGTCGTCGTCGGCATGGCCGACGGCTTCGGCCGCGCGTCGGGCCGGCTCGTCGCCGCGAACGTCCACGTCGCGCCCGGCCTGTGCAACGCGATGGGCGCGCTCTACAACGCGAAGTTCACCGGCACGCCGCTGCTGCTGACCGCGGGCCAGCAGGAGCAGGGCCACGGGCTCACCGAGCCGCTGCTCTACGAGCCGCTGGTGCGCATCGCCGAGCCGCTGGTCAAGTGGGCGGTGGAGGTGAACCGGCTCGAGGACCTGCCTCGCATCGTGCGGCGCGCCGCGAAGATCGCGACCACGCCGCCGACCGGACCGGTCTTCGTCTCGCTGCCGGGCGACATCCTCAACGCCGAGGCCGAGCTCGACCTGCTCGCCTCCAGCCGCGTCGAGACGCGCGTGCGCCCGTCGGACGCGCTCGTCGACGCGCTCGCACGCCGGCTGCTCGCGGCCGAGCGGCCGGTGATGATCGTCGGCGACGAGGTGGTGAAGAGCGACGCGCTGGACGAGGCGGCGGCGTTCGCGCGCGCGCTCGGCTGCGCGGTCTGGCAGCAGCCGGTGGGCAACGGCGCGCACTTCCCGTCCGACCATCCGTGCTACCGCGGCACGCTGCCGCGGGCGCAGCCGAAGGTCCGCGAGACCCTGGCCGCGCACGACCTGCTGGTCGTCGTCGGCGCGGACCCGCTGTGCATGTCGGTCTACAGCGAGGTCGAGCCGATGCCGCCCGGCATGCCGCTCGTGCAGGTCGGGCTCATCGAGCGGCATGTCGCCAAGAACTGGCCGGTCGAGCTCGCGGTGCTCGCCGACGTCCGCGAGACGCTGCGCGTGCTGACGCCGGCGCTCGAGGCGGCGGGCGGCGACGCGCACGCGGCGCGCGCGCGGGCCCGCGTCGCCGCGCTCGCGGCGGACGACTGGACCCGACGCCGCGAGGCGCTCGTCACGACGATCTCTCGCGCCGCCGCGCACCGCCCGATCGACACCGACTGGGCGGTGCTGCAGACGATCGACGCACTGCCCGACGACGCGATCCTCGTCGACGAGGCGCTGACCGCGTCGCGCCACGTGCCCGCATTGCTGCGCTACCGCGAGCGGTTCGGCTACCACGCGATGGCCTCGGGAGGCATCGGCTGGGGGCTGGCCGCGTCGGTCGGCGTGTCGCTCGCGCATCCGGGGCGACCGGTCGCGTGCCTGACCGGCGACGGCAGCGCGATGTACACGATCCAGGCGCTCTGGACCGCCGCGCACCACCGCCTGCCGCTCAACGTCGTGCTCGTCAACAACGGCGGCTACCGGATCATCAAGCAGCGGCTGCTGTCGTTCCACGGCAGCCGGCGCTTCGTCGGCATGGACTTCGCCGATCCGCCGGTCGACTTCTCGGCGCTGGCCGCGTCGATGGGCGTTCAGTCGGTGCGCGTCGACGACCCGCGCGCGGTCCGCGACGTGCTCGCGGACGCGTTCCGGCGTCCGGGGACGAAGCTGATCGAGCTCATGGTCGACGGGAGCGTGTAGGCCGATGCGCTCGGACGGTCGGGGCACCGAACGCGGCACGGCCGCGCCCTCGGGGCCGCTCTACGGCATCCAGGTGCAGGTCTGCGGCGACGGCTGGGTGATGGTCGACTGGGGCGGGCACGCCGACGCGAACGTCGCCGCGCGCGCGCTCGCCGCCCGGCTGCGCGCGAAGCCGCCGGCGTTCTGCGCCGAGGCGGTCGCGGGCGTGCGCACGCTCGCCGTGCGGCTGCCCGACGAGGAGGGCGGCCGCACGCGGGCCGCGCACCGCGAGGCTGCGCTCGAGTGGCTGCGCGGCTGCGCGGCCGACGCGCTGCACTGGGAGGCGCCCCCGGGGCGCCGCGTGGTGCTGCCCGCCTGCTACGACGCGTCGCTCGCGCCCGACCTCGACGAGGTCGCCCGCGCCGTCGGCCTGTCGCCGGCCGAGGTCGCCCAGCGCCACGCGGCGAGCACCTTCACCGCGATCGTGATCGGCTTCATGCCGGGCTTCGCGTACCTCGACGGGCTCGATCCGGCGCTGAGGGTCGACCGGCGCGCGTCGCCGCGGCCGGTGGTACCCGAGGGCGGCATCGCGATCGCCGGGCACCAGACCGCGGTGTACCCGACGCCGACGCCGGGTGGCTGGAACCTGATCGGCCGCTGCCCGGCGCGGCTGTTCGACCCGTCGCGCGCGCGGCCCTCGCTGATGGGCGAGGGCGACACCGTGCGCTTCGAGCCGATCGATCTCGCGACCTTCGAGCGGATGTGGAGCCGTCGGTGAGCGCCGCACGATCGCATCGGAGGGCGGAGCCGGGGTTTCGGCGGGTATCGCCCGCCGCCGGCGTAGCGCCCAGCGCCTGCAGGCGCTGGGCAGCGCGCCCCCACGGGGGGCTGGGCCGCAGGCCCGTGGGGGCACCATGAGCGAGGCGCCCGCGATCGAGGTGCTCAAGCCCGGGCTGCTGACCACCGTGCAGGACCAGGGCCGCCCCGGGCGCGCGGCGATCGCGCTGTCACGCGGCGGCGCCGCCGACCCGCGCGCGATGGCGCTCGCGAACGCGCTGGTCGGCAACGCCCTCGGCGCGGCGGGCCTCGAGCTCACGGGTCCGGGCCCGATGCTGCGCCTCGAGGCGGACGCGTGGATCGCCTGCGTCGGCGCGCGCCATGCCTGCCGTGTCGCGCGGGCCGACGAAGGCGGGCCCGACGTCGCGCTGCCGGCCAACCGCCCGGTGTTCGTGCCCGCCGGCGCGACGCTGCGCTGGCAGGCGCCCGAGGCCGGTTGGCGCAGCTGGCTCGCGATCGCGGGTGGCCTCGCGCTGCCCGAGGTGCTCGGCAGCCGCAGCGGGCACCTCGCGGCCGGCATCGGCCCGGCGCGGCTCGCCGCAGGCGACCGGCTGCCGCTCGCCGCGGACGCGGCCGCGCTCGCGCGCTCGCGGGCGGCCGCGGTGCTGCGTCGCGACGACCCCGCCGCGGGCCGACCGTGGCCGTCGTGGCACCTGCCCGACGGCCTGCCGACCACGTGGCCGGAGATCGAGCTGCCGGTGCTCGCCGGCCGTCACTTCGGGCTGCTGTCGGCGACTGCGCGCGCCGCGCTGCTCGACACGGCCTGGACGGTCGGCGCGCAGAGCAACCGCCAGGGGCTGCGGCTCCAAGGCGATCCGCTCGACTCGCGCGGGCTGCCGCAGCTCGCGAGCGAGCCGGTCGCCTTCGGTACGGTGCAGCTGCCGCCCGCGGGGCTGCCGGTCGTGCTGCTGGTCGAGCACCAGACCACCGGGGGGTATCCTCGCATGCTCGAGGCCGCGTCGGCCGCCGAGCCGCTGCTGGCGCAGGCCGCGCCGGGATGCCGGGTGAGGTTCCGGCTCGTCGAGCTCGACGAGGCCGACCGGCTCGCGCACCGGCTCGCGGTCGAGCACCGGCAGCGGGTCGCCGGCGTGCGGACGACCTGCGGCCACCCCTTCGATGGAGAACGCTGAGATGGACACTTCGACGATCGACCTGAACGCCGACATGGGCGAGGGCTTCGGCACGTGGACGATGGGCGACGACGCCGGGCTGATGCCCTGGATCACGTCTGCGAACGTCGCCTGCGGCTTCCACGCGGGCGATCCGGGGACGATCGCCGCGACCACCGCGCTCGCGGCGAGGCACGGCGTGGCGATCGGCGCGCACCCCGGCCTGCCCGACCTGCAGGGCTTCGGCCGGCGCACGATGCAGGTCACCGAGCGCGAGGTCCGCGACCTGGTGCTCTACCAGGCCGGTGCGGTCCGCGCGTTCGCGCAGGCCGCGGGCGCGCGGCTGCACCACGTGAAGGCGCACGGCGCGCTCTACAACATGGCCGCGAAGGACGAGGCGCTGTCGCGCGGGCTGGCGCGCGCGGTGAAGGCGCTCGGCGACGGGGTGATGCTCTACGTGCTCGCCGGCAGCATCATGGAGCGCGTCGCGCGCGACGAGGGCCTGGACGTGCGCTGCGAGGTGTTCGCCGACCGGCGCTACATGGCCGACGGCACGCT
The DNA here is from genome assembly GCA_020248665.1 of Burkholderiales bacterium. GTDB lineage: Bacteria > Pseudomonadota > Gammaproteobacteria > Burkholderiales > Burkholderiaceae_E > UBA4615. The sequence goes on along the minus strand of JADCHE010000052.1, from coordinate 42,438 downwards.
CGCGCCGCGCACGCGGCCCGACGCGCTGATCGTCGACGAGGCCGAGTCGGTCGCGCAGGTGCTGCGCATGGTCGGCGAGGGTACGCTGGTCGCGGTCGACGGCAGCGTCGTGCCGGTGCGCGCCGATACCATCTGCATCCACGGCGACAAGCCGACCGCGGTGCCGTTCGTGAAGGCGCTTCGCGAGGCGCTGCGCACCGCCGACGTGGCGGTCGCGGCCGCCTGAGCCGCACATCCGGGGAGAACGAGATGACCCGACTGCCGCCGCTGGTGGAGGCCCATCACGCCGAGTTCACCGCGTGGCGCCGGGACCTGCACGCGCATCCCGAGCTCGGCTTCGCCGAGACGCGCACCGCGGCGCTGGTCGCCGAGCGCCTCGAGTCGTTCGGCATCGAGGTGCACCGTGGCGTCGGGCGTACCGGCGTCGTCGGCGTGCTGCGCAACGGCACGTCGACGCGGCGCATCGGGCTGCGCGCCGACATGGACGCGCTGCCGATCGAGGAGGGCAACACCTTCGCGCACCGCTCGACGCACGCCGGTCGGATGCACGCCTGCGGCCACGACGGCCACACCGCGATGCTGCTCGGCGCCGCCAAGGTGCTCGCCGCGACCCGCGACTTCGACGGCACGGTGCACTTCGTGTTCCAGCCGGCAGAGGAGGGGCTCGGCGGCGCGAAGGCGATGATCGAGGACGGGCTCTTCGAGCGCTTCCCGTGCGACGCGATCTTCGGCATGCACAACCGCCCGAAGCTGCCGGTCGGCCGCTATGCGGTCCGCTCCGGCCCGATGATGGCCGGCGGCGCGTTCTTCGACGTCGACATCGTCGGCGTGGGCGCGCACGGCGCGCGGCCCGAGACCGGCGTCGATCCGATCATGGTCGGCACGCAGATCGCGTCGGCGCTGCAGACGATCGTCTCGCGCAACGTCGCGCCGGTGGACACCGCGGTGCTGTCGATCACCCAGTTCCACGCGGGCGACGCCTACAACGTGATCCCGCAGACCGCACGTCTCTCCGGCACGGTGCGCGCGTTCTCGAACGCGACGATGTCGATGATCGGCGAGCGGATCGCGCGCACCGCCGCCGGCGTCGCCGCGGCGATGGGCGCGAGTGCGAGCGTCGACTTCCGCGTGAACTTCGCGCCGACCGTCAACGACCCCGTCCAGGCCGAGTTCGCCGCGTCGGTGTGTGCCGAACTGGTCGGAGCGGACAACGTCCAGCGCGACCCGCCGCTGATCATGGCGAGCGAGGACTTCTCGTTCATGCTCGAGCGCGTGCCCGGCTGCTACCTGAACATCGGCAACGGCGACGGCGAGAGCGGCTGCGAGGTGCACAACCCCGCGTACGACTTCAACGACGCGGCGATCCCGCTCGGGGTCGCGTTCTTCGTGCGCGCGGTCGAGCGCAGGCTCGCGCGCGGCTGAGGGCGGCCGAGCCCGGACGCGGCGCCGTCCCGCGCGTCGGCTCCGGCCCCACGCGGCCTCGCCCGCGGGCGCGCCGAGCACGAGGCACCCGTCGTGCACCGGGATCCGTTCGGCCGGCGCGTGATCCATCCGCACCGTGCCCGGCTTGCCGGAGATCGCGTAACGGACGCCGTGGCCGACGACGCGCTCGACCGGCTTGTCGACCGTGCGGCAGCGCTGCTCCTGCACCGCGCGACGCCGGGTCACCGGGACCATCTCGCACTGTTGCTCGCGCTGCTGCTCCAGTCGCCCGACCGGCGTGACGTCGACGACCTCGGCGAACGCGGGGCCGGTGAACGACTTGCATACGGCGACCGCGCCGATGTACACCACCGCCACCGCGCCGACCCGCATGCCCGCGACCATCGATCGATCCATCTTCGTCCACCTTGTGCGAGGACGGCCGGAGCCGTCGAGGGGGCCCGATTCCCGGAAGGCGTCGGAGGGCGGCACGAGCGCCGGCGACCGTGCGTCCGACCGTCCGGACCGTCGGTGCCGACGGACGGCGCCGCTCGGGTGAACGTCGGCGAGCGGCGCGTGACGCCATGCCTCGCGCCGCGTCGCGCGTCGCGGCAGCACGGCCGCGGGCCCGGTCCGTAGAATCGACGCGTTGCCCGCTCCGACCGGACCCGCCCCATGTGCGCGACCCGCAGCCTGACCGTCGACGGCCCCGACGTACTCGTCGAGGGCCGGGGCCGCGACGTCGTCGTGATGATCCACGGCTGGCCCGACACCCGCGCGCTCTGGGACGGCCTCGTCGCGCGGCTCGCGCCGCGACGTGCCTGCGTGCGCTTCACGCTGCCCGGCTTCGATCCGCACGGCCCGGCGCGAGCGCCCGGGCTCGACGCGATGGTCGCGCAGGTCGCGGCGATCGTCGACGCGGCGAGCCCCGATGCGCCCGTGACGCTCGTCGTCCACGACTGGGGCGCGTTCTACGGCTACCAGTACGCGATGCGGCACCCGGCTCGCGTCGCCCGGATCGTCGGCGTCGACATCGGCGACGTCGGATCGCCCGCGTACCGCCGTTCGCTCGGAGCGAAGGCGGCGGCCGGCGTGGCCGCGTACCAGCTGACACTCGCGAGCGCGTACGCGATGCCCGCGCCGCTCGGCGACGCGGTGTCGCGCCGGATGGCCGCATGGATGCGCGCGCCCGCGCCGCCCGAGGCGGTCCGCGCTCGGATGAACTACCCGTACGCGCAGGCGTGGACCGGGCGGTTCCGCGGCGCGCGCCCGATCGAGCCGCGCTGGCCGATGCTGTACCTGTACGGTACCCGCAAGCCGTTCATGTTCCACTCGCCCGAGTGGCTCGAGCGGCTCGCCGCCACGCCCGGCTGCGCGGTCCACGGCCTGCGCGCCGGGCACTGGGTGATGCGCGACCGCGCGGCCGAGTTCGAGTCGATCGTCGAGGACTGGCTCGGCGAGGCGCGCAGCGGCTAGCCGCCCGCGCGCGGCGTCTGCAGCACGCTCGCGACCGTGTCGACGTCGCGGGGCGCGATGCCGTGCTCGTCGAGCGCCTGGACGACGCCGGACACCAGCGCGCCGAACTCGCGCTCGCCGATCGCCGCGAGGCGCTCGGCGCCGCTGTGCCGTTGGTGGCGGGACGTGTCCATGGCTGCTCCTGAACGGTGGGTCCGCACCGGGCCGGCGCCCGTCGCGCCCGGGGACCGGAGCATCGCCGCCGGGCGTCCCCGGATCGTTCCCGCGCTTCGCGTCGATGGGATCGTCGAAGCTGCGCCGCGCCGACCCGCGGCGCAGCGGGTACCATCGTCCCGACGAAACGCGAAGCCCGATGGAGCCGCGATGACCGAGGAGACCGCCCTGCAGGCCGCGCGCGAGCGCGCCGCGACGATGCCGCTCGAGGAGATCGACGTCTCGGACCCCGAGCTGTTCCGCCAGGGCGTCGCGCTGCCCTACTTCGCGCGACTGCGGCGCGACGCGCCGATCCACTGGCAGCCGGAGGGCCACCACGGCGCGTTCTGGTCGGTGACCCGGTTCCAGGACATCATGGCCGTCGACACCAACCACGCCGACTTCTCGTCCGACTGGCGGCGCGGCGGGATCACCGTGGTCGACGTCGCTCCGGCACGGCAGATGCCGATGTTCATCGCGATGGATCCGCCGCGCCACGACGAGGAGCGCAAGGCGGTGGCGCCGATCGTCGCGCCGACCAACCTCGCCCGGCTGTCGGGCACGATCCGCGAGCGGGTCGTCGACATCCTCGACCACCTGCCGCGCGACGAGCCCTTCGACTGGGTCGACCGGGTGTCGGTCGAGCTGACCACGCGGATGCTGGCGACCCTGTTCGACTTCCCGTTCGAGGACCGGCGGCTGCTGACCCACTGGTCGAACGTCTCGACCTATTCGCCGCCGGAGTCCAAGCCGGAGAGCTGGGCGTGGCGGGACGGTGAGCTGCGCGCCTGCCTCGAGTACTTCACGCGGCTGTGGAACGAGCGCGTCAACGCGCCACCGCGGCCGGACCTGGTGTCGATGCTCGCGCACTCTCCGGCGACCCGGAACATGACGCCCGAGGAGTACCTCGGCAACCTGACGCTGCTGATCGTCGGCGGCAACGACACCACGCGCAACTCGATCAGCGGCGGGCTGCTGTTCTTCGATCGCAACCCGGGCGAGTGGGCGAAGCTGCGCGCGAACCCCGCGCTGGTGCCGGGCGCGGTCTCGGAGATTATCCGCTACCAGACGCCGCTCGCGCACATGCGGCGCACCGCGGTCCGCGACGTCGAGCTCGGCGGGCACCGCATCCGCGAGGGCGACAAGGTGGTGATGTGGTACGTCTCGGGCAACCGCGACGATACCGCGATCGAGGAACCGGACGCGTTCCGCGTCGACCGCGCGCGGCCGCGCCAGCACCTGTCGTTCGGGTTCGGCATCCACCGCTGCGTGGGCAACCGGCTCGCGGAGATGCAGCTCGCGATCCTGCTGGAGGAGATGCTGGCGCGCGACCTGAAGGTCGAGGTGACCGGCGAGCCGGAGCGGGTGCCGTCGAGCTTCATCAACGGGTACAAGCACGTGATGGCTCGGATCGTGGGGTGAGACGGGTCGGCGTGCTCGTACGCTGGACGGTTGGCGCGCGGCGCCGGTGCGGGGGGCACACGGGTGCACCGACCGAGCTGGGTGAGAGGAGAGGATGGCGCGCTGCGCGAGCCACCACGTCTCGGGCCGTGGCGCCAACCATGGAGACTCGCTACCCGAGCGCCCCCAGCAGCGCCAGTACCACGCCCGCGGTCACCAGCAGCAACCCCACCACCTCGTGCGACCGGATCCGCTCGCGCAGCATCAACCGCGAGAAGCCGAGCGTGAAGAGCACCTCGACCTGGCCGACCACGCGCACCAGTGCCACCGGCGCCGTCGCGAATCCGGTGAACCAGCAGGCCGAGCCGAGGGCGGCGAGCAGGCCGACCTGCGAGGAACTGCGCCAGGTCTCGACGATCCGGCGCAGCGTGCCCGGCTCCTTCGCGAGCACCCAGCCGCCGAGCATCGCGGTCTGCAGCGCGAGCACCGTCGTCAGCGTGACCAGTGCCGCGGCGACCGGGTCGGCCATGTCGAGGTGGATCGTCGAGCGCTTGACCATCACGCCGGTCAGCGAGAAGAGCGCGCCGGTGCCGAGCCCGCAGAGCGCGGCCGGCTGGCCGAGCGCGCCGAGGAGGTCGCGCGCGCCGAGCTTCTTGTCGCCGAGCGCCAGCACCAGCACGCCGACGACGCCCGCGGCGATCCCCGCGCCGACCAGCGCGGTCAGCCGCTCGCCGAGCACCAGCCACGCGAACACCGCCGCCTGCACCGTCTCGGTCTTCGCGAATGCCGTGCCGACGACGAAGTTGCGGAAGCCGAACGCGAGGATCAGAAGCGCGGTGCCGAGGATCTGCGCGAGTCCGGCGCCGGCCGCCCATGCGAGGTAGGTCACGTCGGGCGCGGGCCAGGCGATGCCGCGCACGGCCAGGTAGCCGAGCGCCAGCACCAGCGCGACCGGCAGCCCGTACGCGTAGCGCACCAGGCCCGCGCCGTTGACGGTCAGCTCCGAGCGCAGCCGGTGCTGCAGCGCCGTGCGCCACGCCTGGAACAGGCCGGCGAGCAGCGCCGCCGGGAGCCAGATCGGCATCGTCTCGGCTACATGAACTCGTAGGTGAGCGCGACGTGACCGCTGTCCAGCGAGCCGGTGCCGACGATCGGGCTGTTGCGGATCGCCGAGTCGAGCCAACGGTGGCGCCACTGCAGCTGGACCCCCCACGGTCCCGAGATCGGCACGGTGGCCGCGAGCCCGGCCATCGGCACCGTCGACGCGCCGGGCGTCCAGGTCGCGTAGCCGCTCGCGGCGGACTCGGCGGCGTCCACCCCGTACAGGTGCCGCACGTAGGCGCCGGTACGGTGCTCGAGGCCGAGCAGCGGATAGAGCGCGACGCGGCCGACGTCGAAGCGCGCGCCCCAGGTCGCCTCGAGGAAGTTGCCGCCGGAGGTCAGGTCGTGCATCGCGTACAGGAAGAACGCGCCGTACGTGGTGCGCTGCATCGTGCCGACACCGATCGGCACCGGGTTCTGCCGGTCCGACAGGCCGCGAAGCGCCGCCCTGTCGGCGTCCCAGCCCTCGGTGCTGATCCGTGCGACCAGCTCGAGGTGGCCGAGGCCGAGCGGCAGCGTCTTCACGCCCAGCGTGTCGACGCGTGCGAACACGCGGCCCCAGTCGGCGTACACGTAGGGCAGCACCAGCGTCGACGCGCCGGTGTCGCGCACGACCTCGCTGCGTCCGTAGACGCCCAGGCCGACCTTGCCGACGAGGCGGTCGCCGAAGGCGGCCTGCGCAGCGGCGAGGCAGGGCAGGGCGAGGAAAGCAGCCAGGGCGGCGCGGAGCGCGGCGGCCCGGGCGGTGCGGCGAGGCGTCATGGCGGCGGTCCGTGGAGCGACAGGCGGCACTTTACCCTCGCGCCGTCGCGCCCGGCCGCGGCGCGTGCGCCGTTCGACACGCCGGCGTGGTGCGTGCGATGCTGGCCTCGGGCGCACTGCGCGCCGCAGACCGGGGAGCCGCCATGTCCGTGCCGCACGCCGAGGTCGCCGACGAGGTGACCGTCGAGGTCGCCGACCACGTCGCGACCATCCGCCTGAACCGCCCCGAGCGGCAGAACACCATCACGCGGCCGATGCTCGCGGCGCTGAGCCGCGCGCTCGTCGGGGCCGACCGGGATCCCGAGGTCCGCGCGGTGATCCTGACCGGGACGGGGCGCTTCTTCTGCGCCGGACTCGACCTTCGCGGCGGCAGCGGCATCGGCGAGGGCACGCCCTCGGCCTCGCTCGACCTGCGCGACGCGCCACCGGTGGTGCTGCACGAGATGGACACGCCGGTGATCTGCGCGCACAACGGCTCGAGCGCCGGCTACGGCATGGACCTCGCGCTCGGCTGCGACATCCGGATCATGTCGGCCGAGTCGAAGATGGCGGCGGCCTTCGTCGCGCGCGGCGTGCTGCCGGAGTCCGGCTCGAGCTGGCTGCTGCCGCGGATGATCGGCCGCGAGCGCGCCGCCGAGCTGCTGTTCACCGGACGCACGCTGACCGCCGCGCAGTGCCTCGAGATGGGGTTGTGCTCGCAGGTCGTGCCGGCCGACGCGTGCCTGTCGGCCGCCCGCGCGCTCGCCGCGGAGATCGCCGGGAACGCGCCGCTCGCGGTGCGCGCGGCCAAGCGCATGATGCGCGCGGGCGAGGACGAGACCTTCCGCGACCACGTCCACCACGTCTACCTGCAGTTGCTGCCGCTGTTCGCGTCGGAGGACTTCCGCGAGGGCATGAAGGCGTTCGTCGAGAAGCGTCCCGCGGCGTTCCGCGGCCGCTGACCGCCGCGACCGGCGAGCGGCTACACTCGGCCATGGGCAACGAATTCATCGCGATGCTGCACTGGAGCCGCGAACGCGGCGCGTGGCTGCAGCTGACGGGCTGGGCGTCGCCCGCGACCCACCGCGACGCGCTCGCCGCGCTGCGCGAGATCGAGCGACAGACCGACGAGGTGGTCCGCGAGCGCGGCGAGCCCGAGCACACGCCGTTCGTGCTGCTCGCCGGCTCGATCGCGTCGGACGACGCGCCGCACCGGGTGCGCAAGACCTGGCGGCTGTCGCCGGAGCTCGCCGACCGGCTGCTCGACTCGGTGGAGGAGCGGGGCGCCGACGAGGCGATCGAGGAGGCGCTCGCCGAGTGGGACGAGGCGTGCGCCGAGGACGGCGACGAGGTCGAGAGCCTCGACGCCGCCGACTGGGTCGGCGTCGACCTCGACGACCTCGCGGCGCGCGCGTACCCCGACATGCACTGAGGTCGCGTCCGCGGTCCGACGCGTCCGGCCCTTTCGCGACGGCGACTTCGCGGTTATGGTCGCTGACGTGCGCGCGTCCCGTCGTTCCCGAGCCTCCGCGACGCCGGCCGCGGCTCCCGTCGCGCGGGCGCGGGCGTCGCGCGTCGCACCCGCCCTCGTCGTGGTCGGCCTCGCGATCGTGCTGGTCGTGGCCGGGCTCGCGTGGCGGGCGGGCTCGACGCCGCCGATCCCGGTCGCCTCCGACGCGCCGGTGGCCCCGCCGACCGCGTCCGCGCCGCAGCCCCCGGTCGCACGCGCCGCCCCCGCGCCGCCCGCGTGGGCCGACGAGGCGAGCTGCGCCGGCTGCCACGCCGAGGCCGCGCGCGCATGGCGCGGCTCGCATCACGCGAAGGCGATGATGGCCCCGTCCGCGGAGAGCGTGCGCGGCGCGTTCGACGGCCGCGAGTTCCGCCACGCCGGCACGTCGACGAGGTTCTTCCGGCGCGACGACCGCTGGCTGGTGCGCACCGACGGCCCCGACGGCAAGCCCGGTGACTTCGAGGTCCGCTGGACCTTCGGCTGGGCGCCGCTGCAGCAGTACCTGCTCGAGCTGCCCGGCGGCCGGCTGCAGCCGCTGCAGGTCGCCTGGGACGCGCCCAGGGCGCGCTGGTTCCACCTGCTGCCCGACGAGAAGGCGCCGCCCGGCGACGTGCTGCACTGGACCGGCCGCTACCAGAACGCCAACACGATGTGCATCTCGTGCCACACGACCGGCTTCGAGAAGCGCTACGACGCGAACGCCGACAGCTTCGCGTCGACCTGGCGCGCGCCGAACGTCGGCTGCCAGTCGTGCCACGGGCCGGCCGGGCGGCACGTCGACTGGGCGCGCGCGAAGGCCGGGGGCCGCGAGCTCGCCGACCTGCCCGGCGAGCGCCGCGGCCTCGCCGTCGACTTCGCCGCGCTCGGCGGGCGCGGCCAGGTCGAGGTCTGCGCGGCGTGCCACTCGCGGCGCACCGAGCTCACCGCGTCGCCGACACCCGGCGCGCCGCGCCTCGACCACTACCTGCCCGCGACGCTGCGCTCCGGGCTCTACCACGCGGACGGGCAGCAGCTCGACGAGGTCTTCGTCGACGGCTCGTACCGGCAGAGCCGGATGTACCGCGCCGGCGTCGCCTGCACCGACTGCCATGCGCCGCACTCGGCGACGCTCTCGCGGCCGGGCAACGCGACCTGCACGCAGTGCCACGCGCCGCAGCCCGATCCGCGGTTCCCGGCCGCCGCGGGCGCGTACGACACGACGGCGCACCACCGCCATCGCGAGGGCTCGGCCGGCGCGCAGTGCGTCGCCTGCCACATGCCGGCGAAGACCTACATGCGGATCCAGCCGCGCCCCGACCACAGCCTGCGCGTTCCGCGGCCCGACCTGTCGGTGTCGATCGGCACGCCGAACGCCTGCACCCAGTGCCACGCGGACCGCCCGGCGAAGTGGGCCGCCGACGCGGTCGAACGGTGGTACGGCCCGGGCCGTCGGCGCGAGCCGCACTTCGGCGAGGCGTTCGCGGCCGCGCGCGAAGGGCGTCCGGGCGCGGCCGAGGCGGTCGCCGCGATCGCGGCCGATGCCGCGCAGCCGTCGATCGTCCGCGCGACCGCGCTCGAGCTGCTGCGCGCCGAGCCGCGCGCGGGCGAGCGCGCCCGCCTCGACGCCGCGCGCGACGCGGACCCCGAGGTCCGCGCGGCCGCCGCCGACGCGCTCGAGTCGCTGCCGGCCGCTGCACGGGTGCCGGCGCTGGTGCCGCTGCTCGCCGACCCGCTGCGCGCGGTGCGGATCGCGGCGGCGCGCGCGCTGTCGTCGGTGCCGCGCGAGCGGCTCGACCCCGCCGCGCGCGCCGCGCTCGACGCGGCACTGGCCGAGTACGTCGAGGTGCAGTCGGTGTCGCTCGACATGCCGGGCGCGCGCCTCAATCTCGCGGTCGTCGCACAGAACGCGGGCCGCGTCGCGGACGCCGAGCGCGAGTACCTCGCGGCGCTGCGCATCGACCCGGACTTCACGCCCGCGCGCGCGAACCTGTCGCGGCTCTACGCGGCGGCGGGCCGCAACGCCGATGCAGAGCGGGTGCTCGCCGAGGGCCTCGCGCGCGAGCCGGGGATCGGGGAGCTGCAGTACTCGCTCGGGCTGCTGCTCGCCGAGGAAGGGCGCCTGCCCGAGGCGGCGAAGGCCCTGTCGCGCGCGGCGGCCGCGCTGCCGCAGCGCGCGCGCGTGCACTACAACCTCGGGCTCGCGCTGCAGCGCACCGGACAGCGGGCCGCGGCCGAGACCGCACTGCTGCGCGCCCAGTCGCTCGCGCCCGACGACCCCGACGCGACCTACGCGCTCGCGGTGCTCTACGCGCAGGACGGACGCTGGACGCCGGCGCTGCGCTGGGGCGAGCGGCTGCTCGAGCTGTCCCCCGGCGACCCGAACGCGGTGCGCCTGGTCGAGCAGCTGCGCGCGAAGCGCTGAAGGCCGCGGCGGGCCTCGCGCCGCGCGCCCGCGCCGGATCCTCCGCTCCGCGTTAAGTGCACCAGGTGCACGCCGTTCGCACGGCGGCGCGACGCGCCGACAATGCTAGGAGTCCCGCGACGGCACGCCGCCGACCGGGCCCCCCGCGCCGCCCCGGAGACCGCGATGACCCCCGACCGTGCGTTCCTCGGCCTGAGCCACACGCCGCTGCTCGGCCTCAACCCGGTCGCCCCGGAGGTCGAGGCCGACGTCCGCGGCGCGCTCGCCCGCGTGCGCAGCGCGATCCGCGCGTGGGCGCCCGAGCGGATCGTGCTGGTCGGTCCCGACCACTACAACGGCTTCTTCAACGAGCTGATGCCGCCGTTCTGCCTCGGCACCGCGGCGACCGCGGTCGGCGACTACGGCACGCCCGCGGGGCCGCTGAACGTGCCGGCCGACGAGGTCGAGCGGCTCGCCGCCTGGCTGATGGACCGCGACTTCGACGTCGCGCTGTCGCGCAGGATGCAGGTCGACCACGGCTTCGCGCAGGCGCTGCAGGTGATCTGGGACGGGCTCGACACGCCGCCGGTGATCCCGCTCTTCGTCAACGCGGTCGCGCAGCCGGGCATCCCGCGCGTGCGCCGCTGCGCGCGGCTCGGCGAGGCGATCGGCGCGTGGCTCGACACGCTGCCCGGGCGCACGCTCGCGATCGGCTCGGGCGGGCTGTCGCACGAGCCGCCGGTGCCCACGCTCGCGCACCCCGACCCTGCGGTGCGCGAGCGGATCACCGTGCGCGCGACGCCGACGCAGGCCGAGCGCGACGCGAAGACGAAGCGCGTGATGGCCGCGGGCATGGCGCTCGCCGCCGGCGACCCGGCGATCCGCCCGCTCGCGCCCGAGTGGGACGCACGCTGGATGGACGCGATCGAGCGCGGCGACGTCGAGGCGCTGGCCGCGCCCGGCGAGGACGCGATCGCCCGCGAGGCCGGCCTGTCCGCGCACGAGTCGAAGGCGTGGCTGGTCGCGCGCGCGGCGATGCCGCGCGGCGCGCCGCTGCGCCGCCCGCTGCGCTGGTACCGCGCGGTCCCCGAGTACATCGCCGGCTTCGGCGCGATGGTGCTCGTCACCGGCTGACCCGCCGACCCGAACCCGGAGTCCTCCATGTCCGAACCCTCGAACGACCGCGTCGAGCGCGCCGCGCTCGCGATCCGCGAGGCGCGCGCGACGCGCCGCCCGATCCCGCCGGTGTCGGCGACGCACGGCCTCGCCGGCCTCGCCGAGGCCTACGCCGCGGCCGAGCTCAACGTGCGAGCGCGCCTCGCCGAACCGGGCCGCAGGGTCGTCGGCAAGAAGGTCGGCCTCACGTCGCCGGTGGTGCAGAAGCAGCTCGGCGTCGACCAGCCCGACTTCGGCGTGCTGTTCGACGACATGGAGTGCCTGTCCGGCGCCGAGATCCCGTCGGCCAGGCTGATCCAGCCGAAGATGGAGGCCGAGGTCGCGTTCGTGATGGGCGCCGACCTCGGGCCGCACGTGCCGTCCTGGGCCGAGTTCCTGCGCGCGGTCGAGTACGCGCTGCCCGCGCTCGAGATCGTCGACAGCGCGATCGCCGACTGGACGATCACGCTCGCCGACACCGTGGCCGACAACGCCTCGTCGGCGCTCTTCGTGCTCGGCGACCAGCCGGTGTCGGTCGGCCGGCTGCAGCTCGCGCAGCTGCCGATGACGATGACGCGCGGCGACGCGATCGCGAGCCAGGGCACCGGCGCCGCCTGCCTCGGCCATCCGCTGCGCGCCGCGTGGTGGCTCGCGCGGACCATGGCCGAGCGCGGCCAGCCGATGCGCGCGGGCGAGGTGGTGATGTCCGGCGCGCTCGGGCCGATGGTGCCGGCTGCGGCGGGCGACGTGTTCGTCGCCGACCTCGGCCCGCTCGGCACGGTGTCGTGCCGGATGGCCTGAACCGCGCCGCCCCCGAACGACGGAAGGACGATCCGCCATGCGCACGACCCTCACCGACGAGGCCACCAGCCGGTTCGTCGACGTCCAGGACGGCGACACGCGCTTTCGCATCCACTTCAACGACTGCGGCGCCGGCGAGCGCGTCGTGGTCATGCTGCACGGCTCGGGGCCGGGTGCGACCGGCTGGGCCAACTTCCACGCGAACGTCGGCCCGTTCGTCGACGCCGGCCACCGCGTGCTGCTCGTCGACATGCCGGGCTGGGGCCGCAGCGACACGGTCGTCTGCACCGGATCGCGCTCCGACCTGAACGCTCGGGTGACGCGCGGCGTGCTCGATGCGCTCGGCATCGCGCGCGCCGACCTGGTCGGCAACTCGATGGGCGGGCACAGCGCGGTCGCGCTCGCGCTGCAGTCGCCCGAGCGCGTCCGGCGCCTGGTGCTGATGGGCGGCGGCACCGGCGGACCCAGCTAGTTCGTGCCGATGCCGACCGAGGGCATCAAGCTGATCCAGCAGGTGTACCGCGACCCGACGATCGAGAACCTGAAGCGGATGATGGCGGTGTTCGTGCACGACGCGAGCCGCATCACCGAGGACCTGTACCGCCAGCGCCTGGAGAACCTGCTCGCGCGTCGCGACCACCTCGAGAACTTCGTGAAGAGCCTCGCCGCGAACCCGAGGCAGTTTCCCGACTACGGGCACCGGCTCGGCGAGATCCGGTCGCCGGCGCTGATCCTCTGGGGCCGCGACGACCGTTTCGTGCCCTTCGACGTCGGCCTGCGCCTGCTCTGGGGCATCCCCGATGCCGACCTGCACCTCTTCAGCCGCTGCGGCCACTGGGCGCAGTGGGAGCACGCCGACGCGTTCAACCGGATGGTCGCCGACTTCCTCGGCCGCTGAAGGCCGGCGGCACGGACGGCTCGCGTGACAGCGGCGCGCCGATCGGGGACGATCGCGCGATGGACAACGTCGTCATCGTCGGCGCCGGCTTCACCGGCGTCGCGGTCGCGGTGCACCTGTCGCGCGCCCCGACCCCGCCCCGATCGATCACCCTCGTCGACCCGCGCCCGGTGCCCGGCCACGGGCTCGCGCACGGCTCGCCGCACCCCGACCACCGGCTGAACGCGCCGGCGGCGATCCACACGATCCACCCGGACGCGCCGCTGCACCTCGTCGAGTGGCTGCGCGACGGCGGGGCGCTCGCCGCCGACCCGGGCGCGGTCGCGCCGAACGGCGCCGTCTACCCTCGGCGCGCGGACTTCGGCCGCTACATGGCGGCCGAGCTGGAACGCCATGCGCGTGCGGCCTCGCCCGGCTGCGGGATCGCGCACGTGCGCGACCGCGTCGTCGTCGTGCGCCGGACCGCGGGCGGCCTCGCGTTCGAGCTCGCCGGCGGCCGCACGCTGCGCGCCGCCCGGGGCGTGCTCGCGCTCGGCTGGAACGCCGTCGGCGTGCCCGATGCGCTGCGCGGCGCCGACGCGCACCCGGGGTGGATCGCAGACCCGTGGGACCTCGACCGGATCGCCGCGATCCCACGCGACGCGAGGGTGCTGCTGCTCGGCACCTCGCTCACCGCCTGCGACGCGTTCGCGGTGCTCGCCGCGCAGGGCCACGCCGGGCCGGTGCTCGCGCTGTCGCGGCGCGGCCTGCGGCCGGCCGCGCAGAACCCGTTCCCGTCGACCCTGACCTCGGTCTGGGGGATGCTGCGCGACCCCGAGCCCGCGTTCCTGCGGCGGCACGGCCGGCCGTCGACGCTGCGCGCCGCGATGCGCGCGCTGCGCGCCGACGTCGCCGCGCTCGATCCGGCGACCGCGAGCTGGCAGGCGCCGTTCGACGACCTGCGCGACGGCTCGATGCGCTTCTGGCCCGACTGGCCCGACGCGCAGAAGCGGCGCTTCGTGCGCCACGCGAAGCCGTGGTACGACACCTTGCGCTTCCGCAACCCGCCCCAGATCGAGCGCATCGTCGACGACGGCCTCGCGCGCGGGCAGCTCGCGCTCGCGGCCGGGCGCCTGTGCGGCGCACGGCCCGCGGGGGCCGCGATCGAGGTCGGCTACGACGCGCGCGCCGACGGCGCGCGCCGCACGACGGTCGCCGACGTGGTCGTCAACTGCACCGGCCCGCGGCCGCGCCCCGGCGCGTCGGGTCATCCGCTGTGGACGCGGCTGATCGCCGACGGGCTGGTGCGCGACCATTCCTGCGGGCTCGGCATCGACGTCGACCCCGCCTGCCGGACGATCGACGCGACCGGGCGTCCAACCCCCGAACTGCTCGCGTTCGGACCGCCGACGATCGGCACCTTCGGCGAGGTGTCGGCGGTACCGTTCATCGCGCGGCAGGTGATCGACGCGCTCGGCGAGGCGCCGCTGCGATGAGCCCCACCATCGACTTCGAGACCGACGTCCTCGTCGTCGGCTCCGGCCCGACCGGCGCCGCCACCGCGCTCGCGCTCGCGACCTACGGCACCCGCGTGCACCTGGTGTCGAAGTGGAACTGGCTCTCGAACACGCCGCGGGCGCACATCACCAACACCCGCGCGGTCGAGGTGCTGCGCGACCTCGGCGTCGAGGCCGAGGCGCGCAAGCACGCGACGCCATGGGAGTGGATGGGCGAGACGCTGTGGGCGACGAGCTTCGCCGGCCCCGAGATCGCGCGGCTGCGCACCTGGGGCACCGGGGAGGCGCGGATCGGCGACTACCTGCAGCAGAGCCCGTGCCCGATGCTCGACCTGCCGCAGAGCTTCATGGAGCCGGTGCTCGTCCACCACGCGGCCACGCGCGGCGCGTCGCTGTCGATGAACACCGAGTACGTGTCGCATGTCCAGGACGCCGACGGCGTGACGGTCGCGCTCCGCGACCGGCTGTCCGGCCGGGAGCATGCGGTCCGCGCGAAGTACCTGGTCGGCGCCGACGGCGGGCGCTCGAAGATCGTCGAGGACCTCGGGCTGCCGCTCGAGGGGCACATCGCACGCGCGGGCACGCACTACACCCTGTTCCGCGCCGACCTGTCGCGCTACGTCGCGCACCGTCCGAGCATCCTCTACTGGATCGTGTCGCCCGATGCCGCCTTCGGGGAGATCGGCCAGGGCCTGCTGCGTGCGATCAGGCCGTGGAGCGAGTGGATCGCCGGCTGGGGCTTCGACAAGGACGCGGGCGAGCCGCAGTACACCGACGATGAGCTGGTCCGCCGCATCCGCATCCTGATCGGCGACGAGACGGTGCCGATCGAGATCCAGTCGCGGATGATCTGGTACGTCAACCAGCAGTACGCGACGACGTACTCCAAAGGACGCGTGTTCTGTGGCGGCGACGCGGTGCACCGGCACCCGCCGTCGAGCGGCCTGGGCTCCAACACCTGCATCCAGGACGCATTCAACCTCGCGTGGAAGCTCGCCTACGTCGTGCGAGGCTGGGCCGGGTCGTCGCTGCTCGACTCCTACTCGCTCGAGCGCGCGCCGGTGGGCCGGCAGGTCGTGCAGCGCGCCAACCAGTCGCGCCTCGACTACGCGCCGCTCAACCGTGCGTTGCGCGACCTCGACTCGCCCGATCCGGTCCGCGACGGGCTGCGCAAGCTCGCCGATCCGGGACCCGACGGCATCGCGCGACGCAAGGCGCTCGCCGAGGCGCTCGAGCTGAAGAACACCGAGTTCAACGCGCTCGGCACCGAGACGAACCAGCGCTGCGTGTCGGGCGCGGTGATCCCCGACCCGGAGGATGGCGAGGAGACCTGGGTCCGGGACCCGGGCCTGCACGCGCAGGCCACGACGCGGCCCGGCGCGAAGATCCCGCACGCGTGGCTGGTCGGTGCCGACGGCCACCGGATCTCGACGCTCGACGTGGTCGGCAAGGGGCTGTTCACGCTGATGACCGGGCTGTCGGGCACCGCCTGGGTCGAGGCGGCGCGGGCGCTCGGCGAGCCCTGCCTGCGCACGGTGACGATCGGCGCGCCCGGCACGCTCGATGTGTACTGCACGTGGCACCGGATCCGCGAGATCGACGAGGATGGCGCGCTGCTGGTGCGGCCGGACGGCGTGGTCGCGTGGCGGCACCGGCGCGGCGCGGCGGACGCGTCGCAGGCCGCGGGGCTGCTGCGCGCCGCGCTGCGCGGCGTCCTCGCGCGGCGCTGATCCCGCGGGCGGCGTCGCGCGCGGTCGTCGTGCGGCGCGACGGCCGAGGCGCCGCGCTCAGGCCGTCGCGGGCCGCGTCCGGTAGAACGTCACCGGTTCGGCCTTCAGCTGCCTGAGCACGTTGCGGCGCATCGCCCCGACCACGTGCATCTCGCAGGGCTTGCAGTCGAAGCGCAGCGTGATGCGGTCCTCGCCGTGCTGCAGCACCAGCGGCTCGGCGCGCACCGTGCCCTGCACGCCGGTCACGCCCTTGGCCTGCTTCGGGCACAGGCTCAGGCTGAAGCGCACGCAATGCTTGGTGATCATCAGGCTCACCTCGCCGAGCTCCTCGTGGCTCTCGTAGGCCGCGCCGACCACCTTCACCCCGTGGCGCGCGTAGAACTCGGCGGCCTTGCCGTTGTAGACGTTCGCGAGGTAGCTCAGCGTGTCCTCGGGGTAGGGCACCGGCGGCTCGACGGGCCGGGCGCGCGGCAGCGGCTCGAAGCCGGCCGCGCGTGCGGCGTCGAGCGCCTCGACCGCGTCGCGGCGCAGCGCGTTCAGCACCGAGGCCGGCACGAACCACGGGGTCTCGACCGCGAGCCGCACGCGGCGCGCCGCGTAGTCGGTCGCGCCGAGTCGCGACAGCTGCTCGCGCAGCGTGGCCTCGGCACGCTGCGGATCGCGCGGGGGCTCGAGCGGCCGCTCGAGGCGCGCCACGCCCCGGAAGCCGTCCTCGTCCTTGAGCGCCAGTTCCAGCCCGGCCGGCTCGCCGTCGCGCCGCCAGGTCGCGAGCGTCAGGTCGACCGCGATCCGCCGCTCCGAGGAGGGCTTGGACAGCAGCCGCTCCCAGGCGGCGTCGCGGTTGCGCGAGAGCGCGGTGCCGGCGCGCAGGTCGCGCAGCGCGCTGCGGGCGTCCGCACCGTCGCCGGCGGACGGCAGGCCGAGCTGCGGCACGACGCGCCAGCGTCCGCCGGCGAGCGGCTCGACGGTGTTCGCCTGCACGCCGCGCAGCTCGCCCTGCAGGTCGTACCAGGTGAGTGCGTCGCCGTTGTGGAGCGCGACGCCGGGGTCGGTCTCGACGTCGAACGCGCCGGCGGTCACCGCGACCACGTGGCCGACCGGCAGGCCGGCGTGCTTGGGCGTGTCGAACGCGCCGATGTCCTGCTTGCGGCCGTTGACGAAGTAGTCGGTGCCGCCGCGGTTGAAGCCCTGCTCGGGCTGCGGCTCGAAGGTGTAGGTGCAGCGGCCGCTGCTCGCGCGCGCGAGCCCGGGGCGCCGCTCGAGGATCGCGTCGAGCAGCAGGCGGTAGTGCGCCGTCACGTTCTTGACGGTGGCGACGTCCTTGTAGCGCCCCTCGATCTTGAACGAGCGGATGCCCGCGTCGACCAGCGCCTCCAGGTTCGCGCTCTGGTCGTTGTCCTTCAGGCTCAGCACGTGCTTGTCGTGCGCGACCACGCGGCCCGCGGCGTCCAGCACGGTGTAGGGCAGGCGGCACTCCTGCGAGCAATTGCCGCGGTTCGCGCTGCGCCCGGTGTGCGCGTGGCTGATGAAGCACTGCCCGCTGTAGGCGACGCAGAGCGCGCCGTGCACGAAGAACTCCAGCACCGCGTCCTGCACCCGGCCGGCGATCGCCCGGATCTCGCCGAGGTCGAGCTCTCGCGCGAGCACCATCTGCGAGAAGCCGACGTCCTGCAGGAAGCCCGCCTTCTCCGGCGTCCGGATGTCGGTCTGGGTGCTCGCGTGCAGCTGCATCGGCGGCATGTCGAGCTCGAGCAGACCCATGTCCTGCATGATCAGCGCGTCGACGCCGGCCTCGTGCAGGCGCCACGCGAGCCGGCGCGCGGGCTCGAGCTCGTCGTCGCGCAGGATCGTGTTCAGCGTGACGAAGATCCGCGCGTGGAAGCGGTGCGCGTGGCGCACCAGCCGCTCGATGTCCTCGATCGGGTTGGACGCCTTGTCGCGCGCGCCGAAGCCCGGGCCGCCGATGTAGACGGCGTCGGCGCCGTGGTCGATCGCCGCGATGCCGATGTCGGCGTCGCGGGCGGGGGAGAGCAGCTCGAGGTGGGGACGGGGCATCCCGGCATTCTAGGGCCGGGGGGCGTGGGCGGCGCCGTGCCCCCGCGTCGGGCGCCGCCGGAACGGGGCGACGCACTCCTTCGGCATTCCCGGAAGCGCGGCCGCACTGGAACCGAGTACGCTGCAGGCGATGCGCAATCCGATCCGATGACGAGTTCCCGGCGTTTCGAGACCCTGGACGCGATGCGCGGTCTCGCCGCGCTGTTCGTCGTGTTCCGGCACACCACGGTGTTCGGCACCGCCGCGGCCGACTCGCACAGCTACCTCGCCGTCGACCTGTTCTTCGTGCTGAGCGGCTTCGTGATCGCGCACGCGTACGAGCGCCCGCTGCTCGAGCGCACCATGGGCTTCGGCCGCTTCGTGGCGGTCCGCCTGATCCGGCTGTACCCGCTGCTGCTGGTCTCGGTGGCGTTCGCCGCCGCCGTCGCACTGACGGCGCCGCCGTACGACGCCGCCAGCGCGTCGCGCTGGGACCCGGTCTCGCCCGGCGCCGGGTCGATCCTCGGCGGCAGCACGCTGGCACTGCTGTTCCTGCCGTCCCACATCGGCGGCAGCCCGCTGCTGTTCCCGTTGAACACCGCGCTGTGGTCGCTGATGTACGAGCTGGCGGTCAACGTCCTCTACGCGGCCTGGGGCGTGCGGCGGTCGACCCGCACGTTCGCGGCGGTCGTCGCGGCCTGCGGGCTGGCGGTCGCGGCCCTGGTGCTGCATCGGGAGGGCATGGACTGGGGCTGGAGCTGGGGCGCGGGCTCGATCCTGCCGGGCCTGCTGCGCGCGGGGTTCGGCTTCGGCGCGGGCGTGCTGCTCCACCGCTTCGTCGCGGCGCGGCCGGCTCGCGGAGCGGGCCTGCAGCCGATGCCGGTGCTCGCGCTGGCGATGCTCCCGCTGCTGGTGCCCGACCTGCCGTTCGGCGACGGCTGGGTCGACGTCGTGGCGGTGGGGCTCGTCTTCCCCGTCGCGATCGTGCTGGGCGCGAGTGCGCCGCCGACGGCTCGCCTGCTCCCGGTGTTCTTGATGCTCGGCGCGGCGAGCTACCCGGTCTACGTGCTGCACGTGCCGGCGCTCAAGCTCATGGAGCGTGCGCTCGGCGCCGGGGGCGCCGCGGGCGGCCCGCTGGAGGCGCTGCACGCGCTCGCGGGCGCCGCCTTCGTCGTCGCGCTGGTCGCGTGCGCGCTCGCGCTCGACCGCTGGTACGACCGGCCGCTGCGCGGCGCGCTCACCGGGTGGCTGCGCCGGCGGGGGACGCTCCGGGCCGCCGTCTGAGGGGAGCGCGCGGCGCGCACCGGCAGCGCCGGCGGGCGCGGGGCCGCGGGCGGGTCCGTGGAACGTCGCGGCGGCGGCGGGCGGTATGCTGGCGCGACGCTTCCGCTACCCGGCGCGCCACCGCGCCGACGCCCCGATGACCGTGCCCACTCCCACCGAACGCGCCGAGCGCTGGCTGCGCGAGCTCGACGACGCCCTGCACGCCGGCCGCGCCGACGCCGCCGCCGCGCTGTTCCTCGAGGACGGCTGCTGGCGCGACCTGACCGCGTTCACCTGGACGCTGAGGACGATGGACGGCCGCGCGTCGATCGCCGCGATGCTGCGCGCGACGCTCGCGCGGGTCCGCCCGACCGGCTGGACGCTGGACGGGGCGGCGAGCGAATCGAACGGGACGGTCGAGGCGTGGCTGCGCTTCGAGACCTCGGTCGGCCGCGGCCGCGCGGTGCTGCGGCTGCGCGACGGCCGCGCGTGGACGCTGATGACGATGCTCGCCGAACTGAAGGGCCACGAGGAGCCGGCCGGAGAGCGGCGGCCGCTCGGGGTCGAGCACGGCGCGTACGGTCGCGGCCTGCCGACCTGGCTCGAGGCGCGCGAGGCGTGGCGCGCCGCGCTCGGCCGCACCGTGCAGCCCGAAGTGCTGATCGTCGGCGGGGGGCAGGGCGGGCTCGCGCTCGCCGCGCGGCTCAAGCGCCTCGGCGTGCCGGCGCTGGTCGTCGACCGGCACGCGCGGCCCGGCGACGCCTGGCGCAGCCGCTACCGCTCGCTGGTGCTGCACGACCCGGTCTGGTACGACCACATGCCGTACCTCCCCTTCCCCGACCACTGGCCGGTGTTCACGCCCAAGGACAAGATGGGCGACTGGCTCGAGGCCTACGCCCGGATCATGGAGCTCGACGTCTGGAGCGCGACGACCTGCGTGACGGCGCGCCGTGACGAGGCGGCCGACGGCTGGGTCGTCGAGCTCGAGCGCGACGGCGAGCCGGCCGTGCTGCGCCCGCGCCAGCTTGTGCTCGCCACCGGCCTGTCCGGGCTGCCGCAGGTGCCGTCGTTCCCGGGTGCGGAGGGCTTCGAGGGCACGCAGGTGCATTCGAGCGCGTACGCGGGCGGCGCGCCGTGGGCCGGGAAGCGCTGCGTCGTCGTCGGCTCGAACAACTCCGCGCACGACATCTGCGCCGACCTCTGGGAACACGGTGCGCAGGTCACGATGCTGCAGCGATCGAGCACGATGGTCGCGCGCTCCGAGACGCTGCAGGCGCTCGGCTGGGGGCGGCTCTTCTCCGAGGACGCGCTGCGCCGCGGCATCACCACCGAGCGCGCCGACATGACGCTCGCGTCGATGCCGTACCGGCTGCTCGCCGAGTCGCAGAAGGCGGTCACCGCGCAGATCCGCGAGCGCGACGCGTCGTTCTACGACCGGCTGCGCACGGCGGGCTTCATGCTCGACTTCGGCGAGGACGACACCGGCCTGTCGCTGAAGTACCTGCGGCGGGGCTCGGGCTACTACATCGACGTCGGCGCGTCGGCGCTGGTCGCCGAGGGCCGGATCGGCCTGCGCAGCGGCGTGCGGGTGCGCGGGCTGCGCGCGCGCTCGGTCGTGCTCGACGACGGCAGCGAGCTGCCGGCCGACTTGATCGTGCACGCGACCGGCTTCGGGCCGCTGTCCGACGTGGTCGCGTCGCTGGTCTCGCCCGAGGTCGCCGAGCGCGTCGGCCCGATCTGGGGGCTCGGCTCGGGCACGACGCGCGATCCGGGCCCGTGGCACGGCGAGCTGCGGAACATGTGGTCGCCGACGCGCCAGCCGGGCCTGTGGATCCACGGGGGCAACCTGCAGCAGTCGCGGTTCTACTCGCTGCAGCTCGCGCTGCAGCTCAAGGCGCGCAGCGTGGGGCTGCCGACGCCGGTGCACGGCGCGGCCGCCGCATGACGACGATCCGCCCCTTCGCGCCGCTGCGCGCGCTCGCGGTCCTCGCCGCCCTCGCCGCTCTCGCCCTGGGGGATCTCGCGTCCGCGCAGGCCCCCGCGCCGGGCGCCGGCACCTACCGGCCCGAGGTCGGCCAGCCCGGCAAGGACGTCGTCTGGGTGCCGACCCCCGACGCGCTCGTCGCCCGGATGCTCGACATGGCGAAGCTCGGGCGCGACGACGTGCTGATCGACCTCGGCTCCGGGGACGGGCGCACCGTCGTCGCGGCGGCGAAGCGCGGCGCGCAGGCGCTCGGCATCGAGCTGAACGCCGACCTGGTTCGCCTCGCGCGGCAGCGCGCCGAGCGCGAGGGGGTCGCCGACCGCGCGCGCTTCGAGGTCCGCGACCTGTTCGAGCAGGACCTGTCCGGGGCGACGGTGATCACGATGTTCCTGCTGACCGAGATCAACCTGAAGCTGCGCCCGACGCTGCTCGCGCTGAAGCCGGGCACGCGGATCGTCTCGAACACCTTCGGCATGGGCGACTGGCAGGCCGACGAGACGGCCACCGTGTCGCGCGACGCAGGCTGCGACGACCCCTGGTGCACGGCGATGCTCTGGATCGTTCCGGCGCGCGTGGCGGGTGCGCACCACACGCCCGCGGGCGCACTGACGCTCGAGCAGACCTACCAGAAGCTCTCCGGGACGCTGCGCCGCGACGGCCGCGCGTTACCGGTCGCGGGCACGGTACGCGGCGCGGACGTGGTGCTCGACGCCGGCGGGCGGGCGCTGCGCGGGACGGTGCGGGACGGGCGGCTCGAGCTGCGCCCCTGAGCGATCGCCCGCGGGTGTCCCGACACCCTGACGGGCCGGGTCCCGGCGTCGGGCAGGCGAGCGCGGCTCAGCGTACGGCGCGCGGTGCGCCGGCCGGCGTGCCCGCGGCCAGATCGGCGCGGATCGTCTCCACGAGCGCCTCGACCATCGCCCGCCGCGGGAACGGCATCGCGCCCGCGGCCGCGCGCACGATCGGGTTCGCGCTGCCCGAGAGGTTCGACGCGATCGTCCAGTGGTCGGCGTTCGCGTAGCCGAGCAGCGTCGCGCAGCCGCACGAGCAGCGCGTCGCACTCCTCGACGGACAGCGCCGACGCGCGCTCGCGACCGGCCGCCGCGCAGAAGGCCTCGCGGAACCGCGCGCGGCCGTCCGTGCCGCCGACCAGCGCGAACGGCACGGTGGCGGTGGCGACGGTCGAGCGCAGGTCGGGGGCGAACAGCGTGTCGCTCGAGCAGCCCGCGGCGCCGAGCCCGACCGCCAGCGCCGCGGCGAGCGCCGGCGGCCGAGCGCGTCGCGTGCTCACTGCATCCCCACGCTCGCGTCGACGCGGAAGAACTGCTCCGCGCGGCGCTTGGCCTCGCCCCGGTTGACGTTGCGGTCGTCGGGCGTCTCGTCGAAGTCCACCTTCGCGGCCTGCACCGCGCGGCAGGTCATGTAGGCCTTCGCCTGCGGCGCGTCGAGGTCGTCGAGCCGGTCGCCGATCACCTCGACCACCGCGGCCTTCCGGCGGAACAGCGCGCGCTGGCCCGCGAGGTCGGTGGGCGCCTCGGCGAGCAGCCGGGTCGCGCACCGGTACCAGCCGTCCCGGCCGCAGTGGGCGGGCAGCCGGGCCGCCTCGAGCGGTGCGGCGTCCGGGCCGAGGTGCAGGCCGGTCTCGATCAGCGCGAGCAGCATCTCGTCCTGGTAGGCATTGGCCCGCACGTAGCGGTCGAGCTCGCAGTCGGCGCACTCGCCGGCGAACTCCTCGCGCAGCCAGGTGAGCAGACCGCCCCGCGCCGCCCGCTGCCGCTCGACGAGCCCCTTCTCGACCATGCGCAGGTAGTCGGGGCGGAAGCCCGCGCGCTCGCAGGTCTGCGTGCGCCAGGCGGCGAGCAGGTCGGCGTCCGACGCGTGCGGCCGTTCGCCCGCGGGCATCAGCTCGCCTTCGACCTTCAGCCGGTTCGCGACCGCGTCGTAGGCGAAGCGGATGCGCCGGTAGGCGATCGGCCAGTCCGACAGCGAGCTGACGTTGAGCTCGAGCAGCGGACGGCGGTCGAGCGCACGGTGCACCGCCCAGAAGCCGCGGTGCGTGTGCGCCGACAGGTAGACGAGCGGATGCGCCAGGCCGCGCATCAGCTCGCGCAGCATCGCGCGGCTCGGCAGCCCGAGCGAGCCCCAGTTGTGGTGCCCCGCGAAGACGACGATGTCGCCGGCGGCCGCGGCCTGCTCGATCCAGGGGCGGATCGCGTCGATCTGGTCCGTGCGCACGTGCCCGACGCTGCCGGGGCTGCGGCCCATCGCGGTGTCCCATGCGCTCACCAGCGGCCCGGCCTGGTTCGTGTCGATCGCGATCACCACGACGCCGCGATCGGCCTCCGGCGCGCGCGGCAGCCGCAGACGCTGCGCGACGAACGAGTCGGCGTAGCCGTCGCCGTCGATCAGTCGCGCCTGGATCGCCGAGACGAACGCGTTCGCGTCGGGATGCGTCCAGCTCACGCGCAGCGAGCCCGTCGGCGGCGGCGGCGTCAGCCCGGGCAGCGGATGCGGGCCGCGCGCCTGCGTCTCGAGGTAGTGGGCGATGAAGTCCCGCTTGGTGAAGGACTCGCGGCTGGACTTGTAGCGCGCGTCCTCGTAGCCCGCGCCGCGCCGGCAAGCGGCGTCCCACTTGAGCGCGCCCGGATCGGCCTGCGCGGCGAGCGGGTTGTAGCCGTAGACGCCGAACATCAGGCCGTCGTGGTTGCCCGGGACGATCGCCCCGGACCGGCCGGCCGTCGAGAAGATGCGCGACATCCGCTCCGCTTCGGAGCGGCACGACAGGTCCATCACGTCGCCCAGGTGCAGGAACGGCTCGTCGCGGTGCGACTGCAGCGCCCACTCCATGATCCGCCGGCCGAACAGCGGCTGCTCGGGCGGACGCTGCGTCACCTCGACGAAGGCGTCGATCGCGTTGTCGTTGTCGTGCAGCGGCACGCCGGTCGACTCGTGCTCCTGCGTGTCGCCGATCGCGACGATCGGCGTGGTGAGCGGGCGGTAGCTCACCGGGTAGTCCGGCTCGGGGTCGGGCCCCGGCTGCGGCACGAAGCCCGCGCAGGCGGACAGCGCGAGGGTCGCGACGAGCGCGGCCGCGCGGCGCGCGAAGCGGAGCGGGCGTGCGGCGCGCATCAGTAGAGCGACGGCGGGAAGAGCTTGAAGAACACGTTTGCGACGCGTTGCCACACGTCGCGCGCCGGCTGGCGATCGAGGGTGCCCGCGTCGCTGGTCCAGCGCAACGCGCCGTCCGGACCCGGCGCGACGCGCCACGCGTTCGCGCCCGACATGTCCCGCTCCATCGCGGCGGCCAGCTCGCGCGCGAGCGGCACGCTGTCGACGATCACGCCCATCTCGGCGTTGAAGACCTCCGAGCGCGGATCGAGGTTCATCGAGCCCACGAAGCTGCGTTCGCGGTCGACGACCAGCGCCTTCGTGTGCAGGCCGGTGAAGCGGCCGCGCACCGGTGCGGTTTCCACCAGCGTCGCCTGGATCGCCGGGTCCGAGCGCAGCTCGTGCAGCACGGCGCCGGCGCCGAGGATCGCGCCACGCCACGACTCGTAGTGGCTGTTGACCGCCGGCACGTCGTGCGAGGACAGCGAGTTGGTCAGGATCCGGATCGACACGCCGCGCGCGCTCAGTTCGCGCAGGTCGGCGACGAAGGTCTCGTCCGGGATGATGTACGCGTTGACGAGCAGCACCTCGCGGCGTGCCGAGCGCAGCAGCGCGCGGAAGGTCTCCGGCATCCGGTTGCGCACCGCCTCGTCGCGCGACGGCGGGTCCGCGAAGACCCGGCCGCGGCCGGGGTGCGCGGCGGCGAGCCGCGACAGCTCGGGTGCCCACGATCGGCGGCCCTCCAGGATCGCGCGCGCACGCGGATCGGCGTGCAGGTCGGCGATCGCGCGCGCGGCCGCGGCCGAGGGCTCGGGCAGGCGCGCCGTCGACGCGGGGGCGGGCGCCAGCCGGCCCGCCCAGCCGCTGTTCCAGTAGCGGTCGAAGACCGCGCTCGCCTCGCGCGCGACCGGCCCGACGCCGAGCACGTCGAGGTCATGGAAGTTGAAGTCGGCGTTCAGCCCGAAGTACTCGTCGCCGATGTTGCGCCCGCCGATGACCGCCGCCCGGTTGTCCGCCACCAGCTGCTTGGTGTGCATCCGCCGGTTGAGCCGCGTGAAGTGCCAGGTGCCTTCGGCCACGCGCGACAGCAGGTCGCGGCCCTGCCAGCCGTTGAAGACGCGCACCTCGATGTGCGGATGCCGGTCGAGGGCGGCGTGCAGCGCGTCGCGCGCCTCCACGGTGCCCATGTCGTGCAGCATCGTGTTCAGGTCGTCGACCAGCAGTCGCACCCGCACGCCGCGGTCCGCGGCCGCGAGCACACGCACCAGCAGCAGCTGGCCGACGCGGTCGCCGAACCAGACGTAGTACTGCAGGTCGAGCGAGTCGCGGGCCGAGTCGATCAGCGCGAGCCGCCACGCGAGCGCGTCCTCCGCGCGCTCGAGCGTGACGAAGCCGGAGCCGTCGGCACCGTGGGCCGCGCGGATCGCGGCCTCGGCGTCGGCGAGCGGGCCGGCGGGTGCCGGGGGACGCGCGGACGAGGGGACCGGCGCGGGCGGCGGCGGCGGGGTCGCGCAGCCGGCGAGCAGCAGGCCGGCCGCGGTCGCGATCGCGGCGAGGGCGGCGCGCATGCGCGGCCGGCGTCTCCGGGACACGGGGCCCGGAGTCGGGGTGGACGCGTCGCTGCGCACGGCGCCGGTTCCGCGCGCTCAGCCGCCGTTCACCACCGCATCGGGAATGCGGTAGCGCTCGACCTCGTCGACCTCGATCCGCCACTCGTCCCCGCGCTTCTCGGCCTTCACCGAGCCGTCCGCAGTCACGGTTGCGCCCGAGAACCTGAGCACGCGCGCGGATCCGCCGGGTGACGTGACGGTCACCTCGGCGCGCCCGGCGCCGCCGCGCACCACACCGAAGTCGCAGGGCTTGTCCGGAGCCGCGCCGATCGCGCAGGGCACCTGACCGGTCGCGTGGAAGCGCGTGCCCGGCACCTTCGCGTCGGTGCTCGGCGCGACGGGCGCCGATGCCCCGCCCGCGCCGTCGACACCGATCGTGAGCGCGTAGCTGCCGCGCTCGCCGCGTCGCGCCGCGCTGCGCATCAGGTACGTGCGCACCCGGTACTCGCCGTCGGCGGGCAGGCTCCCTGTCCACGCGTTGCCGCCGGACGACCCGACGTGCAGCGCCGTCTCGGAGCCCGGCGGCAGCACGTTGAAGTACAGCGCGGGGTGGCGCGTCTCCAGGGTCACGCGCATCGTCTGCCCGGCTTTCGCGCGGAGCACGAAGTCGACGGTGCGATCGCCCTCGAGGGTCCCCTTGACGGTCGCGGACGAGGTGCCCTTGGCGAACTGCACGGCGCGCTGCTCGATGCCCGAGGCTGGCGCGGCGCCCGAAGGCAGCAGCAGCGCAGCGGCGAGGAGCGCGGGCGCGAGGGTAGGGGGCATGACGGTCCGGCGGGAAGGTGGGCAGGGAGCCTCATTGCCGCACCAACCCGACGCACAGGTCAAGCTCGCCGCCCGCCCCGCCCTGCCGCGCCGCCGCGCTCGTCAGGTGGAACCGACGCGGACCTCGGGAAAAGGAAAGGGCCCGGAGCGTATCCGGGCCCTTCGAGTTGGTGGTGTTTGGTTGACCCCGCGAACCCGCCCTTACTGTGATGCATAGATTGATCGGGCCGGCGCGGGATGCTGCGGGAAAGAGCGGGTTCGTAAGGGAACCTGGCGGGTAGTGTACCCAGCGGAAAAGCGGCTCCCGAGCTTACGAGCGAGGGGGCGGGGCCACGAGGGCTCCCGAGGGGAGACAGGCCAGTCGATCGCAGAACCAGCCAAACCCCACGCGCTCCTGCTCCAGACGCAGCCGGGGCTGGTGGCGATCGAATCGGAGGTCGTCATAGACCGCCGTCTCCTCGGGCGTGAGACGCGCCAGGTCGTGGCGCGCAGGGTCGGGCTCCTCGCCCCAGTGCAGGCGGTGGGCAAGGAGCGTCGCACGGTCCATGAGGAAGGACGCCACGCCGGGGAAGTAGCCACGCAGCTGGTCGAGGATGGCGAATCCGCGGGTATCGATGTCGCCCCAGTAGTGCAGCTGGCATCGATGCAGCCACGAGGCGCGCGCCAGCGGTTCCCAACCGTAGCCTGCGCCGAAGACGACGATGGCGCCCGCAGCCGGCGGGAAGGCGAGGGAATTGGTCTCGTTCTCGGTGATGAAGACGCGGTCGACGGGTAGCGCCAGCGCCGCGAAGCTCGCAACGTCCAGGGTGATGTCGGGCATGCCCTCGCAGCCCCAGGTGATGGTGCGCGGCCTGAAGAAAGTCGACCAGTTGCTGACGCTGACAATGACCGCGTACAACCTCACGCGGTTGCGCTCGCTGGCCAAGTTGCGCCCGCAGCATGCGTGAGCGGCCGGAAATGGCCGGAAAACTGCTGAAACGCGGCAAAAGGCGGGCATATTGCGCGCCGGACATCGACACCGCGGACTCAACGACCACAAGGGCATCTGGCATGAGCTTCATGCTGGGACTGGCCATCGTGTTTCGTCGGGATATTTCAACGTCCTGCTAATGCAGCCAATGCTCGCTCCCTCGACCACTGCCATTGCTTTTCCGGCCAAATTTCTTCGCCATGGAATGGAAGCGGTTCCGCGCTCGCGCCGGTAGCCGCGAAGTCACGGACCCGTGCCTGCGGTGGGCCCATCACAGGTGCTTCCTCGCGTCCTTGAGCACCAGAAGCAATTGCTGCTCGCGCAGCGGCGAGGCGATGAACCCGAACCGGGTGTAGAGGCGCGCCGCATCTTCGTCGATGGGGTGGGTCAGCATGGCCCGCACACCGGCCTGCTCGGCGAGCACCAGCGTGCGGCGGATCGCATCCTGAAGCATCCCGACGCCGATCCCGCGGCCATGGTGCTCGCGTGACACGGCGAGCCTGGCCAAGATCACCACCGGCACCGGGTACTGGCCCATGCCCTTGCGGATGCGCTCCGGCGCTTCCAGCGTGTCGACCTGGCCCACGGTCAGGCTGAAGTAGCCCGCGACGCGGTCATCACCGTCGGCCACGACGAAGGTCTTGGCCGAGCCGCTGCCCTGCGCCTGGCGGGCGTGCCGCAGCAGCCAATCGTTCAGCGCAGGCTTGCCGCAGTCGAAGCCTTCCAGCCGATGCTGCGAGGCCAGGGGCTCCGGTGCCCGCAGCGTCACTTCGCGTCCCAGGGCGCCTTGCGAGCGAACAGGTCACGCAAGCCGTCGTTGGCCTGCTCGGGGCGCTCCAGCAGATCCATCAGGGCCTGGTACTGGCTGCCCGAAACCATGAACAGGCGCTGATCCAGCAGGGTCTGCTCGGCAGCGAGGCAGGCGCTGTCGAGGATGAAGTCGGTCAGCGACTTGTGGGCCACCTCGGCGGCACGGCGCAGCACGGCCTCCTGTTCCGGCGTGGCGCGCAAGCCCAGGCGGGCGGAACGGGCAGCAGGCGAGGATGCGATGGCAGTCATGGCGGCGCCTCTCTTGTTCGATCAACAGGCGCAATGTTAGTACAATCGACGCACGCGGTCCAGTTGCCAATCTCCGCAGCTCAATCCTGCCGAGGATACGGTCAGTTCAATTCCCATTTGCGGAACCGAACCCGCGTCCGCACAGGTCGCTGTGCGGCGAAAAGGCCGATCTATCGCCGCATAATTTGCAGCGAATAACTTGCGCATGCGGAGAATACGACTCATGATCTCCGCATGAACGGCGGCGATTACACTTACATCTGGCAGGCCAGCAACTGGCCAAGTTGGCGCTACGACCTGGCTGCCCTAGCCCGGTCGTTGGCCGATGTCAGCCGCGCCCAGGGCCTATTGATGGGCAGACTTGCCGACGTCGGCATGGCCCTGCGCGACGAGGCCAGCCTATCGGTGTTGACCGAGGACGTCATCAAGACCAGCGAGATCGAGGGCGAGCAGCTCAATGTCGAGTCCGTGCGCTCCTCCATCGCCCGCCGCCTCGGGGTGGACATCGGCGCCCTGGCCCCGGTGGACCGACACGTCGAAGGCGTGGTCGAGATGGTGCTCGACGCCACCGCCAACAGCAAGGCCCCGGTCACCCGGGATCGCTTGTTCGGATGGCACGCCGCCTTGTTCCCCACCGGCTATTCAGGCTTGGTCCGGATAAAAGTGGGCGGTTGGCGCGACGATGCCACGGGTCCGATGCAGGTGGTCTCCGGACCGCTGGGGCGCCAACGCGTGCATTTCGAAGCACCGCCGGCCGACGCCCTGGAATCCGAGACCCGTCGCTTCTTGACCTGGGCCAACAGCGAATCGACCGAACCACCGCTGATCAAGGCGGGGCTGGCGCACCTGTGGTTCGTCACTCTTCATCCGTTTGACGATGGCAACGGCCGCATCGCACGCGCCGTCGGCGACCTGTTCCTGGCCCGCGCCGATGGCAGCCCCCAGCGCTTCTACAGCCTGTCGGCGCAGATCCAGCAGGAGCGCAAGGCTTACTACGACATCCTGGAACGAACGCAGAAGCAATCACTCGATGTCACCGAATGGCTCGCCTGGTTTCTCGAAACCCTGCATCGCGCCGTCGATCAGGCCCAGCACACGCTCGATGCCGTGCTGGCCAAGACGCGGTTCTGGCAGCGCTGGGCTGCACCGGGTTCTGCGCCGCTGAACGAGCGACAGGTGAAGCTGGTCAATCGGCTACTGGACGGCTTCGACGGCAAGCTCTCCAGCGGCAAATGGGCGGCGATCGCCAAGTGTTCGCCGGACACCGCGCTGCGCGACATCACGGATTTGCTGGCCCGTGGCGTCCTGCGCAAATCAGACGCGGGTGGCCGCAGCACCAGTTACGAGCTGAACCACTCACCAGTGTCAGGCGACATCGGAAACTAACCCCCGGACGACACGAGGAACTGACCCCCTGTCTCTGACGAGAAGGAGGTCGAATCGATGGAGAGGACGCTGCAGGTCGGGCAGGCTGGACCGGAACGAGGGTTTCCGGGAACCGAGCCGATACGAACGCCCGAGGAAGTGGCGGCGATGCTTGAACTGCATCGCAAGGGATGGGGTGCGAAGCGGATCGCGCGCGAACTGGGCGTGGCCCGAAACACGGTGCGCCGATACCTGGCTGCCGGGGATTGAGCCAGATGGCCGATCGGCGAAGTCCGCAGGCTTTCGCACGAACCCGCGACAACACGCAGCTTCTGGCGCGATCAGACGAAAAAAAAGCCCCAACCGAGAGTGGTTGGGGCTTCTTGATTGGTGGAGCCGGCGGGAATCGAACCCGCGTCCGCAAGTCTTCTACGTAACCGCTCTACATGCTTAGCCGCGTCGTTTGGATCTCGTCTCCGACCGCGCCGACGGGCAGGCTAGGAAGGAGACCAGCCACCTATTCTTTAGCTCCCGGGCAAGTGACCCGCCCGGTCGCGATCCGATGTGAATGACGCTGCAGTCCCTTGCGGGACCCGGCCCATCGGCAGACCGGTGCAGCGGCTCACGCCTTAAGCGGCGAGAGCGAAACGCTCGTCGTTGGCGTTTGAAGTTTTCTAGAAGGATTTACGAGGGCACTAGAGTCCTCGGCATGCACTGAAACGCTTCAATACCCACGTCGAAACCAGGTCGGCCCCGGTGTTCAGTTCCGAAGTATAGGCGCTCGCGCGGATTTCAAGATCCGGATCGCCCCGATCCGCCCCGGCGACCGCTCCGACGGTAGGATCCGGCGGATGGGTACCGCGCACGCCGCGCTCGACGATCCCGCGCACGGCCGCCGAGCGCTGGCGGCGATCGTCGCGGCCACGGTGCCGACGCTGCCCTACGGCACGATCTACGCCTACAGCGTGTTCCTCGCCCCGATGGAGCGGATGCTCGGCATCGGCCGCGCGGACATGGCCTTCGTGTTCTCGCTCGCCGCGATCACGCTCACGATCGGCATGGTCGGCGCACCCAGGCTGTACCGCCGCTTCCCGCCGGCCACGCTGCTGCTCGGCTGCGGCGCGCTGTCGGCCTGCGGCCTCGCCGTGGCCGCCACTGCCGACGGGCTCGGGCAGCTCGCGCTCGGCTACGGCGTGCTCTTCGGGCTGGGTGGCGGGGTGGTGTTCACCACGCTGCAGCAGGGCATGAACCAGACGATCTCGACGCGCACCGGTCTCGTCAACGGCTACTACGTGAGCCTGTACCCGGCCGGCGCGATGATCGGCACGCCGCTGCTCGGCTGGGCGATCGCGGCGCACGGCCTGCGCGCGACGCTCGGTGCGCTCGCCGTGGTGATCCTCGCGGGGACCGCGATCGCGGCGCTGCTGTACCGCACGGCCGGCCTGCGGATGCGCGATGCGAGCGCGACGCCCGCCGACGACGACGCGCGCCGCTGGGACGTGTTCGCGCGGCTCTTCGGCGTGTTCTTCCTCGCGGCCGCGGCGGGGCTGACGGTGATGAGCCAGTCGGCCGGCATCCTCGGCGCGTACGGCGCGGGCGCGGGCCTCGCGCTGGGTGCGACCTCGTTCGTCACCGGCGCGATCGCGGCGGCGCGGCTCGGCGGCGGCTGGCTGGTCGACCGGTTCGCCGCGCCGCGCGTGGGCGCGGGCGCGCACCTGCTCGCGCTCGCCGGCTCGCTGCTGCTGCTCGCGTGGCCGTCGCCGGCGACCGCGGTCGCCGGTCTCACGATGATCGGCTGCGGTTACGGCCTGGTCTCGGGGATGACCGCCGGCGCGATCGCGCACTACTGGCACCGCAACGCGTTCGGCCGCGTCGCCGGGCAGATCTACGTGGCGTGGTGCCTGGCCGCGATCACGCTGCCGATGGTTGCCGGCTGGCTCTTCGACCGCACCCGCGGCTACGACGGCGCGATGATGCTCGCGGCCGCGGTGAACCTGGCCGGCGCGGCGCTGTCGGCGACGCTGCCGCGCCGCGGCGCGAGTCCGTCGGAGGACGCGACGCGGTAGCGCCGTCCGGTCCGGCGCGTGCCCCGCGCCGGCGCGTTCGACGGTAGGATCGACCGATGCCACCGACCGACCGGGCCCGCAGCGACGACGCGCTCGCGCTGCACGAGCGGCGAGCGGTCGCGCTGCTCGAGGCGCTCGCCGCGCCCGGCGATGTCCCGCCGCTGCGGCTCGACACGCACGTCTCGACGGTGCTGGTCGCGGCGGGGCTCGCGTACAAGCTCAAGCGCCCGGTCGCGCTGCCGTTCGTCGACCTGAGCGCACTCGCGGTGCGGCGCGCGCTCTGCGTCGGCGAGGTCAGGCTGAACCGTCGGCTCGCGCCGTCGCTGTACCTCGGCGTGGTGCCGATCGAGGGCCCTTCGGACCAACCGCGACCGGGGCCGGCCTGGGCCGTCGACGACGGCACGCCCGAGCCAGCCTGGGCGCCCGGTGTCGAGCTCGCGGTGCTGATGCGGCGCTTCGAGCAGTCGGCGCTGTGGTCGCACAGCGTGCCCGCGGGCCTGGTGTCGCAGGACGAGGCGAGGGCGCTCGGCACGACGCTGGGCGCATTCCACCGCGACCGTGCCGCGCGCGTGCTGTCGTCACCCCACGGCACCGCGGCGGCGTTCCACGCGCGGACGCTGGACAACCTCGAAACGCTGGCGGCGTTGCGCGGCGTGGCCGGGCGCGACCGGCTCGCGCTGCTGCGCCGCGACGCCGAGGCGCGGCACGCGCGGCTCGCCGCGCTGCGCGACGCGCGCGACCGCGACGGGTTCGTGCGCGACGGGCACGGCGACCTGCACCTCGGCAACATCGTGACGATCGACGGCGTGCCGGTGCCCTTCGACTGCCTCGAGTTCGACGCCGCGCTGCGGATCGGCGACGTCGCCGACGAGCTCGCATTCGCGACGATGGACCTGCATCACGCGGGCCGGCGCGACCTCGGCGCGGCGCTGCTCGACGGCTGGCTGCAGGAGACCGGCGACGTCGAGGCGGTCGCGCTGCTCGACGACGGCGCCGCGTACCGCGCGGCGGTCCGCGCCAAGGTCGCGGCGTTCGACGCGGTGCGCGACCCGGCGGGTGGCGGTGCGGCCCGATGCGACGCCTACCTGCGCACCGCCGAGGCCGTCGCGGTGCGCGGGCCCGCGGTGCTGGTCGCGATGCACGGCCTCTCGGGCTCGGGCAAGTCGGTGGTCTCGGCGGTGCTCGCCGCCGAGCTCGACGCGGTGCGGCTGCGTTCGGACATCGAGCGCAAGCGCGCCGCCGGGCTCGACGCGACCGCGCGCGAGGGCGCGCGCGGCGCGCTCTACGCGCCGGCCGCGCGCGACGCGGTCTACGCGCGGCTCGCGGCGCTCGCGCGGCGGCTGCTCGGCTGGGGCCGCAGCGTCGTGGTGGACGCGAGCTTCCTCGACGCGGCGCAGCGCCATGCGTTCGCGGCGCTCGCCGACGCGGCCGGCGCCTCGTTCGCGGTCGTCGACGTGCGCGCACCCGTGGCGCTGCTGCGCGCGCGGCTCGCGGCGCGTGCGGCGGCCGGCACGGACGCGTCGGACGCCGATCTGGTGGTGCTCGACGCACAGCTGCGGGCGTACCGGCCACCGGGCGACGACGAGGCGGCGCGCACGATGCGCTGGGATGCGACCGTCGCGCCGACGCGCGAGGCGGTCGCCGCCGCATGGCGCGCCCACGTCGAGGGGCGGGCGGCATGACCCGCTGGGACGTCTTCAACGGCGACGCCGACGGGCTGTGCGCGGTCCAGCAGTGGCGCCTCGCCGAGCCGGCCGACGACGCGGTCGCGGTCACCGGCGCGAAGCGCGACGTCGCGCTGCTCGCGCGGGTGCGCGCCGCGGCCGGCGACGAGGTCACGGTGTTCGACGTGTCGCTGCATTCGAATCGCGCGGCGCTCGAGGCGACGCTCGCGGCGGGCGCGCGCGTGCGCTGGTTCGACCACCACTACGCGGGCACGCCGCCCGCGCACCCGGCGCTCGACGCCTGCATCGACACGCGCGCGTCGACCTGCACGTCGCTGATCGTCGACGCGCGGCTCGGCCACCGCTTCCCGCTGTGGGCCGCGGTCGGCGCGTTCGGCGACAACCTCCACGCGCGCGCCCGCGCGCTCTGCGCGGCGGCCGGCCTGGACGAGGCGCGGACCGCGGCGCTCGCCGAGCTCGGCGAAGCGCTCAACTACAACGCCTACGGCGACGACGTCGCCGATCTCCCGATGCATCCGGCCGAGCTGCGCCGCGCGATGGCGCCCCACGCGGATCCCTTCGCGTTCGAGGCCGAGGGGCCCGGCTGCGCGCGGCTGCTCGCGACCTGCCGCGAGGACCTGGAGCGTGCGTGCGCGGAGCCGGCGTGGGCCGCGTCCGCCGGTGCCGCGGTCTGGCGGCTGCCGGACGCGCCGTGGGCGCGGCGCGTGCGCGGCGCCTTCGGCAACCGGCTCGCGACCGGCGACCCGCGGCGCGCGCACGCGATCGTCGTGCCGCGTGCCGACGGGGCGTGCACGATCAGCCTGCGGGTGCCCGCCGGTGCGGCGACGAGTGCCGACGCGTTCTGCCGGCGCTTCCCTGGCGGCGGCGGCCGGGCGATCGCGGCCGGCGTCGACGTCGTCGCGCCGGCCGATCTCGACGCGCTGCTGCGCGCCTTCCTAGACGCGTATGCGGCCCCGTCCTGACCGGGATCGGCGGCCCCGGCGAGCGGGGCCGCGCCGGATCCGCTATGTTCGGCGACGCACCGCTCCCCCCCCCCCCCTATACGGAGACCCCCATGACGCAGGACCTTCTCGAGTCCGTCGACGGCGGCATCGCGACGCTGACGATGAACCGCCCCGACTCCCGCAACGCGCTGTCGCGCGCGATGATGACCGGGCTCGCCGAGTCGCTCGCCCGGCTCGCGCTCGCCCCGACGGTGCGCGTCGTCGTGCTGACCGGCGCGGGCCGCGCGTTCTGCTCGGGCGGCGACGTCAAGGGCTTCGCGCAGCGCGCGGCCGGCGGCGGCGCCGACGCGCAGCCGAGCTTCGACGAGAAGGTCACCGATCTGCGCGCGAGGATGGAGGCGGTACGCTGGCTGCACGAGATGCCGAAGCCGACGCTCGCGGTGATCCCCGGCCCCGCGGCCGGCGCGGGCCTGTCGCTCGCGCTCGCCTGCGACCTGCGGATCGCGGCCGACGACGCGAAGTTCACCACCGCATTCTCGAAGATCGGCCTCTCCGGCGACTTCGGCGGCAGCTACTTCCTGTCGAAGCTGGTCGGCGCCTCGAAGGCGCGCGAGCTCTACTTCACCGGGCGCGTCGTGCAGGCCGACGAGGCGCTGCGGCTCGGCATGGTGGACCGCCTGTCGCCGTACGACGGGCTCGCCGAGGCCGCCGGCGCGTACGCTCGCGAGTTGGCGTCGCTGCCGACGGTCGCGGTCGGCTACATGAAGCGCAACCTGAACGTCGCGCAGCGCGCGGGGCTCGCCGAGACGCTCGACTCGGAGGCGATCCACATGATCCGCACCTTCGAGACCGACGACCACAAGGGCGCGGCCAAGGCCTTCGTCGAGAAGCGGCCGCCGACGTTCTCGGGGCGCTGAGGCGCGCCGCCCGGCGGCCGGGCGCCCTGCGCCGCGGCGGGGCGCCGTTCAGGTCAGGGTCCGCCCGCGCCGGTTGATCTCGTCGACCTGGCCGTTCAGCGTCCAGAAGTCGTAGAGCCAACCGACCAGGAACAGGCCGCCGGTCAGCAGCCACAGCAGGCCGGTGAACCACTTGCGCAGGTAGAAGCGGTGCAGGCCCAGTACGCCGAGGAAGGTCTGCAGCAGCCACGCGATGCTGTAGTCCACCGGACCGGTCGCGTAGCGGCGGTCGGCGCCGCGGTCCATCGACGGGATCAGGAACAGGTCGATCAACCAGCCGATGCCGAGCAGGCCGAGCGTGAAGAACCAGATGGTGCCGGTGACCGGCTTGCCGTAGTAGAAGCGGTGCGAGCCGGTGAAGCCGAAGATCCACAGCAGGTAGCCGACGGTCTTGCGGTGCGTGTCGTTCGAATCGGTGGCCACGGGGGTGTCCTTCACTTGACCGAGAAGTCCGTGCGCGCGGGCGGGCGCGCGTCGTCGGGTTCGGCGATCCGCGGTGCGAGCAGGAACAGGCGCTCGTCGGCGAGCTTGCGGGCGTCGCGCAGGTAATCGCGCGCGGCTTGCGCGCGCCGCTGCGCGATCTGCTTGACCTCCTCGGTCGCGACCGGCGACGCGGCGACCAGCGCCCGCTCGAGCTCGTCGGGCGTCGGCACCTTGCCGCCCGAGCCCGCGTCGAGCTTCGCATCGCGCCATGCGCGCTCGAGGAGCTGCGGCCGCTCGGCGTCCTCGAGCTTCACCTCGGACAGCGCGGGCAACTCGCCCCCGGGGTTCGCGCGGCGCAGCTGCGCGAGCTTCGCGCCGCGCAGCGCGCGCTCGAGCCGATCGCGCTGCATCACCGCGCGATCGCCGTCGGGGTCGCCGACGCCCGCGATCTCGATCGACAGCTCGGGCCGCGATTCGAGCGCGCGCGCGAGCGCGTCGAGGCGCGAGCGGTCCTCGTCGTCGAGCGTCGCGCCGCCCGCGGGGAACGCGATGTGGCTGAGCTCCGCGGCGTCCCCGCCACCGAGCGACGCGAGGAACGAGAACGGCGAGGTGACGACCTTGACGATCAGGTTGCCGATCGCCCGCCACAGCAGGCCGCCGACCGAGAACTGCGGATCGGAGATCGTGCCTGAGATCGGCAGGTCGAGGTCGATCTTGCCGTTGCGGTCCTTCAGCAGCGAGACCGCGAACCGCACCGGCAGGCTGGTCGCGTCGGGGCTCTCGACCTTGTCGCCGAAGGTCAGCTGGTTGATGACCAGCTTGTTCTCCGCGGCGAGGCGGTCGCCCTCGATGCGGTAGCGGACGTCGGCGGTCAGCTTGCCCTTCTCGATCGCGTAGCCGGCCCAGCGGCCCGAGTAGGGGCTGAGCTTGGGCAGGTCGAAGCCGCGCGCGACCGCGCGAAGGTCGAGGTATCGGCTCTGCGCGAGCGGCGCGATCTTGCCGGTGATCTCGAGCGGCGTGTCGTCGTCGACCCGGCCGGTGATCAGCACGTCGGACGGCTCGCTGCGGTCGCTGGCGAGCGCGTCGATCGAGCCGACGAGCTGAGTGAGGTTCGCCGTGTAGTTCGGCCGGATGAACAGGTCGGTGAAGTTGACGTTGCCGCTCGCGATCCGGATGGTGCCGACGCGGATCGTCGGCCGCGCGCCGCCGCTGCCCGCGGCGATCGTCGCCTCGCGCTTGCCGCCGGCACCGGGCAGCATGTTCGTCGGGCCGGTCGCCACCTCGCGCTCGCGTTCCTCGGACGTGGGTGCGGCAGCCGTCGTGGCGGACGCCGGCGCGGCGGGCCGGGCGGGGCGTGCGTCGGACGCCTCGGTCAGCGAGCGCCGTGCGGTACCGGTCTCGCGGTCGCGGTCGACGATGAGGTCGGCGAGGTTCAGCCGGCCGTCCGGCCCGAGGATGATCCGCGCGTAGAAATCGACGAACGCGACCGCGCCGATCTCGATCAGGCTGTCGCCCGGGCGCGCGGGGCGCCAGTCGATCTTCACCGACGGCAGCGCGAGCGCCGACCAGCGCAGGAAGTCGTCGCCGGTCTGCTTGTCGATCGCGCGGAACTCGTTGAACGACAGCTCGCCGTCGTAGCCGAGGCGCGACACCGTACCGTCCTGCGCGCTCGACACCCGGAGTCGTCCGCTGCTCCACAGCTGGCCGCTCGCGAGCGCGACGTTCACGTAGGGCTCGAGGTACGGGTCGAAGTGCGTGACCGTGAGCCGTTGCAGCCGCAGCTGCGCATCGAGGTCGAGCGGCGCCGGCCGCAGCGCGCCGCGCGCCGACAGCCTCGAGCCGTCGGCGAGCGCGACGCTGGCTTCGAACGGCACGCGCGCGCCCGGATCGAGCGTCAGCTCGGTCGCCTTCGCATTCAGCGTCACGCGCGGCAGCTTGCGGTCCTTGGCGATCAGCGCGTCGTCGTAGTCGAGCTGGATCGACGCGAGCTCGACGCTGGCGACGCGCACCGCCCAGGGCGGGGACGGGGAGGGCGCCGAGGCGGGCGAGGGCGACGCGGCCGGCGCGGGCGTGCCCGGCGCCGGCACGTACCAGTCGAGCAGGTCGATGCGGCCCTCGCGGTCGCGTCGCGCCGCGATCCGGGCACCCGCGACCTTCGCCGAGCCGATCTCCACGGTGCGCGCGGCCGGATCGAGCTTCAGCCCTGCGAGCGCGATGGTGTCGACCTCGGCCGGCTGCGAGCCGTCCTTGACGATGCGCAGGCCCGCCAGCTCGGCGCCGCTGTCTGTCACCGTCGCCGTCGGGCCGTCCGCGTTCCAGGCGAGGCTCGCGCGCGCGCCGAGCGTGCCGCGCTCGACGCGCGCGCGCAGCGCGGGTCCGGCGAGCGGCGCGTAGCGCGCGACGTCGAGGTTCGCGAGCGTCGCCTCGCCGCGGCCGGCCGCGCCGTCGAGCGTCGCCTCGAACGCGAGCGTCGCGCTGCCGTCGACCGTCGCGTCGAGCCGCGCGCGGCCGCGGAACTCGGTCGGCTTCGACAGGTCGGCGATCTCGATCGCCTCGGCGACCAGCTTCAGCGGCTCGACGCGCAGCTCGAGCGGGGCGGGCAGCGTGGCGTCGCGCCACACGAGCCTCGCGCCGTCGACGGTCAGCGCGTCGACGCGCAGCGCGCGGGGCCCGGCGGGCGTTGCGGTCGACGCCGCGGACGACGCCGCGGAGGGCGCGGCGGGAGGCACCGCAGCGGGAGCCGTGGCCGTCGTCGCAGCCGCCGTCGCCCCGTCCGGACCGTACCGGGCTCCGCTACCCGACGGCCACTCGAACGCCCCGTCGGCCGTGCGCCCGTCGTCGATCCGCAGGCCCCTCACCGCGAGCGCGGTCAGGCGTACCGTGCCCCCCAACGGCGCCGAGGGTGCGAGCTTCGCCTCGACCGCGTCCACGCCGATCCGCTCGCGCCCGGCTGCGTCGCGGACCGAGAGCTCGCCGATCGCGACGCGGCCCTCGACCACTGCGCGCTCTGCTGGCGGCTGGCTCGGTCGCCATCCGGCGCGCAGGTCGACGTCGAGCGCGCCCGACGCCGGACGGACGTCGACGGGCAGCGGCAGGTAAGGCAACCACGGCACCAGCGGCAGCGCGTCGACCCTGAGATCGACGTCGCCGGCCGGCCGGCCGGCGAACGGCGTCGCCCGGGCCTTCACGACGACCGGGCGCCCGTCGAGGCGCATCGTCGCGTCGAGCGTGGAGGCCTGGTCGACGTGGTCCTCGTCGTTCGTCAGGCCGCGCAGCGCGAAGCTCGCGATGTCGAGCGTCGAGGTCTTGCGCACGATCCGATCCTCGAGCGAGACCATGCCGTCGGTGATGCCGACGTGGTCGAGCTGCCAGACCGTCCTGCGCTGGGATGCCGGGCGGTTCTCGAAACGCTCGATCACCTCGGAGAAGTCGAAGCGCTTCGGGCCGGTGCGCACCGCGCGCACCTTCGGCCCGTCGAGCTGCACGCCGCGCACGACCACCTTGCCGCGCAGGTAGGCGAGGGGATCGACCTCGACGGTAGTCCGCGGCACCGAGACCATCGGCCGGCCGGGCTCGTTCGACGCGATCGACAGGCCCGACAGCACCAGCCGCCCGGCGAACGGCCACACGTCGATCCGCCCGATGCCGACCTCCCGGCCGATCACCTCGCCGCCGTAGCGCGCGATCCGGTCGCGCACCAGATTCGGCCCCCAGGTCAGCGCCGCGAGCAGCGCGCCGAGCAGCAGCACCAGCGCGAGACCGCCCCAGGCGAGGCCGCGCGCGATGCGGCCGTGCTGGCGCTCCCGCCCGACGGGCGACGATCGCCGGGCGGAGGCCGCCGGCGGGAGGCGCGTGCGGCCACAGGGTCGACTCGGACGGGGCACGTAGATGGGCATCGGGGGCTCCCGGCCCATTCTAGAGGAGGTCGCGGCCGGCGGTCTTGCCCTCGGGAGCCCGCGACCGCGGGCGCGACCCGCGGATCAGCGGCCTAGCCGCAGCAGCGCCGGCAGTTCGGCCGGGTGGCCGATCAGCGCGTCCGCACCCCAGGCACCCGGCGGCTCGCCCTCGCCGCAGTAGCCGTAGGCCACCGCGATCGTCAGCATCCCGGCCGCGCGGCCCGCCTCGACGTCGCGCAGGTCGTCGCCGACATAGACGCAGTCGGCGGGCGCGACGTTCGCGAGCCGCGCTGCGTGCAGCAGCGGCTCGGGGTGCGGCTTGGCGAAGGGCGTGGTGTCGCCGCCGATCGCGGTCGCTGCGCGCGCGAGCACGCCGAGCTCGGCCATGATCGGGCGCACGTAACGCTCGACCTTGTTGCTGACCACGCCCCAGGCGACCCCGGCGCGCTCGAGTGCGTCGAGCACCTCGGGCATCCCGTCGAAGAGGCGGGTGTGCACGACCATCGCGGCCTCGTAGCGGCGCAGGAAGTCGGCGCGCAGCGCTTCGAAGCTCGGGTCCTCCTTGGGGACGCCGAGGCCGCGGCCGATCAGCCCGCGCGCGCCCATCGACGCGTATGGCCGCAGAGCCGGGAGCGGCAGCGGCTCGAGCCCGCGTTCGAGGCGCATCGCGTTGACCGGCGCGGCGAGGTCGGCCGCGGTGTCGGCGAGCGTGCCGTCGAGGTCGAAGAACACCGCGCGCGGCGGCGCGGCGAGGCGGGCGAATGCGCTCATCGGGTGCGGGGCGCGCTCACGCCGGCCGGCTGAACGCGACGAGATAGTTGACGCTGACGTCGCCCTCGACGAGACGGTACTCGCGGGTCAGCGGGTTGTAGGTCATGCCGATCATCGTGTCCTGCTCGAGGCCCGCGCGGCGTGCGGCCGAGATCAGTTCGGACGGGCGGATGAACTTGGCGTACTCGTGCGTGCCGCGGGGCAGCAGGTTCAGCACGTACTCCGCGCCGACGATCGCGAACAGGAAAGACTTGGGGTTGCGGTTCAGCGTCGAGACGAACACGCGGCCGCCGGGCTTCGCGAGCCGCGCGCAGGCCGCGACCGTCGAGGCCGGGTCGGGCACGTGCTCGAGCATCTCCATGCAGGTGACCACGTCGTATGCGCCCGGCTCGCGCTCGGCGATCGCCTCGGCGGCGACCTTCTCGTAGCGCACCGCGACGCCCGACTCCAGCCCGTGCAGCTCGGCGACCTTCAGCGGCTTGTCGGCGAGATCGATCCCGGTGACCGTCGCACCCTTGCGCGCCATCGCCTCGGCGAGGATGCCCCCGCCGCAGCCGACGTCGATCGCGGTTTTCCCCGCAAGGCCGCCCGCGAGCCGGTCGATCCACTCGAGCCGCAGCGGGTTGATCCGGTGCAGCGGCTGGAACTCGGAGTTCGGGTCCCACCAGCGCGCGGCGAGCGCCTGGAACTTGGCGATCTCGGCGTCGTCGGCGTTGGGGCGCGCGGCCGTGTCGGAGGCGGTGGTGTTCATGTGCTGCATCGTCCTGCTCGGGACCACCATTCTAAGGACGCGGCGGGCTCCAAAAGAAAACGCCCCGCGCGAGGCGGGGCGTCCGAAGCGCGGAGCCCGGGGGCTCCGCGGATCGCGGCGTTCCGATCAGCGCTTGATCGGGCGGGTACCGACGACCTCGATCTCCACGCGGCGATTCTTGGCACGACCTTCCGCGGTCCTGTTGTCGGCAACGGGCTGCTTCTCGCCCTTGCCTTCGGTGTAGATGCGGTTGGCTTCGATGCCCTTGCTCACCATGTAGGCCTTCACGGCTTCCGCACGGCGCAGCGACAGCTTCTCGTTGTATTCGTAGGTACCGATCCAGTCGGTGTGACCCACGGCGATGATCACCTCCAGCGTGATGTCCTTGATCTTCGAAGCCAGGTCATCCAGCTTCGCCTTGCCTTCCGGCTTCAGCACATACTTGTCGAAGTCGAAGAACGTGTCGGCGGCGAACGTCACCTTCT
>JADCHE010000051.1 GCA_020248665.1 Burkholderiales bacterium | reverse complement strand
GGGACGTCCGGTAAGATCATGGTCGCATGCAACGTCTCCACCCCACTGCCGAGGCTGCCGAGCGGGCGTTCTACGCCGCGATGGCCGACGGCGACCTCGATCGGATGATGGCCCTCTGGGCCGACGACGACGCCGCGGTCTGCAACCATCCCGGCGGGCCCCGCCTGATCGGCCGCGAGGCGATCCTCGCGTCATTCCGCGACATCTTCGCGGGCGGGGGCGTGCGCATCGCGGTCGCGGGCGTGCACGCCTGGCTCAACGGCGACGTCGCGGTCCACAGCCTGATCGAGCGCATCGCGGTCGACGGCCGCGGCGGCACCGAGACCGTCGAGGTCGTCGCCACCAACGTGTTCGTGCGCTCGGGCGGCGGCTGGCGGATCCTGGTGCACCACGCGGGCGTGTCCGACGCCGAGGACGCGACCGATGCGGATGCCGGCGGGGACGATGACGACGCGGACGCGCTGCCCGCCTGGACCGACGGCCGATTCGTCGTCGAGCGGCCGACCGAGGCCGACGACGAGGATGGCGCCGGCCCGGACGCGGACCCGCGACGCCCGCCGCCCGGCCGACTGCACTGACGCGCGCCGCGATGGCCGGATCCGGCGGCATCGGGTCGGGCGACGGACGCGGCGCGGCGCTGCTCGCCGACCCGCCCTCGCGCGCCCGGGGTGACGATGTCGCGGACCCCGGCGACTACCGTGCGCCCTTCTGGCTGCCCGGCGCGCACGCGCAGACGATCTGGCCCGCGCTGGTCGCACCGCGCCCCGCCCTGCGCTACCGTCGCGAGCGCTGGGAGGCCCCCGACGGCGACTGGATCGACCTCGACCACGCGGTCGCGCCGGGCGTGCCTGCCGACGGCCCGTCGTCGCGGCCGATGCTCGCGCTGTTCCACGGCCTGGAAGGCAGCTCGGACAGCCACTACGCGCGCACGCTGATGGCGGCCGCGCTCGCGCGCGGGTCCGATGGCGTGGTGATCCACTTCCGCGGCTGCAGCGGCGAGCTCAACCGGATGCCGCGCGCCTACCACTCCGGCGACAGCGACGAGGCCGACTGGGTGCTGCGCCGGCTCGCGGCCCGCCG
This sequence comes from Burkholderiales bacterium, assembly GCA_020248665.1. Classification (GTDB taxonomy): domain Bacteria; phylum Pseudomonadota; class Gammaproteobacteria; order Burkholderiales; family Burkholderiaceae_E; genus UBA4615. The sequence goes on along the minus strand of JADCHE010000051.1, from coordinate 5,408 downwards.
CGCGGCCGAGGGGCGCACCGGCCCGTTGCTGGCGGCGGGCGTCTCGCTCGGCGGCAACGTGCTGCTGAAGTGGCTCGGCGAGCGCGGCACGGACGCGGGCTTTGTCGCGGCGGCAGCCGCGGTGTCGCCGCCCCAGGACCTGAACGCCGGCGCGATCGTGCTCTCGAAGGGCTTCAACCGGCTCTACACCGCGAGCTTCCTGAAGACGCTTCGCCGCAAGAGCCTCGAGATGCTCGACCGCCACCCGGGACTCTTCGACCGCGCGCGCGTCGCCGCGAGCCGCGACTTCTTCGACTTCGACGAGCTGGTGACCGCCCCGCTGCACGGCTTCGCGAATGCGGTCGACTACTGGCGGCGCTCCTCGTGCCGGCAGTTCCTCGGCGGCATCGCGGTGCCGACGCTGGTGATCAACGCGCTGAACGACCCGTTCATGCCGGCGTCGTCGCTCGCGCCGCCCTCGGAGGCGTCGCGCGCGGTACGGCTCGAGTACCCGGCCACCGGCGGACACGTCGGCTTCCTGCGCGGCGCGCCGCCCGGGCGCCTCGACTGGCTACCGACGCGGCTGTTCGCCCACTTCGACGCGGTGCTCGGGCCGCGCGCGGGAGCTTGAGGGCATGCCGCTCGATGACCTGGTGAGGCAGTCGATGGCCCGCTGGCCGAACGTGCCGGCGGTGCACGGCTGGCTGCGGCTCGAGCGGCGCGGCCGCTGGATGCTGGTCGACCGCGGCGCGCCGGGCTTCGACGAGGCGCGCGACGGCGCAGGCAGCGAGATCACCAGCCCGCCGATCGTCGACTTCATCGGCCGCAACTACGGCCCGGACGGGCAGGGTCGCTGGCACTGGCAGAACGGGCCGCAGCGCGTCTTCGTGGACCTCGCGCTCGCACCGCTCTACTACCGGGTGCTCGGCGAGGCGCCCACGCAGGCGCTGGTCACGCACACCGGCTGGCCGGCGGCGCGGATCGGGCGCGCGGCCAGCGACGACGCGGGCAACCTGTGGCTGGTCACCGAGCACGGGCCCGGCTGCGTCGATGACCGCGACCTCGGTGCGCTCGAGCTCGACCTGCCGGACGACAACGGCCGCGCGGGCACGCTTCGGCTGCTCGGCGAGCACGCGGTGCGCCCGCTCGACGGCGCGCCCGCGACGGCGCTCGGCTTCGAGCCCACGCCACGCTGACTCGCCGATACGCGGGCGTCAGCGCGGGCCGCCGCGCTGGCGGCTCTCCTCGAACTCGCGCCGCGCGTCGGCCTCGACGTCGCGCATGCGCGCGTCGATCACCGACGCGGTGTAGAAGTCGGTGTCGCCGGCCTTCTGCGCGCGCCGCAGCTGGTCGAGCGCCGACATCGGCGAGCCGAGCAGCACGTACTGCTCGGCGGCGGCGCGGTGCGCGTCCGCGCGCTGGCCGAGCGCCTCGTGCGCCTGCGAGAGCAGCTGCCACAGCCGCGCATCGCCGCGCCAGGTCAGCAGGTGATCGCGCGCGACGCGGACCCCTTCGGCCGGCTGGCCCGAGGCGACCAGCGCCTCGACCTGCAGGCGGGCCAGCCCGCGCGCGTCGGGAAAGCGCGCGAGCGCCCTGCCCGCACGGTCGGCCGCCGCGCGCGCGTCGCCGGCGCCGAGCCGGGCGCGGGCGCCGAGCAGCTCGAAGTACGGGTGCGGCGCGCCGGCGAGCGCCTGCGCCTGCGCGAGCGCCGCGTCGACGCGCGGCCAGTCGCGCTGCACGAAGGCGATGCTCGCGAGCCCGTACCAGGGTCCGGGGCCGGCCTTCGGGCTCTGCCTGACCGACTGCTCGGCGATGCCGCGCGCCGCCCGCCGGCCCTCGAGGCTGTCATCGGCGGTCGCGCGCAGCCGCGCGCGCAGCAGCGTGAACTCGAGCGAGTCGGGCCGCTGGCGGTAGCGCGTCTCGCGCAGCCGCAGCTGCATGTCGCCGATCCGCTCGCCGGTCAACGGGTGGCTGCGGATGTAGGCCGGCGCGTTCGACTCGTAGAAGCGGCCCGCCTGCTGCAGCCGCATGAAGAACGAGACCATCGCCTGCGAGTCGAAGCCGGCCTGGCGCAGCATCTCGAAGCCGACGCGGTCGGCCTCGCGCTCGGCCTCGCGCGAGAACGACAGCATGCTGCCGCGAGCGAGCGAGTCGCCGAGCATCACGCCGCCCATCGCCGCCTGCGGGTTCGCGCGCGCGGCGAGCAGCGCGAGGATGGTGGTCGCGAGCGCGACCATCGACACCTGCTTCTGCTGCGCGAGCATCCGCGCGATGTGCCGCTGGGTGACGTGCCCGATCTCGTGCGCGAGGACCGCGGCGACCTCGGACTCCGACTCGGCCGCCATCAGCAGCCCGGTGTGCACGCCGATGAAGCCGCCGGGCAGCGCGAACGCGTTGATCGACGGGTCGGCGATCGCGAAGAAGTCGAACGACTGGCCGCCGGCCGCGGGCGTGGCGACCAGCGGCGCGGCGAACCGGTTCAGGTAGTCGACCACGTCCGCGTCGTCGAGGTACGACGGGTCGCGACGCACCTCGCGCATCACCGACTCGCCGAGCCGGCGCTCGGCCTGCGGCGACAACTCGTCGCCCGACGGATCGCCGAGCTTCGGCAGGTTCTCGATCTGCGCGAGCGCCGGCGCCGGACCGAGCGCGAGGCTCGCGGCGAGCGCTGCGGCGAGCGCTCGCGCGCGTCGCGTGACCGTCCTGGGGCGTCGATCCATGTTGCTATGATAGGCGCGCCATGAGCGCCTCCTCGTCCCGCGACACGCCGTCGGCCCCGCCGGGATCGCCGCTGACCCACTTCGACGCCTCGGGCCGTGCCCACATGGTCGACGTCGGGGACAAGGCCATCACACGGCGCATCGCGGTCGCCACCGGCCGCATCGCGATGCAGCCGGCGACCTTCGTGCTGGTGCGCGACGGCACCGCGAAGAAGGGCGACGTGCTCGGGATCGCGCGCATCGCCGCGATCCAGGGCGCCAAGCGCACGTCCGAGCTGATCCCACTGTGCCATCCGATCGCGCTCACGCGCGTGGCCGTCGACCTCGCGCTCGACGAGGCGGCGCACTCGGTCGCGTGCACCGCGACCGTGGAGTGCGAGGGCCGTACCGGCGTCGAGATGGAAGCCCTCACCGCCGTGCAGGTCGGCCTGCTGACGGTCTACGACATGCTCAAGGCCGTCGACCGCGGGATGGTGATCTCGGACGTGCGGCTGCTGGAGAAGCGCGGGGGCAAGTCGGGCGACTGGGCGGCGGCCTGAGCCGCCCGGGCGCGACGCGCTCGCTCAGGAGCGCAGCAGCTGCAGCACGGCCAGCGCTATCACGCCGATCGAGGCGAGCAGGATCGCGAGCTGGGCGAGGATCGAGCCGCGCTGGAGCGCGGGGCAGCGACCGGCGGGCCGGGCGGGACATCGGAGCGGTGCGGACACGGTCGGGGACTCGGAGGCGGAGGACGGTACGGGGGCCGGGCGTTCGCCGACGAGGCGCGCGACCGGACGCCAAGCGTAGTCTCCGAACGGTCGGCCGACCGCGGAGAATGGCCTCGACCAGACGGGGCCGTCGCGCCGCGGACACAGCGGCCCACCCGGGGCCCGGGCGCCCGCGGGCCCCTACTCCTTGAACCAGACCGACTGCATCGAGCTCGCCAGCAGCCGCCCCGAGTCGCTCCAGACCTCGGCGCGCTGGTCGAAGAACCCGCTCGCGTAGCGCAGCCCGCGCGCGACGCCGAGCACCGGCCGCGCGCCCTGCGCGGCGAGCTCGGCCGCGTCGGCGTGGAAGTGCGTGGTGATCGTCACCGTGCCGGCCGGCACGAAGCGCTGGCGACGGCGGAACGTGCGCGGATAGAAGACGTCGCAGATCGCCGCGAGCGACGGCGCGTCGAGCGGACGCGGCGGCTCGTCGCGGATCCACACCGTGCTCAGCGAGTCGGGCAGCTCCGCGTCGAGGCGCAGGTCGGGCCACGGGCCGGCCTGGAAGCGCAGCTCGTAGCGCTTCGGCCATTCGACCTTCGAGAACGTCGGCGTGACCGGCACCTCGTCGGCGGGCGGCACCGCGGGCATCCCGAGCTCGTCGGCCGCCCAGGTCGGGCGGCGGAGCGCGAGCACCGCGGTCGCGGTCGCGGCGACCTCGCCGTCCTGCACCAGCTCGACGACCCAGTGCTGCACGCTGCGGCCGGTGCGCACCGCGCGCGCCTCGATCTCGAACGGCGTCGCGACGAGCGCGCTCGCGTAGTTGACCGTCAGCGCCACCGGTTCGCCGAGCCGGGCCGGGTGCGCGAGCACGGCGTTGAGCATCGTCGCGGCGGTGATGCCGCCGAACGGCCCGACCATGTTCGCCCAGGCCGGGTGCGGCTCGCCGCGGAAGCGGCCGTCGCCGGCGGGCTCGAGCGCGATCGCGGCGTCGAAGGGATGCGGCGCGGCGTGCGAGTCGGTCATGGCGCGATCGGCTTCGCGGGCTCGGCCGCGGCGGGGGCGGGACGGAACGGGGACGTCGGCACGGCGGGCGCCGGCCCGCCTCGCGCCTCCCAGCGGGTGAGGCGCACCGACGCGGCGGTGCCCGCACCGTAGACGACCATCGCGACCGCGACCAGCGCGAAATACTGCCACGCGGGTGCGCCGTGCGCGCCGAGCCAGGCGCCGGCGATGGCGACGACCGCGAGCCGCAGCGTCGCGGCGAGCACCGGCCCGAGCACCTTGCCCGAGCCCTGCGATGCGAAGTACAGCGTGAGCCCGAAACCGAAGGCCGCGAACGCGGGGCCGGCCCAGCGCAGGTACGAGCGTGCGTGGACCAGCACCGCCTCGTCCTGCGTGAAGAGCCGCGCCCACAGGTCCGGCGCGACCGACACCACCGCGCCAAGCGCGCCGAGCATCACCGCCGACACGCTCGCGGCGGTCCACGCGACGCGACGCGCACGGGCCACGTCGCCGGCGCCGATCGCCATGCCGACCATCGGCACCGACGCGACCCCGATGCCGAACGCGATCGGGATCAGCAGGAACTCGAGCCGCTGGCCGATGCCGTAGCCGGCGAGCGCGTCGACGCCGACGCGCGCGACGAGCGCGGTGAAGATCAGCACCGTCAGCACCGACTGCACCGGCGACAGGCAGGCGAGCGCGCCGACCTTGAGGATGTCGGCGAACAGCTCGCCGCGCAGCGCGACGCCGCGCCATCCAAGCCGGATCCGCGCGCGGCCGCTCGCGAGCCACCACAGCAGGAACACCGTGCCCGCGCCGAACGCCACCAGCTGGCCGATCGCGACGCCGGGCATGCCGAGCCTTGGGATCGGCCCGAACCCGAGACCGAGCGCGCCGCCGACGAGGATCTGCAGCACCGACACCGCGAGCAGCACGAGCGACGGCACGCGCATGTCGCCGGTGCCCCGCAGGATCGACGCGAGCGTGTTCACCAGCCCGATCGCGACCGCGCCCCAGC